>CABUDN010000051.1 GCA_902490355.1 uncultured Oscillibacter sp.
ACGAGATTCTCTCCAAGCTGGCGGCTCTGAACATCAACATGACCAAGCTGGAGTCCTGCCCCGTCAGCGGCCGGAACTTCGAGTTCATCTTCTTCCTGGAACTGGAGGCCTCCGTTCAGGAGCCGGGTGTCCTGCCCATGCTGGAAGAGCTGGAGCGCAGCTGCGCGGACTTCAACTTCCTGGGCAGCTACGCCGAGGTCTGAGCCGTGGCCGCGCCGATCTTCGGCCTGCTGGGCCGCAAACTGGGCCACAGCTGGTCGGTTCCCATCCACGCCGCCCTGGGCTGCACGGATTATCGCCTCATCGAACTGGAGCCGGAGGACCTGCCCGCTTTTTTGCAGCAGGAGAATCTGGGTGGACTCAATGTCACCATTCCCTACAAGCGGGATGTTATGCCCTACTGTGACGTCATCGATCCCCAGGCGCAGGCCATTGGCAGCGTGAACACCCTCTGCCGCCGCTCCGACGGCAAGCTCTGCGCCTGGAACACCGACGCCGCGGGCTTTTCCTACATGGCCCGGCGGGCGGGCATCTCCTTTGCCGGACGGAAAGTGGTCATTCTGGGCAGCGGAGGCGCGTCGCTCACCGCCCAGTATGTGGCCCGGCAGGAAGGCGCCCGGGCGGTGGTGGTGATCTCCCGCTCCGGCCCCGACAACTATGCTAACCTCGCCCGCCACGCCGATGCCGACATCGTGGTCAACACCACGCCGGTGGGCACCTACCCCAACAATGGACAGTCCCCGGTGGATCTTACGGTCTTTCCCGCCTGCAAGGGCGTGCTGGACGTGGTATACAACCCCCGGCGGACGGCGCTGCTCCTGCAAGCGGAATCCCTTGCCATCCCCTGCTGTGACGGACTTCCCATGCTGGTGGCCCAGGCCAAGGCCGCGGAGGAGCACTTTTTCCAGCGCTCCATTCCGGACAGCGAGACGGAGCGGATTTTATCCCAGCTCCGGCGCGAGACCCAGAACATCGTCCTCATCGGCATGCCCGGGTGCGGCAAATCCACCGTGGGAGCGGCCCTGGCTGCCCTGACCGGCCGGGAGGCCATCGACATTGACCAGCGCATCGAAGCCCGGGCGGGCTGCTCCATTCCGGAGATCTTCGCCCAGGGCGGCGAAGCCGCCTTCCGGGCCCTGGAGCAGGAGGAGACGGCTCTGGCCGGAGCATGCTCCGGCAAAATTCTCCTCACCGGCGGCGGCGTGGTGACGGTGGAGGCCAACTATGCCTCCTTGCATCAAAACGGCCGCATCTACCACCTGCTGCGCTCCCTGGACACCCTGGCCACCGACGGCCGCCCCCTCTCCCAAGGAGCGGATCTGGGCGCCATGTGGCAGCGGCGGGCCCCGCTGTATGCCCGGTTCCGGGACGCGGAGGCAGACAACAACGGCCCGGCGGAGGAAACCGCCGCGGCAATCTGGAGGGATTTTTGTGTACATTGTAGTACTGAACGGTCCGAATCTGAACATGCTGGGCATCCGGCAGCCGGAGATCTACGGACATGAAACCTATGAGGATCTCAAGGCCATGATCCAGCAGGAGGCCGACAGCCTGGGCGTCCGGGTCAGCTTCTTCCAGTCCAACCACGAGGGCGCCCTGGTGGACGCCATCCAGCAGGCCTACTTCGACAAGGCCGACGGCATCATCATCAATCCCGGTGCCTATACCCATACCAGCATCGCCCTGCTGGACGCGGTCAAGGCCGTGCGCATCCCCACGGTGGAAGTCCACATCTCCGACCCGGATACCCGGGAGGAGTTCCGCCATACCTCCTATATCCGCGCCGCCTGCACCGCCACCATCCGGGGTCACGGCCTGGCCGGCTATGTGGAAGCCCTGCGGCTGCTGTGCGGCAAAGAGGCCACGAACCCCGCCTGATCTCACAACTATTTGTATAACTTTTGTCGAATATTGCGTTTTGTATGCGGCAATTCCCGTCCCGCAGCGCCAATCCGCGCTCCGGGACGGGAATTGTTTGCTTTTCGGGAGACCCCGCGCATGAAAAAGCGGCTCCGCTGCGGATATCCGCGGCGGAGCCGTAAGAAGGGATGAAGATGTAAAAGTTACTTATTGATGTTCAGCTTGGAAGAACGCTTGTTGCCATACCACAGAATGATGCCCACATAGGCCACAGCAGCCGCAATGCCGATGCCGTAAGCAACCGGCCAAACAATGTTGAAGCCGATCTTGGCGTTGGCGATGTAGGTCACGGTGATGAAGGTATACCAGGCACCGGGGATCATGGGAATCCAGACCCACTTGCTCTTGCCGTTTTCAAACATCCAGATGGCAATGGCCAGGAAGGCGAACAGGGACAGGGTCTGGTTGGACCATGCGAAGTAACGCCACAGGATGTTGAAGCCCTCGGAGTTCATCTTGGCGAACACCAGGATCACAGCCACCAGGGCAAAGATCACGGCAGACAGGCCCACGCGCTTGGCCTTGGAGCTCTGGTCAATGTTGAAGGACTCGGAGATCTGCAGACGCAGGCCGCGCAGTGCGGTATCGCCGGAAGTGATGGGCAGCACGATGATACCCACCAGGGCAATGAGGCCGCCCACATTACCCAGAATGTCACGGCAAACCACGCCCACGGTACCGGTAGCCAGGCCGGCATTGGCCTCCTGCAGGCCCAGGTTGTACACGCCCATAGCGGCAGCAGCCCACACCATTGCGATGAAGCCTTCCAGAACCATCATGTTGTAGAAGGTCATGCGGCCCTGCTTCTCGCTCTTCATGGAACGGGAAATGATGGCCGTCTGGGTGGAGTGGAAGCCGGAGAGCATACCGCAGGCCACGGTGATGAAGAAGATGGGGATGAAGTGCTGGGCGGTGAAGTACTCGCCATAGCTGAAGGGCACCTGCGTAGCGCCGTCCTCAGCCAGGGTGAAGGCGTTGAGCGCCACACCATGCCAGTCATCCCACAGGTTCAGCAGGGGATAGCCCTTGACAAACAGGCCGATGAACACGCCCAGGGCGGAGAACAGCAGGATCGCACCGAAGATGGGATAGATCCGGCCGATGATCTTGTCGATGGGGAACAGGGTTGCAATCAGGTAATAGACAAAGATCACACCATAGATGATCCAGGTGGTGGGATCCGTGGCAGAACCGCTGAAGTGGAACACCTGCGTTGCGGCAATGTCGCCGGGGGTGTAGATAAACACGGCTCCGACGAGCAGCAGCAGCAAGCTGCAGAAGACCTGATACACGCCGTAAACACCCTTGTTGGAGTACTTACGGATCATGGAGGCCATCTGAGAACCGCCATCACGCAGGCAGATCATGCCGGAGAAATAGTCATGCATGGCGCCGCCGATGATATTGGTGATGGGGATCGTGATAAATGCGATGGGTCCAAAGAGGATGCCCTGAATGGGTCCAAAAATGGGGCCGGTGCCCGCGATGTTCAGCAGGTTGATCAGGCCGTTTTTCCAGCCCCGCATGGGGACATAGTCCACACCGTCCTGCTTGGAATAGGCGGGTGTTTCCCGGTCATCAGGTCCGAAAACCTTTTCGCAGAACTTGCCGTACAGGGCGGCGCCCACGAACAGGATGACGAGACCCAGAACAAATGTTGCCATAAACACACACTCCTTCTAGTCACTTCGAAAAGTGTTTTGACTTGCGGAGAGCCTCCCAATTCAGTTCTCCGCCGGCCGGCGCTGCCGGCCATTGCGCTGTGCCAATGGGTTTGCTTTTACGCTCCCTTCTTTTCGTTCCGTCCAGCCTTCCCCGCCGGGCGGAATACTGCAGCCCTCCCACGAGAGAAACTGCCGGACGAAAGCCCGGAATGCGCGCCGGACTCCCTTCTCCGGTGCACATTATACACCTCTGTTTTCTCTTTTTGAAAGGGGCTAACGCAAAATTTGTGTACAATTTGTGAATAACGGGGTTTCTTTTGGCAATCACGCACAAAAAATCTACGTTTTATACAACCAGTTCCGGAATGTCCATCGATTTCGTCAGCCTTGTATTGTGCATTTTCCCCATTTTCCGCATGAGCTCCCGTCAATTTGCCGGAAGCCGCTTTCCCAGCGCAGCGGCCATTCCCTTTCCGCTCACTGCTCTTCCAGGGTGTTGATGAGGTGGCGCATGTGGATGCTCATGGCATGGCTGGCACCCACCTCATCCCGTTTGAGCAGGAAATCCAGAATGATCCGATTGTCTGCCAGCGCGGTATCCTGCATCTTCTGGCGGTTGTGGGCAATCTGCAAAATCTCATTGACGGCACTGTTAATAATCGGATAGAGCCGGCGCATGTACTCATTATGAGAGGCCTTGATAATGGCCCAGTGGAACTCCTGATCCGCCAGGGGCCAGTCTCCGCCCTCCGCCGCCACCTGCTCTACCCGGCGGCCCTTCTTCACAATCTGCTCCAGCTCCTCATCAGTCGCCCGGCTGCAGGCCAGCGCCACCGTGGCAGGCTCAAAGATCAGCCGCATCTCGAACAGGTCCTTGGCCCGGACCCGGGAACGCATTCCTGCCAGGCCCGTCAGGTCCAGCCCCTGAGAGGGCAGCGTCTCCTTGACAAAGGTTCCCTTTCCCCGCCGGATCTCCAGCACCCCCTGGGCCACCAGGAACGAGATGGCCTCCCGCAAAGTCGTGCGGCTGACCTCAAGCGCCTGGCTGAGCTCATTCTCATTGGGCAGCTTGCTTCCCAAAGGATACCGCCCCTCATCCACGATCAATTCATAAAGACGGTCTGCCGTCTGTTCCGACAGCTTGGCCTTTCTTGCCTCCGCCATCATCATCCCTCCTTGTTTTTTGTGCCAATTGCTAAAATCCGTTCCGGCCTCTTGACATCGTATGTTGCCAGATGTACAATGACATCATACAACAGATCAAGAAATAATACAACTAAATTTTTGTACCAACTGGGAGGAGGCTTTCCAAGTGACGGCTGCAGCAATGTGCGCCCACCGCATCACCATTGTCACCGGCCATTACGGCACCGGGAAAACGGAGTTTGCGGTGAATCTGGCCCTGGCGCTGGCCCGGGAACGGCCCCGGGTGATGCTGGCGGATCTGGATATCGTCAACCCCTATTTCCGTTCCCGGGAACGGCGGGACCTGCTGGAAAGTGCCGGTGTCCGGCTGATCTCCTCCTCGCAGGCCTGCTCCGATGCCGACGTCCCCGCCCTGCCGGCGGAGCTGCTGGCCATTCTGGAGGACCGGTCCATCACCGGTATCCTGGATATCGGCGGAGATCCGGTGGGCGCCCGGGTGCTGGCCCGGTTCCTGCCCAAGATTCAGTGTGAGGATTACCAGCTTTTGTATGTACTCAACGCCAACCGCCCCGAAGTCCGCACGCCGGAAGCGGCGGTGCGCTATCTGCGGGGCATTGAGCAGACCACAGGTCTGACATGCACAGGCCTTGTGAACAACACGCACCTGTGCGGCGAAACCACCCCCCGGGAGATCCGCAAGGGCGCAGCCCTTGCCGCCGCCGTCCGGGAGGCCACCGGCATCCCCGTGATCTGCCACATGGCCGAGCAGCGCTTCGCCGATTCATTGTCCGATCTGCCGGAAACGGTATTTCCAATTACCATCCAGATGAAAAAGCCGTGGGAATGACCCGGCACATGGGGAAGGAGGTCCACACCATCATGAGTGCGAAAGTCACGTTCCAGTCTGACCGCTGCAAGGGGTGCGAGCTGTGCACCACAGTTTGTCCCAAGCACATTGTGGCCATCGACAAGTCTGTCATCAACCGCAAGGGCTATCATCCCGCCACCGTCACCGACATGAGTCAGTGCATCGCCTGTGCCAGCTGCGCCAAGATCTGCCCGGATTCCGTCATCACTGTGGAAAAGTTCTGACGAAGGAGGTCGTCAATCGTGGAAAAGGAACTCTGGAAAGGCAATGAAGCCATTGCGGAGGCTGCCATTCGGGCCGGCTGCAACTGCTTCTTCGGTTATCCCATCACCCCGCAGAGCGAGGTCCCGGAATATATGTCCGTCCATCTGCCCGAGGCCGGCGGCGTATTTGTCCAGTCCGAGTCTGAGGTGGCCGCCATCAACATGGTCTACGGCGCTGCGGGCTCCGGCATGCGGGCCATGACCTCGTCCTCCTCCCCAGGCATCAGCCTCAAGCAGGAGGGAATCTCCTATCTGGCCGGTGCGGAGCTGCCCTGCGTCATTGTCAACTGCATGCGCGGCGGTCCGGGCCTGGGCACCATTCAGCCCAGCCAGGGCGATTACTTCCAGGCCACCCGCGGCGGCGGCAACGGCGACTACCGCACCGTGGTGCTGGCGCCGTCCAACGTGCAGGAGACCGTGGACTTCGTCCAGCAGGCCTTTGACATTGCCGACCAGTACCGCAATCCCGTCATGGTGGTGTGCGACGGCCTCATCGGCCAGATGATGGAGCCCATCGAGTGGCATCCCGTTCCCAAGCGGGATCTGCCTGCCAAGGACTGGGCGGCCTGCGGCCGCCGGGACCGGGACCATCACAATGTGATCAACTCCCTGTACATGGACCCCGAGGAATGTGACCGCCACAACCTCCATCTGGAAGAAAAATACGCCCAGATCCAGGCCAACGAAACCCGCTGGGAAGCGGTCCACTGCGATGACGCCGAAATCGTCATCACCGCCTACGGCACTCCCGCCCGCATTGCCCTGACCGCTCTGGAGACCCTGCGGGCCGAGGGCATCAAGGTCGGCCTCTTCCGTCCCATCACCCTGTGGCCCTTCCCGGAGAAGGCCCTCCATGAGCTGGCCGGTGCCGCCCACGTCCGGGCGTTCCTGGATGTGGAGATGAGCTCCTCCGGTCAGATGCTCGACGACGTCCGCCTGGCGGTGGAAGGCCAAAAGCCCATCCATTACCTGGGCCACGCCGGCGGTGTGATGCCCACGGTGGAAGAAATGGTGGAATCCGTCAAGCGCCTGGAGAAGGAGGTCAAGTGACATGGCGATTGTATATCAAAAGTCCGCCGGATTGACCGACAGTGAACTGCACTACTGCCCCGGCTGCAATCACGGCATTATCCATAAGCTGGTGGCCGAGTCCCTGGTGGAACTGGGGCTGCTGGACGACGCCATCGGCGTCTGCCCGGTAGGCTGCTCGGTCTTCGCCTACAACTACTTCAGCTGCGACATGCTGGAAGCCGCCCACGGCCGGGCTCCCGCCGTGGCCACCGGCATCAAGCGCACCCATCCCACTCAGGCCGTCTTTACCTATCAGGGCGACGGCGACCTGGCCTCCATCGGCGCCGCGGAGATCGTCCACGCCGCCATGCGCGGTGAGAAATTCACCACCATCTTCGTCAACAACGCCATCTACGGTATGACCGGCGGCCAGATGGCCCCCACCACCCTGATCGGCCAGCGGGCCACCACCTGCCAGTCCGGCCGTACAGTGGAGCAGGCCGGTATGCCCATCCGCATGGCCGAGATGCTCTCCACTCTGGACGGATGCGTCTATGCCGAGCGGGTGTGCGTCACCGATATCGCCAACATCAACAAGGCCAAGCGCGCCATCAAGAAGGCCTTTGAAAAGCAGATGAACCGGGAGGGCTTCACCTTTGTGGAAGTCCTGTCCACCTGCCCCACCAACTGGGGCATGACCCCCATCAAGGCCGTGGAATGGCTCAAGGAGAACATGATCCCCTACTATCCCCTGGGTGTCATCAAGGATACCGGCGCGGAGGTGAAATAAGATGAAAAAAGAAATCATCATTTCCGGCTTCGGCGGACAGGGCGGTCTGGCTATTGGAAAGAACCTGGCGGAGGCCGGCATGGCCCAAGGGTTCTATGTCACCTGGGCTCCCTCCTACGGCCCCGAGATGCGGGGCGGCACCGCCAACTGCTCCGTGGTGGTCTCCGACAAGCCCGTGGGCTCCCCGGTCTTTGCCCATCCCACCGAGCTGATCGCCCTCAACGCGCCCTCCCTGGATAAGTTTGAGGCCGGCGTCCAGTCCGGCGGCATGGTGTTTGTCAACAGCGACGTCGTCACCGACCGCGTCTCCCGGACCGATCTGACCGCCTATTACATTCCCTGCTCCCACATCGCCGAGGAGATCGGCAATCCCAAAGTGAGCAACATGGTCATGCTGGGTGCCTATGTGGCAGCCACGGGCCTGCTCAAGCCCGAGACCATCGAGGCTATGATTCAGGCCATGTTCACCGGCCCCAAGGCCAAGCTGGTTCCCCTGAATATTGAGGCCTTCCGCCGCGGCATGAAGGCCATCGCCTGATTCCGCATCCGCCGTCTGTCTCCGGGGCGGACCGGCAGCTTTGCCGGTCCGTCCCGGATCGCCTTCCATTTTCCGGGGATTCTGTGCATTTTACCCATTGACTTTATCGCGTTAACAGCGTATAAATGAACTAAATTGGCAATCATCCCAACGCGATGAACGGGACATGCCGCAAAAAAACGCCTCTTTAGAGAGCTGCCGTGTGGTGAAAGGCAGCGGGGACGCTTTTGCCGGCCTCACCCGGGAGCAGCGGACGGAACCGGGAACTTCTTCCCGCAGTACGCCCCGCCGGCTGCCCACCGATACCCGGGCACAACGAGCGGCCGCCCAGGGCGGCAACGAGAGTGGTACCACGGAAGTTTGACTTTCGCCTCTCCTGCATGCAGATGCAGGCACGGCGGAGGTCTTTTTTTATATCCGCTGAGAAACTTCAAACTATAACAAGGGAGCGCGTATTATCATGTTGGATATTAAGATCACCAGAACCACAACCCCCAAGGCCAAACCCGCCGACGAGAGCAAGCTGGGCTTTGGCAAGATCTTCTCTGATCATATGTTCCTGATGGACTACACCAAGGGCCAGGGCTGGCACGATGCCCGCATCGTCCCCTATCAGCCCTTCCAGATGGATCCGGCCTGCGTGGTGCTCCACTACGCACAGGAGATCTTCGAGGGCATGAAGGCCTATCGCTCCATGGACAACACCATTCAGCTCTTCCGGCCTGACTGCAATGCCAAGCGTCTGCAGGACTCTGCCGACCGTCTGTGCATTCCCCCCATTCCGGAGGAGGATTTCGTCCAGGCCGTCAAGGCTCTGGTGGAAGTGGAGAAGGACTGGGTTCCCCACACCGACGGTACCTCCCTGTATATCCGTCCCTTCATCTTTGCTTCTGATGTGGGTCTGGGCGTCCACGCCAGCCACGAGTATGTTTTCTGCATCATCTGCGCTCCCTCCGGCGCCTACTACGCCGAGGGCATCAACCCCGTGAAGATCTACGTGGAAGATGAGTATATCCGTGCCGCCCCCGGCCTGACCGGCTTCACCAAGTGCGGCGGCAACTACGCCGCCTCCATCAAGGCCGGCGAGCTGGCCGAGGAGCAGGGCTTTGCCCAGGTGCTGTGGCTGGACGGCGTGGAGAAGAAGTACGTCGAGGAAGTCGGCAGCATGAACATCATGTTCAAGATTGCCGGCAAGATCTATACCGCTCCCTGCGTGGGTACCGTGCTGCCCGGCGTCACCCGCCGCAGCTGCATTGAGCTGCTCAAGGACTGGGGCTATGAAGTGGTGGAAGACCGCCTGGCCATCGCCGACGTCATGAAGGCCGGCCACGACGGCACTCTGGAAGAGGTCTTCGGCACCGGCACCGCCGCCGTGGTCTCTCCCGTCAAGGAGCTGGACTGGAAGGGCGATCAGGTGTTCATCGGCGGCGGCAAGATCGGCCCCGTCACCCAGAAGCTCTACGACACCATGACCGGCATGCAGTGGGGCAAGATCCCCGACACCAAGGGCTGGATCGTTCCCGTGTGCAAGGGCTGATTGTTCTCAAAATACAAAAAAGATGCGCGCCGCGAGGATTCGCGGTGCGCATCTTTTCTATTCTCTTCGATCTTTTTTCCGCGCTCAGGCCTGCTCCAGAATGCTCGCCACCAGCGCTTCCGGCAGCGCATGAACGGACTGGGGCGGCTGGGGCACGCCGTCATCCAAGCCCGCCAGAGGTTTTTCAAAATACGTCACATCCCGCCAGGCGCCGTCCTTATATCCAGACCGGTGCAGCACGCCTGTCCGCTCAAATCCCATGGCGGTGTGCAGCGCCTCACTGGGCGGATTGGGCGAGGTCACCAGGGCATACGCCGTCCGGATCCCCTGCAGCCGCAGCAGCTCCATCAAGACGGTATACAGCCGCCGCCCCGCGCCCTGTCCGGTGTGATCCCGGTCCAGATACACCGACAGCTCCACGCTCCACTGGTAGGCGGTCCGCTCCGCCAGGCGGTGGGCATACGCATAGCCTGCCGGACGTCCGTCCACCTCCCAGACCAGATAGGGATAAAAGGAGGAGAACTCCCGCACCCGGCGGGCAAACTCCTCCGGTGTGGGGAGGGTATATTCAAAGGTAATGGACGTGTCGATATACTGCTGATAAATGGACAGCAGCGCAGGCACGTCCGTCTGCGCTGCAAACCGGATTCGCTCCATACGCCGCTCTCCTTTCTTTCGTGTCTGCGCAGTCTCCATCAGGTTTTGGCCTGGATCTGGGCGCCGCACTTAGGACAGGTGATGATAATCTTCCCTTTTCCCACCGGAACCCGGCAGATGGTTTTGCAGTTTTTGCAGGTAAAATACTTGTGGTCCTTATCCGCATGGCGGGCCCGGGCGCCGGCGCCGGCGCTTTTCACCTTCCACCACCAGTTCACCCACTTCTGGTTCTCCTCCCGGCGGCGATAGAGGTTTTTGGAGAACATGCGGAACAGAATCAGGATAAACAGCACGCCTTCCAGAACATCCCAAACCCGGTAAAGCGGGCCGTGAATGCTGGCAGCGGTCAGCATCCGGAGAATCCAAACCACCAGATAGACCACCAGCAGCGCCCGGTTGAGCTGATCCATGCCGTTGCGCCCGTACATAAACTGGATCAAACCATTGCGCATTCGCTCAAAGACTCCCATATCGTTGCTCCTTCACAGGAAAATTTTCCAGCTGCGTTTGTGTTGTTTTTTATTTTACTCGCAAACCCAGCACCAGACAACTGTCTGGAACCGGAATTTACAAAATGGTCATTTATTTTTTCAAACCCGTGTGATATATTGACTGTTTAGATCAATAAAAATAAAAAGAGGAAGTGTTTCTATCATGGCAAAAAAGCAGTTCAAGGCGGAATCCAAGCGGCTGCTGGATCTCATGATCAATTCCATTTATACCCACAAAGAGATCTTCTTGCGGGAGATTATTTCCAACGCCAGCGACGCCTGCGACAAGCTCTGCTACCAGGCACTGACGGATGAATCCGTCGGTATGAACCGCAGCGATTTCCGGATCGAACTCAAAGTGGACAAGGATGCCCGGACCCTCACCGTCTCCGATAACGGCATCGGCATGGACCGGGAGGATCTGGAAAACAACCTGGGCGTCATTGCCTCTTCCGGCTCCTACAAGTTCAAGCAGGAGATCGGGGACGACACCAAGGACACCGACGTGATCGGCCAGTTCGGCGTAGGCTTCTACTCCGCCTTCATGGTGGCCGACCAGATCACCGTGGTGACCAGGAAGTTCGGTGCGGAGAGCGCCTACACCTGGACCTCCTCCGGAGCCGACGGCTACACCATCACGGAGGGCGGCCGGGACAGCGTGGGCACCGATATCATCATGCACATCAAGCCCGACACGGACGATGAGCATTACAGCGAATTCCTGGAGTCCTGGCGGATTCAGGAGCTGGTGCGCAAGTACTCCGACTATATCCGCTTCCCCATCCGCATGGAGGTCTCCAAGACCCGCCGCAAGGAGGGCAGCCCTGACGACAAGCCCGAATACGAGACCTATCAGGAGGAGGAAACCCTCAACTCCATGGTCCCCATCTGGCAGCGGAGCAAGGGCAGCGTGACGCCGGAGGAGTACAACAAATTCTACCGCGACAAGTTCCACGACTACGCCGATCCCCAGAAGGTCATCGCCGTCTCCGCCGAGGGCGCCGTCACCTACAAGGCCCTGCTCTTCATCCCCGGTGCCACGCCCTTTGACTACTATACCAAGGAATTTGAAAAGGGTCTGCAGCTCTACTCCAACGGCGTGCTCATCATGGACAAGTGCGCCGACCTGCTGCCGGAGCATTTCCGTTTCGTCCGGGGCGTGGTGGACTCCCCGGACCTGAGCCTGAACATCTCCCGGGAGCTTTTGCAGCATGACCGCCAGCTCAAAGTGATTGCCTCCAACCTGGAAAAGAAGATCAAGAGCGAGCTTATCAAGATGCTCCAGGAGGACCGGGCAGGCTACGAAACCTTCTGGAAGAACTTCGGCCGCCAGATCAAGTACGGCGTGGTGGGTGAATACGGCGCCCACAAGGACCTGCTGCAGGATCTGCTGCTGTTCTACTCCTCCACGGAGAAAAAGCCCGTCACTCTGGATGAGTACGTGGGCCGGATGAAGGAGGACCAGAAGTATCTCTACTACGCCTCCGGCGAGAGCCTGGACAAGATCGACAAGCTCCCCCAGACGGAGCTGCTCAAAGACAGCGGCACGGAGATCCTATACTTCACGGAAGAGGTGGACGAGTTCTGCGCCCAGATTCTCCACACCTACAAGGACAAGGAGTTCCGCTCCATCCTGGATCAGGAGATTGAAGAGGGTGCCGAAAAGAAGGCCGAAGAGGCCGCCGGCGCCCACAAGGCCGCTTTGGACTTTGTGAAGGAAGCCCTGGGAGACAAGGTCAAGGAGGTCAAGGTCTCCACCCGCCTCAAGTCCCATCCTGTCTGCCTCACCGCCGGCGAGGGGCTGAGCTTTGAGATGGAGAAGTACTTCCAGTCCGTCCAGCCCGACAGCGCCATCCGCGCCGACCGGATTCTGGAGCTCAATGTGGACCATCCCGCCTTCCAGGCACTGGAGACGGCGGTCACCGCCGATCCGGAGAAGGCGAAAACCTACGCCGCCCTGCTCTATAACCAGGCTCTGCTCATTGCGGGACTGCCTCTGGAAGACCCCTCCGGCTACACGGACCTGGTGTGCCAGCTGATGAAATAAGGAAACCATGGATGCGTTGGAATGCCGGGGAGACACAGCACTTCCCACAGCCATCCTGCTCCTTTCCGGGGCACTGGCACTGCCTACCGCCCTTCTGGGAATCGCAGCCGGACAGCCCAAAAGCCTCCTGACGCTGATCGCGCCTCTGGCGGCAGCCTGTTGGCTGGCCGCCCGGCGGCGCTACCGCCTGATTCTCCGCCCCGACACTCTGGAGCAGATCACCTGGCGGGGCCGCACGGTAATCTCCCTGCGCAACACCACAGCGGAGATCCGTATTCCCGCAGGCATACGGGCGGCGCGTACCGCGCATCTGCCCTGCCTGTGCCTGCGGCGCGAAGGACAGGTGGTATTCTCTCTTCCCACCTACACTCTGCGCAGCCGGGACCAGCGCGCCATGGCGGAATTTTTTCGCCGCAGCACGGATCTCCCGCTTCGGCACATCTCATTTCTGACCTGACAACACCCAAGCACCCGCGTTCATTTCTCCCGGCCGCAAGCGCCGGAAGCCGCGTTTTCTAAAACAGGCAGGCAGCGCAAATGCGCTGCCTGCCTGTTTTTTATTCTGCCATGGCCGCTTTTCTCCGTACCTCTTCCATCTCCCCTGCAAATCCGCCTGCTCAGAAAAACAACGAGATGGCGCAATAGACCAGAAGCAGGGCCATGATGGTATTCACCAGCTTCGTATGTTGGGAAAACAGCCATTGAAACACAGACCCAAACGCCGACCAAAGCAATGTAAATGCAAATCCAATGAAGGCCAAAAGCAGCGCAAATCCCACCAGCGGAACAACGCGGCCGTGATAGTATGGAAGAATGTAGGCCTCCATGGACAGGATGCAGTAGATATAAATTTTCGGATTGATAAACTGCAGGAGCAGTCCGGACCGAAAACAGTCCCGAGCGTCGTCTTTCTCCGTGACGCCGCTGCTGCGAAAGGTCTCCCAAGCCAGATAAAGCATATAGGCCGCTCCGACGATCAGCATGGGAAGCTTGATTTTCGGAATCCAGGCGGAAAGCAGGCTGCAAAAAGCGGTGCAGAGCAGCATCACCACAGAAAAGCCCACCAAAATTCCAAAGTTAAACGGCAGCGCCCCGCGAAATCCCTTGCGATTTCCGTTTGACATGGACAGGATGTTGTTGGGGCCCGGGGTCACCGCCGTCACAACGGCATAGGTCAGAAAGGAAATCCAGTTGAACATCGTTGACAGACTCCTCCCATCAAGATATGATATTAGATAATTAATCCAATATCTCGGATTTCCTATATATCATACTAATTATCCGATATATTGTCAATAGGGGAATGCATATGGAAATTACAAGCCGGATTGCCTCCAATGCCAAGCGATTGCGGGAGGAAAAAAAGCTGACGCTGGACGCTGCAGCCAATTTGACCGGCGTCTCCAGAAGCATGCTGGCTCAGATTGAAAAAGGGGAAGTCAACCCCACCATCTCGGTACTCTGGAAAATCGCCAACGGCTACAAAGTCTCTTTTACGTCCCTGGTGGAAGACCAGGGGGAAGCCGTCTGCGTGATCCGCGGAGATGACATGGAACCTCTAAAAGAGGATGACGGCCGCTATCGAAACTACCCCGTTTTTGCATTTGATGAGCGGAGGCTGTTTGAAACCTACCGCATCGTGATTGACCCCAAGGGGGCCTTATCCGCACAGCCGCACCTAAAAGGTGCGGAGGAATCCATCACCGTCTTCCGCGGACAAGTGGAAATCAGCGTGGCGGAGGAACGATTCCTGCTCTCCAAAGGGGACTCCATTCGATTTTATGCGGATGTTCCTCACGGATACCGGAATCCGGGAACGGAACCGGCGGAACTGAGCATGCTGATCTTCTATCACAATTGACGACGGGTAAGTCCTTGGTTTCTAAAACGATCGCCGCAAGCCACGACACTGTGGCTTGCGGCGATTTGCATTGTCTTCTTTTACAGGTGATGATCCCGCAGCAGCTTTTTGGCCTGCTCCCAGAGTTCATCACTGACGGTCTGCACCGCTACTACTTGGTGCACCAGATCCGGCAGGGCCGTCTTGAGCTCCATCTCCACCAGATTTTCCGTGGTCAGGTCCGCCGAGGGGCATCCGGCGCACTGCCCCAGCAGCTTGACATACAGTACGCCGTTTTCCAGGCGGTCAATCTGAATCTCACCGCCGTGGGCGCGCATGGTGGGCCGGACCTTCTCATCCAGCACCGCCTCAATCCGTTTGATCTCCTCACTCATGGGGTTGTTCCTCCTTCTGGGCCGCCTTGGCGGCGGCAATTTCCTCCCGGATGCGGTGGC
>CABUDN010000052.1 GCA_902490355.1 uncultured Oscillibacter sp.
ACCGTCACGCCCTGGGCTGCCAGGGCTGTGCGGATGACCTTGCGGATCAGGGCACAGTTGCCCTGGCTGGCAGCGCCGGGCACATCCGCCGTAACGGGAATATAGTGCCGCTTGGCCATCACTTCCGCCCCTTTCCGTTGTTTTTGGCCATTTCATAGTCCTCATAGGCCTTGACAATCCTCTGGACCATCACATGCCGGACCACATCCGCGTTGGTCAGCTCGCAGATGCCGATTCCCTCCACATTGCGCAAAACCCGCATGGCCTCCTTCAAACCGGATGCCTTGCCGTCAGGCAGGTCGATCTGCGT
Source organism: uncultured Oscillibacter sp. (assembly GCA_902490355.1). Lineage (GTDB taxonomy): Bacteria > Bacillota > Clostridia > Oscillospirales > Oscillospiraceae > Oscillibacter. The sequence continues at coordinate 311 of CABUDN010000052.1, forward strand.
CACATCGCCGGTGATGACGATCTTGGACCCAAATCCCAGCCGGGTCAGGAACATTTTCATCTGCTCCCGGGAGGTGTTCTGGGCCTCGTCCAGAATGATAAAGCTGTCGTCCAGGGTGCGGCCCCGCATGTAGGCCAGGGGCGCTACCTCGATATTGCCCCGCTCCAGATACTTCTGGTACGTCTCCGCGCCCAGCATGTCGAACAGGGCGTCGTAAAGGGGCCGCAGGTACGGATCAACCTTGCTCTGCAGATCGCCGGGCAAAAAGCCCAGCCGCTCGCCCGCTTCCACCGCCGGGCGGGTCAGGATAATGCGGTTGATCTGCTTGTCCCGGAAAGCGGCCACGGCGGCAGCCACCGCCAGGTACGTCTTACCCGTACCCGCAGGGCCAACGCCGATGGTCACGGTATTGTGCAGTACCGACTTGATATACTCCTTCTGCCCGATGGTCTTGGGCTTAACCGGGCGGCCTTTGGCGGAGATGCACAGCACATCCCCCGTCAGCTCGGAAATCTGGGACTCTTTCCCCGCCCGGACCAGGCCGATCACATAGCGCACATTCTGCTCTCCGATGGCCTCGCCCCGGGTGGAGAGCGTCAGCAGCGCCTGGATGGCCTTGCAGGCCAGCATGGTATTTTCCGCCTCGCCATCCACCCGCAGCTCTCCGTCCCGGTTCACCACGCTTACGCCGAACTCCTGCTCCAGAAGGCGCATGTTCTCATCAAAGGACCCAAAGATATTCACGGCCTGCTCCAGCCGCTCAATGCTGATTCTCTGTTCCAAATTCGCTTCACTCCTGTATGCCTCGGGTGGTCTATGCACCCGGTTGTTCTTCCGTAAAGATCGGCACCTGCTGCCCAATCTCCTCCTCACACTCCGCTGTCAAAACTGCCATGCCTTCCCGGGCCCGAACAGTAAAGAGGGTGGACTTCACAGTCCCATACGGATCCACCAGGCTGTGGAGGTATTCGGTCAGCACCGTTTCCATAGAGGCCTGCACAGCAGCAGAATCCGCAGGAACCCGCTCATAGGCGTACCACGTCTCCGTCACCAGGGTGATGGGAAGGGACAGTCCCAACAGACGCAGAGGATATCTCTTTGTTATTTTATCATAGTTTCCTGTCTCTACGCTACTGTTTGCGTAGAATTTTACCCGATGCGTCCCAAAAACCAGGGAAACTCTGGTTTTGGTTTCTCCAGTTGCCTGCCGCACCATGGCGTTGGGGGGAAGAGGCGTTTCCAGGGTGTACCAGGTCCGGGCGGTGACGCTGCCCATTCCTGCCAAAATCCGGGCGCCGAAGGTGTCGGTATCCTCCACGCCGGAAATCAGCAGCTGCCCCTGGGTAACGGTGCTGCCCTTGAGCACTTCCGCCACGCCGTCCAGTGCCTGCACCTTCAGCACCATACCGGACCGGCGGGCCACCACATTGGTGGGAGTCTGATCGTCAATCCGTTCCGGCGGAAACACCCGCTCCCGAACCTGCACATTGGCCTGACAGCCGGAGACATTCACCGTCAGCCAGCTCAGCTCCGGAATCTCCAGCAGCACATGATTGCGGATATCCTCCCCATCCAAAGAAAGACCAAAGGACCCCAAATGCACCCCGTTTTGCTCCAGTGCCCGGAGAATCCGCTCCGTGGGAACGGTTTCATTTCCCTCTATGCGAAATTCCCAAACGAAAAAGGAGCCGAAAAACAATCCCGCTGCACACAGCGCCAGCCCGGCCAGCAGCACCTGCCGCCGCCGAAACCGCACAAGGAAATACGGGGCGCCTTCCCGCCCCACCACGCTCAGGGTACAATCCAGGTTTGCGGCGGCCCGGCGCAGCGTGTGCCAGTCCCGGCGGGAGAGACGGCAGGTAAAGGCCGTGGGAGACTCCCAGTCCAGGTCCCAGAACGCCAGATCCCGGGCGCCGCACAGATTCAGCACCCGCTCGGGAAAGGCGCTCTCCGCCCGAATCCAGACCTGCCCCCGCAGGCGGTGAATCAGTTCGTTCAGCATGGCGTTACCTCACCCACTCCACCGCGGCAATCCGCCCGCCGATGCGCAGCTCCTCCGCCGTCATGGCCAGCAAAGACAATCCCTCGCCCCGTACCCGCAGTGCCCCCGCAGTGGTATTGACATCGATCTGCTCTTCGCTGTACGCCAGAATTCCGGCGTGATGCTCCAGATACAGCTGGCGGCTGCCCACCATCTCCAGCCGGGGCAATCCTGCCACTACATCCGCCGGCAGATCAAACAGCTCTGCCACCGTACTGAGGACCACCCGTTCTTTCCGGTTCCGTTCCATCCTTGTTCACCTCGGAAAACTGTATGCGCAATTCTCTTCAAACTTGACGCCTGCCGTCAGGCATACCGCCCGCCGGGACAGCATAGCTCTGGAACCGGGTGATGAACATGAAAGTGCGGGGACGAACGGACATCCTCCTGATTTTATGCGGTCTGCTGGTCTGGTTTCTGGCGGATGCGGACCGGATCCGCAGCGCGGCGGCGCAGGCCTTGGACCTGTGCGCCCGGTCTGTGATTCCAGCCATGTTCCCCTTCATGGTGGTCTCCGGGCTGCTGGTTTCCCTGGGATTCGGCGCGTGGATTTCCCCACACCTGGCCGGATGCATGACGCCGCTGTTCCGCCTGCCGGGCTGTGCCAGTTCCGCCCTGCTGCTGGGGCTGGTGGGCGGCTACCCCATCGGTGCCCAGACTGCCGCCGGACTTTACCGGGACCGTCTGCTGACCCGGGAGGAGGCCCAGCGGCTGCTGACCTTCTGCAATAACGCCAATCCGGTGTTTTTGATCAGCGTATTGGGCGCGGGTGTCTTTGGCAGCGTACGGGTGGGCGTGTGGCTGTGGCTGATTCATGTGGCCTCCGCCCTGCTGACGGGGCTGGTCTTCCGGAAAAGCGGGCACAGCACTGCGCGGCAAGATGTGTTAAGGTCATTCCCCTGTCAGGCTATCTCCCTTGCAGGAGCCTTTGCCGAAGCCATGCGCACCGCGCTCAACGGAACACTGGCGGTCTGTGCCTCCGTGGTGCTGTTCTATGTGCTGGCTACGCCCTTCCGGGCCCTGGGCGGACTGGCCGGCGCAGCCCTGACCGGCACCGTGGAGCTCTTCTCCCTGGTTCCCCTGCTCTCCCCCGACCGGGCCGGATTCATTCTGGCCGCAGCCTGTGCGGGCTGGGGCGGGTTCTCCGTCCTGTTCCAGACCATCGCGGTACTGGAAGGCAGCGGTCTGCATCCGGTCAGCTGTCTGAAGGGCAAACTGGTGCAGTCCCTCTTTTCCGGCCTCCTGGCTGCGGCAGTTTCCTTCCTTTTATGATCCATTTTGGAATATTTCCGCAAAATTCTACAAAATGCAATCATCCGCAGCGGTTCCGGGCCCTGCCGGAAACCGCTGCGGATGGATCGAACCGATCAAACCAAAGATAACCCCAGCATCACGGCGATGCTGATGGGGATGGTCAGGGAAGTTGCCGTGCCGTATACACTGGGATCGCACTGGAGCTTGCCGCAAAATACAGTAGCCATTCCGCTGATGGGGGCACAGACCAGCAGCGCGGCGATGAGTCTCTGCTCCAGGGGGAAGGGCAGCAGCCAGATCAGCAGTGCCGCCATGACGGCCTCCGTCAGTACCCGGGACGTGACGATGCCCAAAACCTGATGCCGCTCCGCCGGTCCCAGACGCACCTCGAACATGATGCCCAGCATCAGCATCACCACCACCGGGTTGGCTGCCGCCACAGTATCAGCCAGCTGATAGAGCGGCTCCGGAAACGAGACATGCATGAGACTCAGCGCCAGCAGTCCGATGTAAAGGTTGAACGGGTATGTGGAAAACAGAGTCTTGACCATAGGCCAAAGCCGGAAGCGGCTGCCGGGTTCCATCTGCATCCGGGCAAAGGTATAGGCGACGCCGCAGTTGATGATGGAATTGCCTATATCGAACAGCACCACCTCCATCATCCGATGGGGAAAGAGATTTTGCACAAAGGGGATGCAAAAGCTGCCGATGTTATATCCCGCCAGGCAGATCATGTACATGGCGTGAACCAGGGGTGTTTCCCGGGCTCCGACCCTCCAGCCCACCACCAGCAAAATCACATTGGCCAGCAAACCCAGCAGGATGAAGGAAAGCAGGTGCACATCCAGGGTGAAGCTCCGGAACGCATTGACCAGCACCGCCGGAAGCGTCACATAGAGCATAATGTTGGACAGCACTTTGCTGTCCTCCTGGTGAAACAAGCCCGCCCGCTTGAGGAGATACCCCAAGACAATAAGAAAAATTAAAATACCGGACTTCATCAGTGCCGCGTCCATTATCTGCCACCCCTTGCCGCAGGAAAGTCCCCTTCGTTTAAACGAAGGGGACTTTTTGTGTCGTTTTATGATCCTGTCTGTTTGATTCACAGGCCCGGCCCATTATACCAATTCCCTGCCCGGATTGCAACCGGGTTCCAGGACTCACCCGTCTGCAATGGCACCAACGCCGCAGGAAACCGGTTCCCCTCCTTCTGTTTTGCAAATGCCGGACACAAAGGACGCCTGCTTACCGTTTGTCCATTGCCACAGCTGTCGCCAGGGCAATTTCGATCATCTGCCGGAACGAGGTCTGCCGCTCCGGAGCAGACAGTTTTTCTCCAGTTACCAGGCTGTCCGAAATGGTGCAGATGGCCAGAGCCCGGCGTCCGGCTTCCGCGGCGTTGCAGTAAAGGGCCGCCGTCTCCATTTCCACTGCCAGCACACCCATCCGGCCCCAATCCAGGGTATGATCGTCCTGACGGTAGAACACATCCGAAGAGAGCAGATTCCCCACCGGCGGTTCCACGCCCATCCGGCGGGCCGCTGCCACGGCCGTCTCCAGCAGCGTGAAATCCGCAATGGGTGCAAAGGTTCCCGGCAGCCCATACTGCTTGGCATAATAGGAATCGGTACAGGCTCCCTGGGCCATCACCACATCCCGCAGATGCAGTTTGGGAGAAATTGCGCCGGCGCTGCCAACCCGGATGATGGTTTCCACGTCATAAAAGTGGTAGAGCTCGTAGGAATAGATCCCGATAGAGGGCGCTCCCATTCCGGACGCCATGACCGATACCGGCGTTCCCTGATAAATTCCCGTGTAGCCCTGTACGCCCCGGACATTGTTCACCAGCCGGGGGGCTTCCAGAAAGGTCTCGGCGATAAAGCGGGCCCGAAGCGGATCGCCGGGCATTAAAACGGTCTTGGCAAACTCGCCGGCCTGTGCTTCATTGTGCGGTGTTCCCATGTTCATTCCTCCATGGCCTTGACGGCCTTGACAATCCGGCTGGTCCCCAGACGGGATGCCCCCAGCTCGATAAACGCCTGGGCATCGTACAGGTCCGCGATCCCGCCGGCAGCCTTGATCTTCACATGAGGCCCGATGTGTTGGGCAAAGAGCGCCACATCCTCCCGGGTGGCGCCGCTGCCGCCAAATCCGGTGGAGGTTTTGATATAGTCCGCACCGGAATCCGTCACAATCCCGCACATCCGGATCTTCTCCTCCTCCGTCAGGAAACAGGTCTCCACAATCACCTTCAGCAGCCGTCCGGCGCAGGCCTCCTTGACCATCCGGATTTCCTGGAGGATGTCATCCCAGCGGCGGTCTTTTACCCAGCCCAGATTGATGACCATATCCACCTCATCAGCGCCGTTTTTCACGGCGTCCGCCGCCATGAAGCATTTGGCCGCAGTGGTGTCATACCCGTTTGGGAATCCAATCACCGTGCAGACCGGCAGCCGTCCCGCCACATACTCCGCCGCCTGCCGGACATAGGAGGCAGGAATGCACACACTGGCGCACCCATAGCGGATGCCGTCATCACAAAGGGTCCGAATCTCCTCCCAGGTAGCCGTCTGGGCCAGCAGGGTATGGTCACATTTGCTCAGAATTTCCTTCAGTTCCATTTCAGGCCGCTCCTTTCCTCTGTCCGTTGGGCATCCGCTTCAAACGGCATAATACCGCCACTTGCCATGCTCTTCCCGGCGCTGGACCTGCCCCCGCACCATCAGATAATCCAGATGCGCCAGAGCCTCACCCACGGCAAAATACTTCTGGGTCAGAGGAAACTCCGCCCAGCTGCGGCAGCGGATGCTCCACGCCATACTCCCCGCGATCTCATACGCGGTTCTTCCCGGCTCCCGCCGCACCGCGTCCAGCGCGTCGGAAATCCGCCGGGCATGGTGTGCTTCCAGTTCCCGGGTTCTCTGCTCCAGGTCCCCGGTTTGCTGCCGGTGGGCCGGAAACAGGTGCTCTACCGGCAGTGTCCGGATCCGCTTGAGGCTCTCCAAATAATCCCCCAGGGAGTCCGTTACCCCGCTCCAGCGGCAGATGTTGGGCGTAATATGGAACAAAATATGATCTCCGGAAAACAGCCACCGCTTCTCCGGCTCATAGAGGCACAGATGCCCCGGCGTATGTCCCGGCGTCAAAACACAGCGCAGAGTGTGGCTGCCCCTCTGCAGAACATCTCCATCCTGCAAGAACACATAGCCGTCATACGGCACGGGCCCGGCATTCTTGGCGGGATTGCTGTCCCAAAGCAGGTCCATTTCCTCCTCGGAAAATCCCTCCTGCACATAAGCCGCATTGAGCCGGCGCCAGGCCTCTTCACTCTGCCCTGCCAGCATGCGCTGTCCATCCACCGCGCCGATATACACCCGGCAGCCCGGACGGACCAACTCCGGCGCCAGGCCCGTATGATCGCTGTGCAGATGGGTGAGGAACACATCCATCCGGTCCCGGTCCACCCCGACTTCTGCCAGCTCCCGCTCCATGGCTTCCCGGCAAGGTTCCTGACGAAATCCTGTATCGATCAATAAACTCCGAGGTCCCAAAATCAAATAACTATTGAGTGTTTTGAGCGGGTTTCCCACCAAGGGAATCTCCAGCCGCCACAAATCCTCCGCAAGCTGCTGCGCCATTTCCGCCACCTCCTGTCAGGCGCATTGTATCAGATTTCCTGCACGGTGTCCAGTCACACCCGCCCGGGGAAAAATCCACTGCAGCGCTTGTCTTTGGCTGCCCGCAGTGGTAGAATAAACAACACTTTTAATAATGGAGGCACTTACCCATGAAAAAACGAATTGTTGCGTTCGTGTGCGCCCTGCTTCTGCTGGGATCGCTCTCCGCCGGAGCTGTGGAGGGGGAAGCCGCACGGGCAGCCGATATTCTCACTACGCTCAACCTCCTGGATACCTTCCCAGATCAAGATCTGGACGCCCCCGCCACCCGCGCCCAGGCGGCCGTGCTGCTGGTAGAACTGGCCGGTGCCCAGTCTGCCGCCGAGCATGACCTTTGGATCTCCGGATTCCGGGACGTTCCTGCCTGGGCAGAGACCGCCGTTACATATGCCGCACACCAGAACTGGATCTCCGGCGTGACCGTCACCACCTTCCGTCCGGATGATCCCATCAGTGCCGACGGCTGGTGCACCTTCCTGCTGCGGATGCTGGGGTACAGCGACAAAGAGGGCGACTTCACTGTCAGCGGTGCCGCAGTTTTTGCCCAGCACATCGGGCTGATCTCCCGGTCTTATTCCGGCACCCTGACCCAGGCGGATCTGTTTGAAATTGCCGTGGATGCACTCTCTTTCCCCATGTCCAATGGCATGACCGTCATCGAGCACCTGGTCGAGCAGGGAGTCTGCACCCGGTCCGCCGCCAATGCCATGGGCCTTTTGAATGAGTCTCTCACCGCCCGTCAGATTGCGGACCGTTATATGTCGGCAGTGTTCTGCCTGTCCAGCTACCATACGGATCGCGAGGTCTATGAAAACACCCCCGCCAGCAACGCCAGCGGCTTTTTCATCTCCTCCGACGGCATCGCTGTCACGAATTACCACACCATTGTCGATTCCATCTACGCCGTGGCTACCCTCTCCACCGGAGAATCCTATCCTGTGGAATCTGTTCTCTGGTATGATTCCGACATGGATCTGGCCGTTTTGAAAATCGCCCGCAAGTCCACAACGGGAATCTCCACTTCTGCCTTTGCCAGTCTGGAGCTGGCCGGAACTTCCGATATTCGGGCGGGAGACACGGTCTACACTCTGGGCAATCCCCTGGGCCTAGGCCTGGCTGTAAGCTCCGGCATCATCAGTGCCACAGCCCGAAACGTGGAGCGTTACTCCCAGCCGTGCATCATGAACACCGCCGACATTTCCCAGGGCAGCAGCGGCGGCGCCCTGCTCAATGAAAAGGGACAGGTGATTGCCGTCACCTCCGGCGCCTATGCTTACGGAAACAATATGTATCTGGCCGTTCCGGTGGACCCGATTATGACATTGGATCTGACTGGTCCGGGTGTCACATTGGCGGAAATCGTCGCTTCCAGAAGCTGATAAAACCGAACCATATTGCTGAAAACCGGCGGCCGGGAGAGCATTCTCCCGGCCGCCGGTTTTGATTGGATTCTTCTGATTTAGTGGCTGAGAATGTACGTTTCCAATTCCTCCGGTGTGCGCACCACGGCCACTGCGCCGGCCTGATCCAGCTCCCCCGGAGCAGCGTAGCCAAAAAACTCCACGCCCACACAGGCAATCCCACAGGCTGCGGCTCCCTGCACATCGAACTTCCGGTCACCCACCATCAGCACACGCGGAAGATCTTGCTCCGTCAGGCCCAGGCGGCGCATAGCTTCCCGGATCACATCGGCCTTTTCCCAGTCCCCTGTCGGCGGACTGCCGGCAATCACAGCCAGAGACGGCGCAAAGCCGAATTTCTCACAGATCGGAACACACATCTCCTCCGGCTTGGAGGAAGCCAGAGCCAGAATATATCCCCGCTCCTTCAGCCGGGCGCACAGCTCCGCCATACCCGGAGCCGCCGTATTTTCAAACTTTCCAAGCGTACTGTACCGGCTGCGGAAAATCCGCACTGCCTCCACCGCCTCTTCCCGGTCAAAGCCGCAGTATTCCATAAACGAATCCTGCAGAGGCGGACCAATGAACTTGAGCAGGGTCTGTTCCGGCGGGACAGGCGTTCCCAACGTATCCAACGCATGTCGGATACAGTTGAAAATTCCTTCCTTGGAGTCCGTCAAAGTGCCGTCCAAATCGAATAAAAGATACTGATACATCGTCTTTCTCCCCTTTACGGGGGTGATTGTATCATCAAATTCTCCGCTCCGCAAGAGGGGCGGCACACTTCTCATCAAATCGATCCGCACACACTGCACCCCGCCAGGCGGTGAATCAGGCGCACATCTGCTGTCATAGAAAAAGAGAGGGAACCGGTTTCCCGATTCCCTCTCGAAAAGTGCTTCTTGATCCGGTTTGGATTAGCCGAAGTAACGCTTCAGCAGACCGGCGAAGGCCTTGCCATGGCGGGCCTCGTCGCGAGCCATCTCGTGCACGGTGTCGTGGATGGCATCCAGGTTGTGCTGCTTGGCCAGCTTAGCCAGCTCGAACTTGCCCAGGGTAGCGCCGTTCTCGGCCTCGACACGCATCTCCAGGTAGCCAAACGGCTGCGCCGTTCGGCGCCGGACAGCGTGCGAAAGCAAGAGTGGGGCTTCCTTCGGTGTTTTTGGTCATTTCCCCTCTTGCCACAATTGGATATTTTTCATTTGTGAAGATTCCGTTTATTGCCACAAAAAATCCACAACACAGGAGGATTTGACATGGCAAAGCAGAATGACGCAGGGGTCTACAAATTGAAAAACGGGAATTGGGGCTATCGCTATGTTGTGATGGTCAATGGCGTCCGCAAGGAGGCCAGAAAAACCAAAGATGAATTTGGTACGCCCTTCAAAACGAAACGGGAAGCAATGAAGGCGCGGCAAGCTGCCATTGACCGGGAACAGAACTCCCGCAAGCCCAAACCCACAGTACGGAAAACCATTCAGGAGGTCTATCAGGAATATTGTGCCACTGGCCGTAATGATCGGGCTTACAACACCATCCGCAAACAGGACAGCTTGTGGAAAAACCACCTCTCCGCTCGGTTCGGCAGCCGTTTCGTGGATGAAGTCAGCGCGGCGGAGGTGGTGGACTATCTGACGGAGCTGTATTGTGGGCGGGGCCTCTCCTATCGCTATGTGGAGAGCTTTCTAAAGCAGTTCTACTTGCTCTTTGGTCAGGCGTATTCCCGGAACTACCTGGATGTGGATTCCTATAACAAGCTCTGTATCAACAAGGACACCAAAATCCACATGCCCAAACTGAAAACAGATGATGATTTGGATATTGTGGCGTTCAGCAAGGAAGAGCTTATTGTGTTGGATGATTATTTCCATGGAACCAATGCGGAAACGGCGTACTTGCTGGGGCGGTATTGCGGTCTGCGTATCAATGAGTGTTACGGCCTCAAATGGTCGAATGTCGATGTGGTCAACGGAACCATCTTAATTGACCGGCAAATGCAATACCAGAACGGCCTTATCAAGCTGGTGCCACTGAAAACCCACAACGCCAAACGCACCATCTACATGTGCGACAAATTGAACGTGTATTTTCAAAAGCTGGCGGCGCGGCGGGAACAGGACACGCTCCAATACGCCGCCCTGCGGGAACAGAATCAGCGTGTCATAGAGGACTTAGGGGGCAAGAAGATTTCTTCCACGGAGCTTGTGAACTGTCTGCCCGATGGAAAAATCCAGACGGTGAACTCTATGAAGTTTCACTCGCGGGAGATTAAGGCCAAATGCGGAATAATGTTCAAATATCATTATCTGCGCCATACCTATGGGACTATAATGGCGGAGCTGAATACACCGCAGCACCTTCTCTGTTCGCAAATGGGTCATGGAAATATTCAAGTTACGCAACGGTATTATATCGCGCTGTCCAAAGCAGGGGTCGATATTCTGAGAGAAAACCTCAACCGGCTATAACCAACAACTTTTGAGAAGAACGGGGTCAGAAGTGACAACTTCCGGCCCCGTTTCATCAATCCTCTTCAAATTGGTATCTTGTTTCAATATCTTCCAGAAACTTTTTCATATTCTCCACCACATCGGGAGGGTTTACAATCGCCGCCCTTTTGCGGAACCCGCATACCCAGGCAAAAAACTGATCGCTGACCTCAACATCGGCGGTCACTACAAAGTGCTTTTCATCCTCCTGTCTGTAAAACACATCCGGCCCCGTTCCAAACCGTTCAATCGCAGTATCAAGCAGCGGATTGATAAAACGAATACTAACCCGTTTCTGCTTGCCCCCAAACATAGAGAACACGCGGCGGGTATAGCTCTCCACATCAAGCTCGGAAAAGATTTTCGCGCCCTCTCGCGGCTCATTTATGGCGGTTACATTCTTCATACGGTCAACTCGATATGTGCGTATTTCTTGGGATTTATCATCAAAAGCCAGTAGATAATAATTGCCCTCGTTTATCATCAGCCTGTATGGGCTGACTTTATAGGCAGCTCCCTTGCGGCGTTCTACCTGCGTTCCCTTGTCTTGAAGTGTATATTTCAAATACTTGAAAGTGATTTTTTGCGGTGTGTGTGGTTTTCCGTCCTGCTTGGTTGCCATAGCAGCATGGATAATACCAACAGTCAATAAGATATTGTTGCGCGTTGTTTTCACCCGGTCACACAGGAACACTTCCCTTTGCAGTTCTTCCGCTTGATAGGCGCTGCAAAAGCCGCTGATCGTCTTAACAAGCTCCTTTGCTTTGGAGGCAGATATAAATTTGGCGGCATGAACACACTCGGCCAGCAGCCGCAGATCGTCAAACTCAAATTGACGGGACAGCAGTCGGTATTTCCCGCCCTGCCCGCCTTCTATATCCATCCCGAACACATCCCGCAGGGCAGCAATATCCCGGTAGATGGCGCGGCGCTCCGCTTCAATCCCGCACTCGGCTTTCAGATAGTCCACAACATCCCCGGCAGTAATGGGGTGGTTCTCGTCGGAGTTCTCCAAAAAGTATTTGGCAACATAGAGCGTTTTCACCTTTTGGTTTTCTGACTTTGCCATGTGCGCCGCCTCGCTTTCCCGGTCTTATGTCCAGTGTATCACAAAATCAGGAAAAAGGCAGCAGCAAAGAGTATTGGGGCCGCTCGTGTCGAGCGGCCCCAGGCTGTCAAATAAGCTGTGTGTGCTTCTCAATCGCGGCCTCTATCCGCTGTGGCTCAATACCGATATACCGCTGTGTGACGGCGGCGGAGCTGTGTTGTAAAAGCCGCTGGACAAGGGCAATATCATAGCCGTTTGCCTTGTATATCTCCGTGGCGTACCACTTGCGGAAGCTGTGAGTGCTGATCCCCTCATAGCCTAGGTAATCGCACACGATATGGAGCTGCTTCTGTATGGCCCTCTCAGTGATGGGAAATATCAGGGCGTTTCGGTCTATGCCGTTTCGTAAGCAATAATTCTCTATGTATTGCTGAATGACCAGCGGAACGGTGAACACCCGGCGCTTCCCGGTTTTCTGCTCGGTGATCTCCAGGCGGTATCTATCACCATCCCGGACAATATCACAAGGCCGCAGCTTCAATATATCGCTGATACGCAAGCCTAAATTTCCTTCCAGCACCAGGGCGGTGGCTATCCGCTCGTTGGGGCGGCAACCGCTGAACCCCTCTCGCATAGCCTGAATTATCTCTTTATACTGCTCGGTAGTGAGCGCCTTGGTTTTCTTGTTCATGGTGGCCTCCATCGTCAAAAGTTCGTTTTTTGAGGCGGTAAAGTTCGTGCATTATGGGCGGCGGCGGGAAAGCCCCGTGATTGCTTGGTTTTGGTGTTCGTATTTGCTGTATTATACGAACTTTGGGCGTTGGGCGGGGATTGCTCCCCGCCCTTCCCTGTCAACCAGCCAGCACCATCCGCTCGTTACAATCCAGGCAAGCGATATTCACCGCTTTGGTGGCCCGAACGGAATTCCCGCAGCAGGGGCAGATATACTTTCTTGTGCTGGACGGACGTGGCGGCGGTGTCGTGCCTGTCCCGCTGTGTGTCCCGGTGCCGGTGACCTGGAACCCGGCAAACTCGTTGCGGTTTATGAGAATGTCGGTCAAGCCGTTTTCCAATACGAAGTCCAGAAGCTCGTCAGAGGGGCTTGTGTGGCTCCATCCGTATTTATCGCTATGCTCCACTATCAGGCCGTGGGCTTCGGCGGCGGCTTTGAATCGGCGGTTGTGGTAGGTGTTGCCCCGGCTGCAATCCTGTACGCCGTTCTCGAAGTTGTAGTAGTGAACCATTTCGTGAAGCAGGGTCGCCGCTACTTCCTCAATGGGACGGGCCAGCGTTCCGGCCCCGATATTGATTTCATGGGTGCCGCCCAACTTGGAAACCCAGGTATCTTCCCGGAGGGAGAAGTGGCCGTAGGCGCGGGGCGTAGACTGGATGGTGATGGTGGGCCTTGAAAGTGCATTTTCAAAGAATTCAGCGTTCAGCAGGTCGAACACTTTGTTGAGATACCCGGCCACGCGATTATAGCTTGTCAGTTCCTTCATGTCTTTATCTCTCCTGTTCTTGATTTTGGGGAGAGGGCAAGCTATAATGTTCTTGCCCTCTCCGTTCTGGTTTGGGTGGAAGTCCTTTGCCTGTGAGCTTTGGTCGGCGTTCAGGCAAGGGGCTTTTCTTTATGCGCTGATGGTAAAGCGGCGGCTCTGGCTCTGCTTGGTGAAGGCTTTGTAGAGGTCGCCGTACACCTTCTTGAAAGCGGTGGTATCGAAGCGGTTAGAGAGAACCGAAGTCCAGCGGACGATGTACTTTCCAGCGGCCAACTCTTCGGTGTCGCGCTCCATCATTTCGGCCTTGATGCTGTCCCGGATCGCTTCGGCCTCTGCCTTGGCCTCTTCGATAACGGCCTCCCACTCGTTCAGGGCCTCGATCTTGGCTACCAATTCATTCTTGCTCATGCTCAGCTCTCCTTTTCTTTTATTGGGGTGTTCCCCTTAACTGTCTCTATTATAGCACTAAATTCTAGTGCTGTCTATTGTCAAATAGCACTAATAATTAGTGTTTTCTTTGTGCAGGATTAGCACTTGAATTTAGTGCAATTCCGTGCTAAAATAAGGACAATGGAGGAGGTGCGCATTTTTATGGCAATCCGCTACAAAGTAGATGTAATGGCAAAGCTAAAGGAAAAAGGCTATTCCTCTACAAAAATTAGAGAAGAAAAGCTAATCGGTCAGTCTTATTTACAGCAGTTGCGACACGGGGAATTAGTGTCTTGGAAAACATTAGATACTATCTGCGCCCTCTTGGAGTGCCAGCCCGGCGACTTGATCGAGTACATCAAGGAATAGGAGGTACTGCCATGTTTGGAGACACAGACCTGCCCCTTGCCCTCATTATGGAAGAGATTTTAGGTTGGGAGAAGAAACCCGGTCAAAAGGATGAAGAAGAGGGAAAAAACCAGCAGAAAGACACAACTCCCAAAAAGTTTTGATACAAAAAGAGAAGCCGGAGAGAAGTTTCAACAACTTCCTCCGACTTTTTGCATTTATTTGAAATAATACTTAACTGTCTTATCCAACTTCTCGTGGAACGCCTGGGAAAGCTCCTGCTCGGCCTTGGCGGTGATCTCCTTGGTGCTGCTGTCAATCACACTTTTTGCCACAGCGTCCACTAGATCGCGCCGCTGCATGAGAAAATCATAGAAGCGCTGGCGGCGGCTCTGTTCGTCCTGCCACTCCTCCTTTGCCCGTTTGTAATTTTCAAAAGCACTTGGAGCGGAACCGCTCTGCGCCGCAAGTGCAGCCTCTATCCAGGAAATACGGTTTGCGCTGTCCTGGCGCTCAAATTCCTGTAAAATCTAAAGCAATTCTTG
>CABUDN010000053.1 GCA_902490355.1 uncultured Oscillibacter sp.
AGCTCCTCTCCCGGCTGCAGGAGCGGGGCATCACCAGCACCCAGGCCACCATTTCCCGGGACATCAAGCAGATGCACCTGATCAAGGAGCCGGTGGGGCAGGGCGTGTACAAGTATGCCGTTTCCGGCAACCGTACCAAGCTCAATTTTGCCGAGAAGCTGCGGACCATTTTCCGGGAGAGCATCACCAGCATCGCCTACGCCCAGAACATCGTGGTTATCAAGACTATGCCGGGCCTGGCCAGCGCGGCCTGCTCCGCTCTGGACAATATGGACATCACCTACATGGTGGGTTCCCTGGCCGGAGACGACACGGCCTTTTTGCTGATGCGGGACGCGGATTCCGCCGCCAGCTTCTGCGAGGAGATCAAGGAGATGCTCTGATTCACGCGGGATTGCGGGGGAGTCGAACGTATGCTGGAACTGCTGCATATTGAAAATATCGCCGTCATCGAGGCGGCGGACATCGCCTTCCGGCCGGGATTCAACGCCCTGACCGGTGAGACCGGCGCGGGCAAATCCATCGTGGTGGATGCTCTGGGCGCGGTGCTGGGGGGGCGGACCTCCCGGGAGCTGATCCGCACCGGGGCAGACAAGGCCTTTGTCAGCGCCTGCTTTTCCCAGGTTCCGCCGGAGCTGCCGGGCTTGATCGAAACCGGGGTGGCCCCGGACGAAAACGGGGAACTGCTGCTGGAGCGGGAGATCTGTGCCGACGGCCGGAACCTCTGCCGGGCCAATGGCCGCCCGCTGACCGTAGCGCAGCTGCGGAAGATCGGCGGAGAGCTGCTGAACATCCACGGCCAGCACGACGGTGCGCAGCTGCTGGATGAGGAGCAGCACGGGGCGTACCTGGACCGCTTCGGCCGCCTGGAGGGCGTCCTGGCGGACTACCGGGCCGCCTATGACGCCATGGCATCGCTCAAGGCCCAGATCCGCGCCCTTCAGATGGACGAGGCGGAGAAGGCCCGCCGCATGGACAGCCTCCGGTTTCAGATCGGAGAGCTGGAGGCGGCGGAGCTGGTGCCCGGCGAGGAAGAGGAGCTGCGGGAAAAACGGGAGCTGCTGCGCAACGGCGAGAAGTATCTTGCGGCCCTCTCCGGGGCGGAGTATTGCCTGAGCGGGGGAGACGACAGCGACGGCGCGGCCAGTCTGCTGCGCAATGCTCAGGAGGCTATGGGCAGCGTGCGCACTCTGAATGATGAGCTTGCAGAACTCTTCAACCGCTTGGGCCAGGCGTACAGTGAAGTGTATGACCTTGCCGAGACCATTCAGGAGCTGCGCCGGAGATTTGACTTTTCTCCCGCGGAGCTGGACGCCGCCGAGGCCCGTGCGGACCAGCTGTACCGGCTGAAAAAGAAGTACGGCGCCACGGTGGAGGACATGCTGGCCTATCTGGAGCGCAGCCGGGCGGAGCTGGACGCCATGGAGACGGCGGACGATACCCTGGTGCGTCTGGAGCGGGAGCTGACAGGAAAGCAGGCGGCGGTAATGGAGCAGGGCGCACGCCTGACGGCGGCGCGGAAAGCGGCGGCCGCCGTGCTGGAAGAGCGGATTCAAACGGAACTGCGGGAGCTGGACATGCGCAAGGTCCGGTTCGCCATCGACTTTGCGGCCAAGGAGCCTGGCCCGGACGGATGCGACACCGTGCGGTTTTTGATGTCCGCCAACGTGGGCGAGGACCTGCGGCCCATTGCCCGGATTGCCTCCGGTGGTGAGCTGGCCCGGATCATGCTGGCGCTGAAAAACGTGCTGGCGGAGCAGGAGGCCGTGGGAACGTTGGTCTTTGACGAGGTGGATACCGGCGTCTCCGGCCGGGCAGCCCAGAAGGTGGCCCAGAAGCTGGCCCAGGTCAGCCGCCGCAAGCAGGTGCTGTGTGTGACGCATCTGCCGCAGCTGGCGGCCATGGCGGATACGCATTTTTCCGTGGAGAAGGGCGAAGAAAAGGGAAGAACCTATACGCATGTGGTATTGCTGGACCGGGAGCGGCGCAAAGCGGAGTTGGCCCGGATCACCGGCGGCGCCAAGGTGACGCCGGCATTGCTGGCAAGCGCCGGGGAGCTGCTGGACGAGGCGGAGGCGTACCGAGCGACGCTATAAGGCTTCGTCCAAGCGGCCGGGGCCGCTTGGACGAGGGGATGCAGCCCGCTGCGCGCATACCGGGGCCGCCTAGGCGGCCCCGGTCCACACTTGCGGGCTGAGAAGAATGTTCTCCGACGCGCATGTCGCCGGAGAACATGATTGCAATTTTTTCGCGCCTGCGGGCGCGAACTCTGCGAGGCGTTCCAATAGAAAAACGGCTGACAAACGTCAGCCGTTTTTGTTTTCTTCCCATTCAATTTTGCCATGTTCCTTCTCAAACTCCGCAATGCACTTGCGGATCAAGTACATGATCTGGCCGCTGCCGCTGCGCCCTTCATACTCCGCGATATAGAACAGCTTATCATGCGTCTCCGTATCAAAGCGGATGCTGATATGCTTGCCGTGATCTCCGACTCGTCTCATCTGCGTCCCACCTGCGTACTAAAATTAAGTTGATTTTAAGTCCACTTTGGAGTAGTATGTACTTAATGCACCTAAGTTTAGTGCACAAAATCTGTGTGGGAGGGAATGGATATGGAGGAACAAACTATTTGGAAGCAGATGTATCTGTGTCTGGCGGGGGCCATGGCCGATGCCGTGGACCTCATGGAGCCGGTGCCGGAGTGCCGTCCGGCCTGGGAACGGATCAACCGGGCGCTGCAGGAGGCCGAAGAACTCTATCTTTCCGCCGGTGAGGAGCCGGAATGCCCGCAGACTTGACAAGTTTCCTGTTATTCGATATAATCCCCTTCGGATATAGCGAGGAAGAGGAAGAGTACCCGTTTCGGCTCTGCAAAGAGAACCCCTGGTTTGGTGAAAAGGGGAGAGGGCAAAGCGGCGAATACCCCTTGGAGCTGGCACCCCAACGGCAAGGTTTTGCCCAGTAGGCGTGCTCCGGGTGCGCCCGTTATCGCGCTGGCGTGTGTTGGCACGCCCTAAGGCCGTCCGTGTGAACGTGCGGCGAACCAGAGGTGGTACCGCGAAGTCATTCGCCCTCTGTCCCCGCCGGGACGGAGGGCTTTTTTTCCGCATTGCGCCCCCCGGCTCCTTCGGGGCGGTTTCGCGGCCGGAATCCGTGGAATACTCGATTGAGATACGATAAAAAAGGAGACAGCAACCATGCAGATTTACGAAGAGCTCAAAGCCCGCGGCCTCATCGCCCAGGTCACCGATGAAGAAGAGATCCGGGACCTGGTCAACAACGGCAAAGCCGTGTTCTATATCGGCTTCGACCCCACCGCCGACAGCCTCCATGTGGGCCACTTCATGGCCTTGTGCCTGATGAAGCGCCTGCAGATGGCGGGCAACCGGCCCATCGCCCTCATCGGCGGCGGCACCGGCTATATCGGCGACCCCTCCGGCCGTACCGACATGCGCTCCATGATGACCCCCGAGACCATCCAGCACAACTGCGAGTGCTTCAAAAAGCAGATGGAGCGCTTCATTGAGTTCGGTGAGGGCAAGGCTATGATGCTCAATAACGCCGATTGGCTCTTGAAGCTCAACTATGTGGACCTCCTGCGGGAGGTGGGTGCCTGCTTCTCCGTCAACAATATGCTCCGGGCCGAGTGCTACAAGCAGCGCATGGAAAAGGGCCTTTCCTTCCTGGAGTTCAACTATATGATCATGCAGTCCTATGACTTCTATCATATGTTCCAGACCGTGGGCTGCAACATGCAGTTCGGCGGTGACGACCAGTGGTCCAACATGCTGGGCGGCACGGAGCTGATCCGCCGCAAGCTGGGCAAGGACGCCTACGCCATGACCATCACTCTGCTGCTCAACTCCGAGGGCAAGAAGATGGGCAAGACCGCCTCCGGCGCCGTGTGGCTGGACCCCAACAAGACCTCTCCCTTCGAGTTCTATCAGTACTGGCGCAACGTGGGCGACGCCGATGTCCTCAAGTGCATCCGGATGCTGACCTTCCTGCCCCTCGAGCAGATCGACGAGATGGACAAGTGGGAGGGCAGCCAGCTCAACACCGCCAAGGAGATTCTGGCCTACGAGCTGACCAAGCTGGTCCACGGCGAGGAAGAGGCCCAGAAGGCTCAGGAGGCCGCCCGGGCTCTGTTCGGCGGCAGCGGCGACAGCGCCAACATGCCCTGTACTACGCTGTGCGAGGGCGACTTCGTGGGCGGCGAGATCGACGTGCTGACTCTGCTGGTCAAGTGCGGTCTGGCTCCCTCCAAGGCCGAGGCCCGGCGCCTGGTGCAGCAGGGCGGCGTGTCTGTGTGCGGCCAGAAGGTGGGCGATATCGCCGCCAAGTGGACCTGCAAGGACTGCTGCGGCGACGGCATCATCATCAAGAAGGGCAAGAAGGTCTATCACAAGGCCGTTATGGATAAGGAATAAATCCCGGCGAGCAGACGCAATGCACCGCATTGCGCCTGTTTGCGTCTTTTGAACATCACACAATCAGAAAGGAATCGCTATGATTACTGTCAATGACGTCAGCGTCAACTTCAGCGGTCAGACCCTGTTCAAGCACGTGGATCTGAAGTTTACCCCCGGCAACTGCTACGGCATCATCGGCGCCAACGGCGCGGGCAAGACCACGTTTTTGCGGGTGCTCTCCGGCGATCTGGAGCCTACCACCGGCGAGGTCATCATTCCCAAGGAGGAGCGGATGAGTGTCCTGAAGCAGGACCACTTCCAGTACGACGCCTACACCGTGCTGGACACCGTTATCATGGGCAACCAGCACCTCTACGACGTGATGAAGGAGAAGGACGCCCTCTATGAGAAGGAGGACTTCTCCGACGAGGACGGTGTCAAGGCCAGTGAGCTGGAGGCCGAGTTTGCCGAGATGGGCGGCTGGGAGGCCGAGTCCGATGTCTCCCGCCTGATCCAGGGTCTGGGATTGTCCAATGACATTCTCTATTCCGAGATGTCCTCCCTGACCGCCAAGGAGAAGGTGAAGGTGCTGCTGGCCCAGGCTCTGTTCGGAAAGCCGGACATCATCCTCCTGGACGAGCCCACCAACCACCTGGATATTCAGGCCATTGAGTGGCTGGAAGACTTCCTGATGGACTGCGAGGCTCTGACCATTGTGGTCAGCCACGACCGTCACTTCCTCAATACCGTGTGCACCAACATCGTGGACGTGGACTACGGCGGCATCAAGATGTACGTGGGCAACTACGAGTTCTGGTACGAGTCCAGCCAGCTGGTTCAGAGAATGATTAAGGACCAGAACCGCAAGAACGAGGAGAAGATCAAGGAACTGCAGGCATTCATCGCCCGGTTCTCCGCCAACAAGTCCAAGTCCAAGCAGGCCACCGCCCGGCGTAAGCTGCTGGACAAGCTGACGGTGGAGGAGATGCCCGCCTCCTCCCGGCGCTATCCCTTCGTGGGCTTCACCATGGACCGGGAGCCCGGCAAGGAGATCCTTGCCGTGGAGGGCCTTTCCAAGACCGTGGACGGCCGCAAGGTGCTGGACAACATCTCCTTCCGGGTGAACAAGGGCGACAAGATCGCCTTTGTGGGAGAGGATGAAATCGCCAAGACCACCCTCTTCAAGATCCTCATGGGCGAGCTGGAGCCCGACGAGGGCACTTATAAGTGGGGCACCACCATCACTACCAGCTATTTCCCCCTGGACAACTCCGCCTTTTTCAACGACTGCGACCTGAACCTGGTGGATTGGCTGGGCCAGTACACCGGCAATACCGCTGACGAGAATACCGAGTCCTTCAAGCGCTCCTTCCTGGGCCGGATGCTCTTCTCCGGTGACGATGTGTTCAAGCCTGTCAAGGTTCTCTCCGGCGGCGAGAAGGTCCGGTGCATGCTCTCCCGGATGATGCTCTTCGGCTCCAACGTGCTGGTGCTGGATCAGCCCACCAACCACCTGGATCTGGAGTCCATCACCGCCGTCAACAACGGCCTGATCGACTTCAAGGGCGTGGTGCTCTTTGCCAGCCACGACCATGAGTTCGTCCAGACCATTGCCAACCGGATCATGGAGATCACTGACGGCAAGCTCATCGACAAGATGTGCACCTATGACGAGTATATCGAAGGCGCCCGGGCGGAAATGCTGGCCCGGATGAACGGATAACCTCTGTCAATTCGCCCGCTTCCACTTTTGGTTGCGCCGGTTCCACCCAAATGTGGTGGAACCGGCGCAACGTTTTTGGTAGAATGAAGGCGGCAACAAAGGAGGTGCACGCATGACGTTTGGCGAAAAGCTCCACCGGCTGCGCCGGGAGAAGGGCATGAGTCAGGAAGCCCTGGCAGCGGAGCTGGGGGTGAGCCGGCAGGCAGTCTCCCGCTGGGAGCTGGGGGAGGTGGTACCGGACACCGCCAATGTTTTGGGGGTGAGCCGAATTTTCGGTGTATCCACAGACTATCTGCTGTTGGATGCATGTGATGAGGAAGGGGATACCCCGGCGGCTAAAACCGCGGAGCGGAGCCTTCGGGAACGGCAGATGGCCGTGGGAGCCGGGATGATGTGCCGGGTTCTGCTGTTGTCGGTGATCGCCCTGTACCACCAGTACCGCCTGGCGCCGGAGCCCCCGGTGCCCATGTGGTGGCTGTTGGTCATGCTGCTGGCGGTGGCGGTATGGAAGTGGCGGCTGGACTGGCGGTATCTCGTCCGGGAGAACGGGAGCCTGCGGGCCCTGCTGATTCCGGACTTGGCGGCTGTAGCCTGTGCCTTTTTCCTGCCGTTTTTCCTGGAGTGGGTCCCGGGACAATGGGGAATTTTCCTGGGGCAGTTGGCCGCCGTGGGATTTTTGGTGAAAAGCGTAAAGACTTTACGTCTCCGCTATGGCCTGCCTTGGAATGGAGCGAGGAAGCAGTGATTCCACCCCAAGCCCGCTTCGAATGATATAGAAAACGGACTGCCGCGTTGCGGCAGTCCGTTTATTTTGGAATCTCCAGCAGTTTTTCCAGAGGAACTTCCAGTGCCTGGGCGATGTCCAGCAGCGTGGCCAGAGTGGGCGCGGTATAGGCGGTCTCGACTCGCTGGATGTGGTTGCGGCTGTGGCCGGTCCGGTCTGCCAGCTGTTCCTGGGTCAGGCCCCGCTCCTTACGGCAGCGCAGGATGTTCAGGCCAATCTGCAGATAAATATCGTGATACCGGTCTTTCATTCCATCTCCTCCCAGCAACATTGTAGCCAAACGGGCTTTGGATTTCGTCAACCTGATCTGGGCATATGCTCAGATTTGGTTGTATTTTGTACGAGATGGATGTAAAATATACCCAGCCAACACGATTCATGCAGGAGGTACCTCGGGATGATGTCGAATGAATTTGAAGAGGCATTCTCGGAATTTCTGGACCGCCAGACATATGACGAGGCGGAGTCAGCATTGTTTGACGTGGTTCGGGCGGCGTTTTTGGCAGGATGGAAGGCGGCGGGGGGACCGGCTCCGATTCCCCGCCGGATCCTTCAGTTACTGGAGCAGGAAGGAGAGTTTTCAGACCGGACCTGAGTGTCCGGGCGGTCCGGCCCGGACTTAGGATTCCGGGAGCAATCCATATTCGGCCAGGGTGGATTGAAGGAGCTGCAGGTGTTCCTCGCTGGGCTGACACAGCGGCAGGCGAAGGGGACCGGCTTCCCAGCCCATGAGGTTCAAAGCGGTTTTGACCGGGATGGGATTCACCTCGCAGAAGAGGGCGTCGCACAGGGGCTTGAGGGCTACCTGCAGCTCTCCGGCGGCAGCAAAGTCGTTTTGCAGGCACAGTTCCACCAGCCGGTGCATCTGGGCGGGGACGACATTGGCCGCTACGGAGATGACGCCTTTGCCGCCCAGGGCGCAGATGGGAACGGTTTCATCATCGTTGCCGGACCAGATGTAAAAGTCCGGCGGGCAGAGACGGCGGATGCGCTGCACGGCGCCCAAGTCCCCGGAGGCCTCCTTGATGCCCAGGATGTTGCGGTGTTCCGCCAGCCGGGCGCAGGTCTCCGGGGCGATGGTCACGCCGGTGCGGGAGGGAACATTGTAGAGGATTACCGGGCAGGAGACGGCATCGGCCAGGGTGGTATAGTGGCGGACCAGTCCTGCCTGGGTGGCCTTGTTGTAGTAGGGCGTCACCACCAGCAGAGCGTCCGCACCGGCCCGCTGGGCGTCCCGGCTGAGGATCACGGCGTTTTCCGTGGAGTTGGACCCGGACCCGGCGATTACCGGCACCCGACCCGCCACGTACTCCACGCAAAACTCGATGGTGCGCATCCGCTCCCGGTAAGACATGGTGGACGACTCGCCGGTGGTACCGCATACCACCACGGCGTCCGTCCCGTTTTGGAGCTGGAAGTCCAGCAGCCGTTCCAGAGCGGTCAGGTCCACACCTCCCTTGGAAAAGGGCGTAACAATGGCAACGGCGGAGCCTGTAAAGATTGGAAGCTTCACAACAATTCCTCCTTTGATTCCGCTGGGTGAAAAGAGAGCAGATGCCCGGATACGGGCATCTGCTCTCTTTGGTATGAAGGATATGGATTCTGGGACGGCGGGACTTATTTCGCCTCAATGTAGCCCTTGGCACACAGCAGCTCAGCCAGCAGCACCGAACCGCCGGCGGCGCCCCGGAGGGTGTTGTGGGATAGGCACACGAACTTGTAGTCATACTGGGTGTCGGGCCGCAGACGGCCGATGGAGATGGCCATGCCGTGCTCCAGGTTCCGGTCCAGCTTGGTCTGGGGCCGGTTCTCCTCCTCGAAATAGTGCAGGAACTGCTTGGGGGCAGAGGGGAGGTCCAGCTCCTGAGCGGGGCCTCGGAAGGCAGCCCAGTCGGCCTTGATCTGGTCCATGGAGGGGGCCTTGCCGTCGGCAAACTTCATGAAGACAGCGGCCATGTGGCCATCCTGACAGGCCACCCGGAAGCACTGCGCCGTGATGGCGGGACCCTCGGCCTTGACGATCTTTCCGTCCTCAATATGGCCCCAGAGCTTGAGAGGCTCCTGCTCGCTCTTTTCCTCCTCGCCGCCGATGTAGGGGATGCAGTTATCCACCATCTCAGGCCAGCGCTCGAAGGTCTTGCCGGCGCCGGAAATGGCCTGATAGGTGCACACCAGCACCCGCTCCAGCCCGTACTTGCGCAGGGGATGCAGGGCCGGAACATAGCTCTGGAGGGAGCAGTTGCTCTTCACGGCCACAAAGCCCCGCTTGGTGCCCAGACGCTTGCGCTGGGCGTCGATGACGGCGATATGCTCGGCGTTGATCTCCGGCACCACCATGGGGACATCCTCCGTCCAGCGGTGGGCGGAGTTGTTGGAGACGATGGGGCACTCCAGCTTGGCGTACTTTTCCTCCAAAGCCCGGATTTCCTCTTTCTTCATGTCCACGGCGCAGAAACAAAAATCTACCATGTTGGCCAGCTTCTCGGCGTCCGCCTCGGCATCCAGCACCACCAGATCCCCGGCTGCCTCCGGCATGGGGGTATCCAGGGCCCATCGGCCTGCCACGGCCTCCCGGTAGGGCTTGCCGGCGCTGCGGCTGCTGGCAGCCACGGCGGTCAAACGGAACCAGGGGTGATGCTCCAGCAGCGTGATGAATCTCTGTCCCACCATGCCCGTGCAGCCGATGACGCCTACTTTGTACTCTTTCATATCCATGCTTCCTCCCGCTTTCTCTGCGGACCGGACACCCTGCGGTGTCCGCCGTCGAATTTTGGTTGAATCTGCCGCCTGTTTGTACTATAATGTCACTTAGTATTGAATCCAAGAGACTGTATGTGTGAGGCGGACATTTGTATGTATATTAGCATACTTTTCCGTCTGCGTCAAGGCTGCGCCGTTGGGAGGTTCCATGAAAAAACAACTGCTTACTGCTTTGTTCGTTGTGACATTTTTTGCATGTGCCAGCGTATCGGCTTCCGCCGTGGAGAATGATATGGTGAAAGTCGGGCTGCGATACGGGTCCAGCGCACTCTTTTCCGCCAACCTGGAAAATGCCCAGGGGTCGGGGTATTCCTTCGGATACTTTGATGAGGACCGGAACTTTGAGCCACTGCTGGAGACGGACGAGACCACCATTTCCATGACTGCTGCCGGAGATATTTATATGTCCCAAAGCGGCAGTTATTCCCGGGACATGCCCTCCGGAACCTTCCGGTATCTGGGCCCCTGGCGGGTGCAGGTGGACGGCTTTGCGGACCGGGAGGAGGCGGAGGACGCCGCCGACGATCTGGACGGCTGGGTGGCCTGGATCTCCGGCGAGTACGTGGTGCGCACCGGATGCTATGATTCCCGCAACGAGGCGGAGGATGCCGCCGGAGATGTTGACGGCGGCTATGCCGAAAAGGTATCCGATACCGCCGTCACCGTGACGGTAACCGGGACCACACAGATCCTCTTTGAGTATGACTACCAGGGAATTCTGCCCCTGGGCGTGCAGCCGGAGGGCTGGGGCGAGGAGCCCATCACCTGGTTCAAAGGGTACCGCTACCGGGGCGGATTTGAGTATCCCCGGATCACCGGCGGGAACCTGAGCGTCATCAACGTGGTGGATCTGGAGGACTATGTCAAGGGGGTCATCCCTCATGAGATGAGCGGCCAGTGGCCCCTGGCGGCTCTGGAGGCCCAGGCGGTGTGCGCCCGGACCTATGCCTGCCGCACCACCAAGCACCAGTCCACCTACGGCTTCGATGTGTGCAACACCACGGACTGCCAGGTTTACAACGGTGTCAATGCCTCCACGGCCCGCAGCGACGAGGCCGTGGACAACACGGCAGGGGAGTGCGTCTATTACGACGGCGAGCTGGCCGAAACGGTGTACCACTCCTCCGACGGCGGCGCTACGGAGGATGCCGCCAACGTCTGGGGCAGTGATGTGCCCTACCTGCAGGGCAAGGAGGACCCGTATGAGTCCGCCGCTTCCATTCCGGACTACCAGTATACCGTCACCTACACCCGGGAAGAATTGACCTGGGTGCTCCAAAACAGCGGCTATTCCATCGGAGACGTGACCAATGTCTACGTGTCCGAGTACACACCTCTGGGCAACGTCTATAAGGTCACCTTTGAGGACAGTT
Organism: uncultured Oscillibacter sp.; assembly: GCA_902490355.1. GTDB lineage: Bacteria > Bacillota > Clostridia > Oscillospirales > Oscillospiraceae > Oscillibacter. The sequence goes on from CABUDN010000053.1 coordinate 11,053, forward strand.
CCGGCCACAGTCTCACCGTCAAGGGCGAGACATGCCGCATGGCCTTTTACAGCACCACATACGGCAAAAACGTGCGCAGCATGCGCTTTACTATCTCCGGCGGCACCGGCGGCGCCACAGTGGGAGGCGCCACCGGCGGCGGAAGCACAAGCTCCGGCGGCAGCTACTCTGTCAACGGGAACCAGACGCTGGACTCTCTGGACGGAGCGTCTGTGATCTCCGGCAGCGGCCAGCTGGGCACTCTGGACGGCGGCAGCGTCAGCATCATCACCTCTTCCGGCACGCAGACCGTGGGCCTGGGAAGTGTGTCCAACGTCCGCAATGCCTCCGGCACCTTCGTCATCACCGGCACGGGCAACGGCCACAACGTGGGCATGAGCCAGTATGGCGCCAAGGCCATGGCGGAGCAGGGGTATGACTACGAGGATATTTTGAATTTCTACTTTACCGATATTACCATTAAGTGAGGAACCACCATTCATGAAAACAAGCGACTTTTACTATGACCTGCCTCAGGAACTCATTGCCCAGACTCCCATTCCCCAGCGGGATGCCTCCCGCCTGATGACTCTGGACCGCTTCAGCGGCGCGGTGGGCCACCACCACTTCCACGATCTGCCGGAGTTTCTCCGGCCGGGGGACTGTCTGATTCTCAATGACTCCCGGGTGCTGCCCGCCCGTCTCTTGGGCCACCGGCTGCCCGGCGGCGGCGCCTGCGAGGTGCTGCTGCTCATCGACAAGGGAGAGGGGACCTGGGAGTGCCTGGTGCGTCCGGGCCGGAAGATGAAGCCCGGCACGCGGCTGTCCTTCGGCGATGGGGAGCTGACGGCGGAGGTGACGGAGGAGCTTCCCGGCGGCAACCGCCTGGTCCACTTCGAGTATGAGGGAATCTTCCTGGAGGTGCTCGAGCGCCTGGGCAAGATGCCTCTGCCGCCCTACATCCGGGAAGAGCTGCAGGACCGGGAACGGTATCAGACGGTGTACTCCCGGGTTTTGGGCAGCGCGGCGGCTCCCACGGCGGGACTTCACTTCACGCCGGAGCTGCTGGAGAAGATCCGGGCCATGGGCGTGGGTGTGGGCTATGTGACGCTCCATGTGGGCCTTGGTACCTTCCGCCCCGTCAAGGAGGAGGAGATCACGGACCACGAGATGCACAGCGAGTACTGTGTGATCTCTCAGGAGACGGCGGATCTCATCAACCGCACCAAGGTCGCCGGCGGGCGGTGCATCTGCGTGGGCACCACCTCCTGCCGCACGCTGGAAAGCTGGGCCGCGGAGGACGGCACCATGACCGCCAGCGCCGGCTGGACGGACATTTACATCTACCCCGGCTACCGGTTCAAGGTCATGGACGGACTGATCACGAATTTCCATCTGCCCGAGAGCACCCTCATCATGCTGGTGTCGGCCTTTGCCGGGCGGGAACACGTCCTGGCGGCCTACGAGGAAGCTGTGCGGGAGCGCTACCGTTTCTTCAGCTTCGGCGACGCCATGTTCATTTCCTGATCGCCCCGGAGGGGGAACCATCATCAAATTAGGAGAGCATCCATGTTTAAAGTTTTGAAAACCGAGGGCCGCGCCCGGCGCGGCGAATTTTCCTGCGCCCACGGAGGCACCGTGCAGACGCCGGTGTTCATGAACGTGGGTACCCAGGCCGCCATCAAGGGCGGCGTGTCTGCCCAGGACCTCAAAGAGGTGGGCTGCCAGATCGAGCTGTCCAATACCTATCACCTGCATCTGCGTCCCGGCGACGCCCTGGTGCGGCAGATGGGCGGACTGCACCGCTTCATGAACTGGGACGGCCCCATCCTCACGGACTCCGGCGGATTCCAGGTGTTCTCCCTGGCATCCCTGCGCAAGATCAAGGAAGAGGGCGTGTACTTTTCCTCCCACATCGACGGGCGTAAGATCTTCATGGGACCCGAGGAGTCCATGCGCATCCAGTCCAATCTGGGCAGTGACATCGCCATGGCCTTTGACGAGTGCGTGGAGAATCCCGCCCGGTACGAGTACGCCAAGGCCAGCTGCGAGCGGACATTGCGCTGGCTGGAGCGGTGCAAGGTGGAGCACGACCGCCTCAACGCCCTGCCGGACACGGTGAATCCCCACCAGATGCTCTTCGGCATCAACCAGGGCGCCACCTTCGCCGATCTGCGGGCCTGGCACATGCGGGAGATTGCCAAGATCGACTGCGACGGCTTTGCCATCGGCGGTCTGGCAGTGGGAGAGCCGGCGGAGGTCATGTATGAGATGATCGACGTAGTGGAGCCCTTCATGCCCAAGGAAAAGCCCCGTTACCTCATGGGCGTGGGCACGCCCAGCAACATCATTGAGGCTGTCAGCCGGGGCGTGGACTTCTTCGACTGCGTGATGCCCTCCCGCAACGGCCGTCACGGCAAGCTCTTCACCTGGGAGGGCACCGTGAACATCCTCAACGAAAAGTACGCCACGGATTCCCGGCCCATCAGCGAAAGCTGCCAGTGCCCGGTGTGCCGGAACTTCTCCCGGGCCTATCTGCGGCACCTGTTCAAGGCCGATGAGGTGCTGGCTCTGCGCCTGGCCGTGCTGCACAATCTCTACTTCTATAATGAGCTGATGGCCCGGATCCGTCAGAATCTGGATGCGGGCACCTTTGCCGACTTCCGGGCGCAGTACAGCGGGAAGCTGGAACAGCGGGTGTAAGAGCCGGTGAAAAAGGCAAGAAAAGGCTTGCAAAAACGATTTGCTTTGGTATAATGGCTGTATTGCCAATTCACAAATGGAAAAAAGGAGACGTGCAAAAACATGGATCAGACAACCTCTACGATCCTCATGCTGGTCGTGCTGTTCGCCCTGATGTACTTCCTGATGATCCGCCCCGAGAACAAGCGGAAGAAGCAGGCACAGGAAATGCGGGACAGCCTGAAGAAGGGTGACATCATCACGACCATCGGTGGTGTGGTAGGCAAGATTGTCGCTGTCACCAACGACACCATCGTGATCGAGACCAGTGAGGACCGCGTGCGCATCGAGTTCACGAAGTGGGCCGTGTCCAACGTGGGTGTCCAGACCGGCGAGCAGCCTTCCAAGGACTCTAAGGACTCCAAGAAGAAGGAGAAGGAAGAGAAGGAGAAGGAAGTGCTTCCCGAGGATCCCGTGGATGAGATCCCTGCCCCCGAGGAAGAACCCAAGGCGTAAGGTCATAAAATCCGGCTCCCCCGGAATATGCTTGTTTGAAAGCGTATTCCGGGGGAGGTTTTTTTATGGGAAATGGGAAACGGACGCCGCGCAAGCCTTGGGTGGTGTTCGGCAGGGCGCTGGCGCTGTCATTGGGAATCTATCTGGCGGGTCATCTGCTGCTGGCGGCATTGCTGGTCCGGGGCACAGTAGGGGAGGGGGCAGCCTTTGCCGTCACGGCGGGGCTGTGTGTGATCGCCTCTGCGGCAGGTGCCTTTTGGGCAGCGGGGCAGGCGGGAATGGGACGCCTCCCCGGAGCCATGTCGGCCGCGGCGCTCTTTGCGTGCGCTCTGATCGCGGTTGGTGCTCTGGCCTGGCAGGGGATTACCTGGACGGGACACGGCGGCATCCTGCTGTTATGTGCCCTGGCCGGCGGCCTTCTGGCAGGCCTGCTGGGCGGGCGAAAACGGGGCGGCAAGCGGCGGCGGCGCTGAACGAAGACTATGGTGAAAATTCACAAAAGGGGCTGCGGAGATGGTTGACTCTCCCTCGGAATGCCGCCGGGGGAGGGCCTTCCCAAAACCCACAAATGTGGGGGTTTGCGGCGAAAACCACCCAAGATCCTGTACTTTTTGATGCGATTTCACGCGATTGCGGCATATTTGTTTCTGTAGTTTACATAATTATGTTTACATAATATTTTGTCATCATCAACTCCTTGAGCGCCGCAAGAAGAAAGAATGTGGCCGCCGCCAAATACATC
>CABUDN010000054.1 GCA_902490355.1 uncultured Oscillibacter sp.
CTTACCGTCGGCAGGAGACGCCGCCCCGGCATTGCCCGCCGACACCTGCAAACATGTCCAGCAATTGCGCGAGTTTCTCGTTCATGATGAAAACCTCCTGCAGCAAGATCTGCCGGCGGAGGGGTCTCCGCCGGCAGGCGGATCAATGGTTGTCGTAGGTACTGCCGCCGATGAACTCCCGGGCCAGGGAGTCGGGCGCCACGCAGGATTCGTCCATGGCCTCAATGCGTTCAAAGCTTGCAAGGATCCGGTCCACCACCTCGTACTTCCCGGCGGGAACGGCCTGGAGTAGCGGCACCACAAAGGGCTTGAGCACGGAGAACTCAAAGGCCAGGGAGGAGTCGAACATCAAATCGGCGTTTTCCTTGTAGGGGGAGATGTAGAGCTTTTCTCCCCGGCACACGTTGGGCCACATTTTCAGAGTGAAAGCGGCGTCGCTGCCCCGGAACTTGTAGTCCCGGACGATCCGGCGGCACAGACGCAGCCACGCATGCTCGAAGACCACGTTGCCGTCGTCGTCCACCAGGTTGCTCCGGGCGGCGATATAGAGCTTGAAGGCGCGGGGATTCTTACCCACGATGATGTCGTTGAGGGCGTGGATGCCTTCAAAAATCGCCAGATCGTCAGGCCCCAGATGCATGGGCTGGGAGAAAATGTCGGAGCGCATCTGCCGGGCAAATTCGTACTTGGGCACGTGGATGGTCTCGCCCCGGTCCAGCATGGAAAAGTGCCGGTTCAAAAGGTCCACGTCCAGGCAGAAGGGGGACTCGTAGTCAATGGCACCCTCCCGGTTGCGGGGAGCGGTCTCGGGATCGAGGGTGTTGAAGTAGTTGTCCATGGACACAGTGTGGGTCTCAATGCCCATGTGGTCCAGGACCTCCTCGATCTTCAGTGCCGTGGTGGTCTTGCCGGAGCCGGAGGGGCCGGAGAGCAGGATGATCCGCGACTCGCTCCGGTGGCCCGCAATTTTCTCGGCGGCGCACTGGACCTTCCGGGCGAAGGCGGCGTCACACTCGGCGGCAAAGGCCGCGGGATCACTGCGGATGGCTGCATTGATCTGCGAGAGGGAATAAGGCATGGCAATGGCTCCTTTCAAAGCTGCAATGACGCATAGAAGGCGGCAAATTCCGCTTGGTTGGCAAGACACTTTTCCGGACGCTCAATGTATTCCTTGGGGTACTTGGGATTGAAGGCCCGCTGGATGCGGTTGGTGCCCGGCACCACCATCTTGGTGGAGCCTCCCGCACCGAAGGAGAGGATGGAGCACAGCTCCGACATGATCTCTATATTATACAGGCACTGTGCCCCGGGATGACTCCAGCCGATATTTTCAAAGCTGCCGGACATGTATTTTTGCCGGTAGAGGTAGTAGGGGGCATAGCCCCGGCCCCGCAGGGTGGGGGCGGCGTAGTCCAGCATCTTCGCCACATCCTCTGGTCCGGGGACGGGCAGGCCCTCCAGCAGGATGCGGCTGCCTTTTTTCAGCGCCAGGGTGTGGACGGTGACATTGTCCGTGCCGTAAGCCAGGCACCGGTCCAGAGAGCGGCAAAAGCCCTCCGGCGAATCGGCGGGGAGTCCCGCAATGAGGTCCATGTTCACATGGGGGAAGTGGTACCGGCCCACCAGCTCCATGGCTGCGTCGATCTCGGCGGCGGTGTGGCGCCGGCCGATGGCCTGGAGAACATGATCCTCCATGGTCTGGGGATTGACGGAGATCCGGGTGACGCCGTGGTCCCGGAGCACCGCCAGCTTGTCGGCGGTGATGGTGTCCGGCCGTCCGGCCTCCACGGTGATTTCCCGGCAGCCGTCCCGGTCAAAGGCTTCCTCCCAGGCGGTGAGGACCCGGTCCATCTGCCCGGCGGTCAGGGTGGTGGGGGTGCCGCCGCCCATGTAGAACGAGCGCACCCGCAGTCCCGCCCGGCGGACCATCTCGCCGCCGGCGCGGATCTCCGCCACCAGGGCGTCCACATAAGGGTCCACCAGGGCAAAGCTCTTTTCCACAGACTGGCTGACAAAGGAGCAGTAGGCGCAGCGGGTGGGACAGAAGGGAATGCCCACATAGACGGCGATGTCCCGGGGGGCCAAGTCCCGGGAGGCCGCCAGGGCAGCCCCGCCGGTCTCCACCGCCAGCGCGGCCCGGTCCGGCGTGACGAAGTACTCCTGCTCCAGCATGGCCCGGACATCCTCCGGGGCGCGGCCTTCGGCCAGGGCCCAGGTGGCGGGCTTGTCGGGCCGGACGCCGGTGAGCATGCCCCAGGGGGGCGTATCGCCGGTGACGGCCCGGGCAGCCAGGAAAAAGCACCGGCCGATGGCGTGGCGGCGCTGGCCCTCCTGCTGGAAGGCCGTGCCGGAGAGAGGGGCGTCCAGGCTGTATGGCGCCGTTTTGCCCTGATGGCTCAGTTCCACGGTTACGCGGCAGTGTGCCGGCTCTTCCTGCACCGTGATGACGGCCCAGCTGTCATCCCCGGGGACAATGGGCTCATAGACGGGCTTTTCGCCGGGGAAGAGGTTCATCAGGCTCTGCTCCACCACGTAGCGTTCGTCGTGGCCCCGCAGTTCCAGCTTCATAGACGCCTCACTTTCTCATGGCCTGGATCAGATAGGGATTCATCCGCCGTTCCGTGTCCAGGTCCGAGGGCTCCATATGGCCGGGCAGCACCCGATAGTTGCCCGTAAGACGCCCCAGCCGGGCCAGGGAGTCCATGAGTGTGGTCATGCTGCCGCCTACAAAGTCCGTCCGGCCGCAGGAGCCGGCAAAGAGGGTGTCGCCGCAAAAGAGCACGTCGCCGCAGCGCAGCGTCACGCCGCCTTCGGAGTGGCCGGGAGTGGAGAGCACCTCCACGGTGAGGCCGCCCACGGCAATCTTGTCTCCCTCGCCGTAGTCCACGGCACCGGGGATGGGGGGAAAGAGCTCCGCGGCGTAGGTTCCGGCCTCGTACTGGTCCTTGCGGCTCAGGTACACCGGCACCTGGGGCCACATCTGCCGCAGCTGCGCCACGGCGCCGGTGTGGTCATAGTGGCCGTGGGTGAGGAGGATGGCGCAGGGCGTGCATCCGCTCTCCCGTACCGCCGCGGCTACCCGGGGGGCCTCCGCGCCGGGATCGATGACGGCGCAGGCGCCGGTGTCGCAGAGCAGATAGCAGTTGGTGCCGATGGGGCCCACCTGCAGGGTTTTGATTTCCATGGGGAATTCCTCCGAAAGAAAAGATCATCCCGGGGCGCCCGCTTGGGTGCGCCCCGGTGCTGGTCCGCGGCGGAAGGGCCGTGCCCTCCGCCGGAGTTGGATGCGCCCGTCAGGGCCGGTCCGTGTCGAAGAGAATCGTCACCGGTCCGTCGTTTAGGGAATCCACCTGCATATCCGCGCCGAACTGGCCGTGCTGGACGTCGAAGCCCCGGTCCCGGCAGTGGGCCAGGAAGGTCTCGTACAGGGGGATGGCCGTCTCCGGCCGGGCCGCGCCCGTAAAGCCCGGGCGGCGGGAGGAGGTGTCGGCGTAGAGGGTGAACTGGGAGACCACCAGAAGGTTCCCGCCCACCTGCTCCAGACTGCGGTTCATTTTGCCGTTTTCGTCGGAGAACACCCGCAGGTTGCAGATTTTCTCCGCCAGGTGATGGGCGGTCTCCTCCGTATCCTGGAGACCCACGCCCAGCAGCACCAGAAAACCGGTGCCGATGGCTCCGCAGACCTCCCCCTCAATGGAGACGGAGGCCCGGGTAACCCGAGTGACCACTGCGCGCATGGATGCGCTCCTTTCCGCGGGCGCAGGCACCCGCATGGTGTTGCATGACGCCGTTCCGGCGGGGGAGACGGAAATTGCTGTGCGCTCAGCCGGCCGGACGGGTGACCTTGAGCACGCCGGAGATCTGGTGGAGGCGGTTCATGAGGGAGGCAAGCTGCTGACTGTCCCGCATCCGGACCTCCAGACGGAAGATGGCGAACTGATCCTCCGTGCTGCGGGAGTTGATGCCCAGCACGAAGGTGTTGGTGGTGGACAGCGCCGCGGAGATATCCAGCAGCAGACCCTGACGGTCCTTGCACACCACTTCCAGCGTGGTGGGATAGCTCTCGTTGGTGTCGGTGCCCCAGCTGACCTTGATCCAGCGGCCGGCGGTCTCCGGTGCGGCCCGCTTTTCCGGGGAGGCGTTGGGGCAGTCCGCCCGGTGGACGGACACGCCGTAGCCCCGGGTGATGAAGCCCACGATCTCATCGCCGGGCACCGGGGTGCAGCATTTGGAGAATTTCACCAGGCAGTTGTCCAGACCCTCGACAATGATGCCCTGCTCGCTTTTGACGTGCTTGGGACCGGCGGGCTTGGCAGCGGCCGCTGCCTTGGAGGAAGCGGCCTTGGCGGCCTCCTCCTTCTGGGCTTCGGCGGCCTCGGCGGCCAGCTTTTCGGCCTGATGGTGCTTGGCGATGCGCTGCAGCTCACCCTGCATCCGGCTGACGGCCTTTTGCGCGGTGAAGCCGCCGTAGCCGATGGCGGCGTACATTTCGTCCAGAGATCCGTAGGAGACCTTCTTGAGGAGAACCGGCAGCGTGTCGGCGGCCGTGATGTCCCGCATGGGGATGCCGCAGTGCTTGAGCTCGGCTTCAAAGGCGGCCCGGCCGTTGGCGATGTTCTCCTCTTTCTTCTCCTTTTTGAACCACTGGCGGATCTTGCTGCGGGCCTCGCTGGACTTGGCGATTTTCATCCAGTCCCGTCCGGGGCCCTTGGCGTTTTTGGAGGTGAGAATCTCCACAATGTCGCCGTTTTTCAGGACGTGGTCAAAGGTGACGATGCGGCCGTTGACCTTGGCGCCCACCATGCGGTTGCCCACGGCGGAGTGAATGGCGTAGGCAAAGTCAATGGGGGTGGCGCCGGCGGGGAGGTTCTGTACGTCGCCGTTGGGCGTAAAGACGAAGACCTCGTCGGAGAACATATCCACCTTCAGAGAGTGGATATAGTCCTCGGCGTCGGCGCCCTCCTGGTTTTCCAGCAGACGCCGGACCCACTCGTAGCGGCCCTCGGTGCCGGCACCCTGGCCGTGCTGCTTGTATTTCCAGTGGGCGGCCACGCCGTATTCGGCGATCTCATGCATCTCCCGGGTGCGGATCTGCACCTCAAAGGGAATGCCGTCGTTGCCCATGACGGTGGTGTGCAGGGACTGATAGCCGTTGGGCTTGGGGGTGCCGATATAGTCCTTGAACCGGCCCAGGATGGGCTTGTAGAGATCGTGCACCACACCCAAGACGTTGTAGCAGTCTCCCACGGTGTCCACAATCACCCGGAAGGCGAACAGGTCGAAGATCTCGTTGAGGGACTTGTTCTGGCTGAACATCTTGCGGTAGATGGAGTAGGGATGCTTAATCCGGCCGTAGACGATATGGGAGATGCCCAGCTGATTCAGCCGTTCATCGATCTGGGCCTGGGTCCGGGCCATGAAGGCGTCGTACTCCTGCTTCCGGGCGTCCAGATTGGAGACGATCTCCTCGTAGCCCACGGGGTCCAGATACTTTAAGGACAAGTCCTCCAGCTCCCACTTGATGCGCTGCATGCCCAGACGGTGGGAGATGGGGGCGTAAATCTCCATGGTCTCCAGGGATTTTTGCTTCTGCTTGGCCGGAGACTGATACTCCATGGTGCGCATGTTGTGGAGCCGGTCGGCGATTTTGATGAGGATGACCCGGATGTCCTTGCTCATGGCGATGAGCATTTTCCGCAGGTTCTCCATCTGCTCGTCTTCCTTGGTGGCGTACTGGATGCGGGTCAGTTTGCTGACGCCTTCCACCAGGTCGGCGATGGTGGGGGAGAACAGGCGGGAGACTTCCTCATGAGTGGCGGGAGTATCCTCGATGACATCGTGGAGCAAAGCGGCCTCGATGGACTCGCTGTCCAGCTTGAGTTCCTCGGCCACGATCTGCGCCACCGCCAGGGGATGGATGATATAGGGCTCGCCGCTTTTGCGCTTTTGGCCCGCGTGGGACCGTTCGGCAAATTCAAAGGCGGCCCGGATCTGGGCAAAGTCCGCCGCGGGGTTGTAGCTCCGGACGGTGTTTTCCAGCTGTTCAAACTGCTCCTGAATGGTCATGACACATCACCTCGGTTCCGATTGACGGCTCGCTCCTGGAGCCGGACCAGATACGGGCAGGCGGTCAGGTCCACCTTGCCCTGAATGGGATTGAGATGCAGCACCAGCCGCGATCCCTCCTCCCGCAGACTCACCAGGCCGCGCTCCCGGAAAATCTCCAGAGCCAAAGCGGCCCGGAGGAAATTCTCGCTGCCGCCGCACTCGCAGGCGGCTTCCCGGGCCAGAGCACGCAAAAAGGGCAGACGGTCCGTCTCCGTTTTGCCGGTGCGCAGGTGCCGCTCCAGTACCCGCCAGTAGGGCACCAGCTGGTCCCGGGTGGTCTGGAGACGGGCGGCCTCCTGGGCAGTCAGGGGGTCGCCGGCCACCAGCCGGGCTACCAGAGCCAGGTCCTCGGCCTGGTGGCGGCTGGGCGTCAGAGAGGGGCGGATATCCACCAGCTGCAATTGCAGCGTGGTATTGCCCCGGAATGTGTTGATCTGGAAGTAGAAGGCCACATCCACCCGGCTGCCCGCCGTGATGCCGCACTCGGCCTCCGTCACGGAGAAGAAGATGGCGTCAAACCGGCAGGGACCCTTGCTCAGATGGAGCTTGAGATGGCGGCCCTGGCCCACGGGCTGGATGGAGTCCACCATGGCCCCCAGCAGGGCGAAGACCGGCCGGGCGTTGCCCGCGCCGTAGGGCTCCAGCCGTCCCAGCTCCTCCACCTCCGCCAGCGTCACGGCGCCGGGGCAGGTGATGGCGGCGTCTACTTCCAGAGAGGGGACGGGGAGCTTGCCGCCGCAGGTTTCCCGCACGTAGCGGTTCATCCGGGTGCGGAAGGCGTCGATGTTTTCCTCGGGAATGGTGAAGCCCGCGGCCAGCTCATGGCCGCCGAAGCCGGAGAGCAGCCCCTTGCACGACTCCAGAGCGGCGAAGAGGTTGAAGCCGCCGTAGGACCGGCATGAGCCCTTGCCCACACCGTCCTTGAGATGGATCATGAAGCTGGGGCAGGAGTATTTCTCGCTCAGGCGGGAGGCCACAATGCCCACCACGCCCTGGTGCCAGTGCTCGCTGGCCAGAACCAGGGCGTTGCGGTCCTCGCTGCGCAAGTGGGTGATCTTGTCGGCGGCGTCGGCGCAGATGGCCTGCTCCACGGCCTGCCGTTCCCGGTTGAGATCGCACAGCTGCCGGGCCAGTTCCTCGGCCCGGGCCGGATCGTCGGTTTCCAGCAGGTCCGCCGCCAGATCCGCCGCGCCCATCCGGCCCGCGGCGTTGATCCGGGGAGAGAGAACGAAGCCGATCTGGATGGAGGTGATGGGCTTGCCCAGCAGGCCCGCCTCTTTCAAAAGAGCGTGAATGCCCACAAAGTCCGTGTGGGGCAGGGCCTCCAGGCCGCAGGAGACGATGGTCCGGTTCTCTCCCTCCATGCGCATGACGTCGGCCACGGTGCCGATGGCGGCCAGGGTGCAGTACCGGGCGAAGAGGGCGTCCTCCCGGTTCTGGCCGCCCAGGGCCAGCACCAGCTTGAGAGCCACGCCCACGCCCGCCAGATGTTTGAACGGATACAGGCAGTCCGGCCGGTGGGGGTCCACCACCGCCACGGCGGCGGGGAGCTGCTCCTTGCACTCGTGATGGTCCGTCACCACCACATCCATGCCCAGCGAGGCGGCGTAGGCCACCTCCTCATTGCCGGTGATGCCGCAGTCCACGGTGACCATCAGAGTGGCACCCTGGTCCCGCAGGCCCCGGATGGCCTCGCAGCTGAGGCCATAGCCGTCCTCCACCCGCCGGGGAATATAGCGCAGGCACTTGACGCCGCAGCTTTTGAGATAGTCCATCAGCAGCACCGTGGAGGTGATGCCGTCTACATCGTAATCGCCGAACACGGCGATGGTCTCGCCATCGGCGATGGCCCGCTGAATCCGGGCCACAGCCTTGTCCATGTCCTTCATTCCCATGGGGGAGAGGGTCAAGGACCGTTCCCGGTCCAGCGCCTCCGCTGCAGCCTCCGGAGAGTGCACGCCCCGGGCAGCCAGGACTACGGAGAGCAGATACGGGTATCCCGCCCCCCGCAGGAGGGCGATGTCCTGCTCATCCGGAGCGCCGATGTTCCACTTTTGAAATTTCATGGACCCGTCCTCCTTTCCGGACACAAATGTGTATACAATGCCATAATAACCACCCTATTATAGCAGAAAGAGCGGGGCAGGTAAAGCACCAATCTGCCGCAAACTGCCGCAAAACCGTGGATTTTCCCGCCGTGCGGGGCAGTTCGACAGGCTTGGTTTGACGGCGGCGGGAGAATTTGGTACAATAACCGGAACCATCCTGCCGAAAAGGAGCGATTTTGACCATGAAAACACGCGTACAACGCCTGTTGGGCGGGCTGCTGGCCTGCTGTTTGCTGTGCACGGTTTTGACTTGGAACGCCGCAGCCGCCGGAGTCTGCGGTTTCCGGGACGTACCGGCGAGTCACTGGGCGGCCTCTTCCATCCAGCGCTGTGTGGAGCTGGGCCTGTTCCAGGGAGAGAGCGCCACAACCTTTGGTGTGGGCCATGAGATGAACCGGGCCGGATTCACCGTGGTGCTGGCCCGGCTGTTCGGCTGGGAGACCACGGGGCTGGACGTGGACATCTCTGAGATTTATGAGGATGTGCCGGCGGATGCCTGGTACGCCGGGGCAGTGGCGGCAGCCTATACCCACGGCGCCCTGACCCGTCAGAGTGCGTCCTTCCGGCCGGACGAGCCCATCACCCGGGAGGAACTGGCGGTGATGCTGGTGCGGGCCATGGGCTACGGGACCCTGGCGGGGCTGGCCCAGGATCTGGCCCATCCCTTCCGGGATGTGACCACCAACGTCGGTTATATCGCCATGGCCTATGAGCTGGGGCTGGTCAGCGGCACCACGGCCACTACCTTCTCCCCGGAGCGCACCGCCACCCGGGAGCAGACGGCGGTAATTTTGATGCGGCTTTATGATAAGCTCCATGCCGCGGCCCCGGGAAAAATCGGCATTGTGGCCTCGGCGGAGGAGGCGGCGGATCTCACGGGATTTGACGCCGTGGCTCTGACAGCGGGCCAGCTGGTCTATCAAAGCGGCGGAACGCATCTGACCGCCACCGGTGCGGCGGAGGAGGCGGCGACGGTCCGGACTGCGGCGGACAGCGCCGGGGCGGCGCTGCTCTACCGGGCTACGGGTTCGGAGGGAATTCTCCGGGGAGATTCCGGGGAGACGGCCCGCCTTCTGGCCGAGGCCGCAGCGGACTATGACGGCGTGCTGCTGGACCTGCAGACGGTCAGCTACCGGTACCGGACGAATCTTACGGCGTTGGTGACCGCGCTGGATACGGCTCTGGGTGAAAAAACGCTGTATGTGACGGTGCAGGCGCCCTCTCAGGACGATCCCATGATCGAGGAGGGGTATGATTACGCGGCTCTGGCCGCCCGGGCTGACGGACTGATTGTGCGGGTGGACGCCTATGAGGACAGCGCCACGGTGCCCATCGCGCCTATGGAGCCGCTGGAGGCGGTGTATTACGCCATGAGCCGCCTTACCGACACGGTGGCGCCGGAGAAGCTGGTGCTGCAGCTGACCACCACCGCCTCGGTGTGGACCGATGGAAAGCGGGACGAGTCCGTTACCGGTGCCCAGGCGGCCCAGTGGGCGGAGTCCGGCGTCCTGCGGGAATACTACTCCAGCGAATATGCCTGCGCCTATCTCAGCGGCATCATGGACAAGCAGGAGCGGGTGGTCTGGTATCTCAACGGCGAGGCCGTCAAGGAGCGGACGGTTCTGGCCGCCTGCTTTGGAATTGATCAGGTCTGCCTGACCAGCCTGGACGGGCTGTGCCCCGGATTGCTGGAGGCGCTGGAATAACGGAAATTCCCGCTTTTGAAAAAGTCCCGGCAAGACGGTTTGCCCGGGAAGGTTTCACGGCGCCGGACCAGCAGGTCCGGCGCCGTTTGTACATCCTGCAAGAGAAGAAAAAAGGCCCCCGCCAAACCGGCGGGGGCCTTGAATTTCCATAGTCAGTCAGGAATTACAGGAACTTCTGCATTCCCTCGGTTGCCAGGGAGGTATCGGCGCTGATGGTGACGGTGAACTTGATGTTGTTCTTCTCGCCGAAGGCATCCAGCCAGTTGAGGAACGCCTCGGTATCACCACCGACTTCCTGACCCACCGTTTTGCACAGATTGTCAATAAACACGTGGGAGATGTCATAGTTGCCGGCGTACAGACCGCTGATAAAACCGCGGAACAGATCATAGCTGTTGAGCTTGTATTCCTGCGCGTCGATCAGGCGGATGTGATAATGAATATCGTAAGTCATGTTGCGGTTGGCCTCGATGCAAACCACGTTGCCGGGCTCGTCCTTCGCCGCATTGTTGATCAGTTCGATGAGCTGCTTGGTCTTGCCGGAGCCCTTCACGCCCATAATCAGTCTGACCATAGTAAATCACTCCTGTCATTTAGAATCGCCTTGGGGAGGGGTGTTGCTGTTATGTTAAGGATATCATAAGACCTGGGAAAAAACAATGCAAAAAAGCAAATTCAATCTTTGTTCATAATGTGCCTTGACAACCAACGCGCAAAGGCCGGCGGCGCACAGCGCCGCCGGCGGAACGCTTACTTGTGCAGCTTGGCTTCCAGGTCGGCCTTGCGGTCTTCGTAGCCGGGCTTGCCCAGCAGGGCGAACATGTTCTTCTTGTACGCCTCCACGCCAGGCTGGTCAAAGGGATTGACGTCCAGCAGATAGCCGGAAAGGCCGCAGGCATACTCGAAGAAGTAGATGAGCTGGCCCAGGGCCTCGGGAGTCTTGCCGTCGGCCTCCACGATGACGTTGGGCACGCCGCCCTCGGTGTGGGCCAGGAGAGTGCCCTCCATGGCGCGGTCCCGGATGAAGTCCATGGACTCGCCGGCCAGGAAGTTCAGACCGTCGCCGTCGGTCTCGTCCCGGGGGACGTAGACCTGGTGCTCGGAGGCACCCAGACGCACCACGGTTTCAAACATCAGCCGCTTGCCCTCCTGGATATACTGACCCATGGAGTGCAGGTCGGCGGTAAACTCCACGCTGGCGGGGAAGAGGCCCTTGCCCTCCTTGCCCTCGCTCTCGCCGTAGAGCTGCTTCCACCACTCCAGCATGAACCGGAAGGCGGGATCATAGCAGGCCAGCAGCTCGATGGAGCGGCCGGCGCGGTAGAGCTCGTAGCGGATGGCGGCATAGCGCCAGGCGGGGCAATCGTAAGAGGGATTGGCGCACACGTCCATCATCTCCGCGGCGCCGCGCATCAGCGCCTCGATGTCCACACCGGCCACGGCGATGGGCAGCAGGCCCACGGCGGTGAGGACGGAGTACCGGCCGCCCACCTCGTCGGGCACCACGAAGGTCTCCCAGCCCTGGGCGTCGGCCAGGCTCTTGAGGGCGCCCCGGGCCTTGTCGGTGGTGGCGTAGATCCGCTTGCCGGCCTCCTCGTGGCCGTACTTCTTCTCCAGAGCTTCCCGGAAGAAGCGGAAGGCCACGGCAGGCTCGGTGGTGGTGCCGGACTTGGAGATCACGTTGACGGAGAAGTCCACATCCGCCACCAGATCCAGCACTTCCTGCAGCGCGTCGGCGGACAGGCCGTTGCCGATGAAGTAGACGTTGGGGGTATTCTTCTTTTTCAGGTTGTAGTTGGGGGAGCACAGGCAGTCGATCACGCCCCGGGCGCCCAGATAGGACCCGCCGATGCCGATGACCACCAGGGCCTGGGAATTGGACTGAATCCGGGCGGCAGCGGCCTGGATGCGGGCGAATTCCTCTTTATCATAATCCCGGGGCAGATGGACCCAGCCGGTGAACTCGGCACCGGCGCCGGTGGCGTTTTGCAGTTTGTCGTGGGCCAGCTTCAGCCGGGGAGCCAGAGCGTCCTCATAGGGCATGGGCAGGAAGCTCTTCATTTCAAACAGTTTGACATCCAACATCGTGTGATCGTCCTTTCTTTTTGATGGGCATTGGGTGCCCAAAGCCTCCGCACAGACACCTGGAACAAGGTGCCGCAATGCGGAATCCTATCCAAATTATAACAGTTCAGCGGGACAACGGCAAGGGAAAAGAACCAAATGGACGCCGAAAACACACGGCGCCTTTCGGTCAATCCGACAAAAATGCCGTGCGCAGCAGCCGCAGCAGCATCTGCCCGTAGGTGACCCGGGGAACCTCTTCTCCGGCCAGAATGGGGATTTCCGCCACCACCTGCTCCCCTGCCGTGACGGTCATGGTGCCCAGGGGGTCTCCCACGGCCACGGGTGCGTCGACAGACTCCGCCAGGGTGACGGACTGGGTCAGCTCACCGGCGGATTTTTCCAGAATCAGGGCGGTGCCCTCACCCAGCACGGGCTGGACGGTGGCCTGGGTGCCCAAAGTCACCGGTACCGGCGGCAGGGGCGTGTCGGGGGTGATGGTATGGAGGGCGTAGGTGGAAAAGCCGTGGGTGAGGAGGGTTTTGGCATCGGTAAAGCGCTGGTCGGAAGTGGCGCCCTTCATGATGACGGCGATGAGCTCCATGCCGTCGCGCTCGGCGGTGGCGGAGAGGCAGTAGAGGGCGGAGTCGGTGGAGCCGGTTTTCAGGCCCGTGGCGCCCTCATAGAAGCGGATGAGTTTGTTGGTGTTGACCAGCTGAGACGTGCCGTCCCGCAGGGTGTCCATCCAGATGGTGGTGTACTGGCGGATGTCGGGATGGTTTAAAATCAGCTCCCGGCTCATCAGGGCGATGTCGTAGGCGGAGGTGACGTGGCCGTCGGCAGGCAGGCCGGTGGCATTTTTGAACGTGGTGTCGTTCATGCCCAGCTCCTTGGCCCGGGCGTTCATCCGCTCCACGAAGGCCTCCTCGCTGCCCGCCACCGCCTCGGCCAGGGCCACGGCGCAGTCGTTGGCCGAGACCACGCACACCGCCTTGAGCATGTCATTTACGCTCATCTGCTCGTTTTCCCGGAGCCAGATCTGGCTGCCGCCCATGGAGCAGGCGTGGGCGGAGGCGGTGATGATGGTGTCATAGGTCAGCTGTCCGGCGTCGATGGCCTCCATTACCAGCAGCAGCGTCATGACCTTGGTGACACTGGCAGGTTCCAGCTTCTCGTGTTCATTTTTGGCAAAGAGTACAGTACCCGTCTCTTTTTCCATCAGCAGAGCCGACGGCGCCGATACCTCCACAGCCCGGGCGCTGGTCCCCAGGAGCAGCACGGCGCACACCAGAGCAATCCATTTTTTCATGGTGATCCCCCTTTGCAAGCGTGGTACACTCTATGCCGCAGCGGGGACATTCATGCCGGGGAGAAATTCCTGTTGCATTTTACAAAGGGGTCTGCTATAATACCCACCAGACACGTCAAAAAGTGAAAACCTGCAGGGTTCGTACATCGGTAGTACAGCGGCTTCCCAAGCCGCTGAGGCGGGTTCGACTCCCGTACCCTGCTCCAGTTCGGAGCAAGCCGGCCGGCTTGCTCCTTTTTGTTTTTTGGGACTTGCACGAGCACCTGAATTCTGGTATGCTGGGGGCAGGAGGTGGGAACATGAGACTGGCGCTGGCCTCGCAGCCGGTAAGAAACGGCGATGTGGCATGGAACGTGCGGTGCATGGAGGATGTACTCCGCGCCTGCAGCGGGAGAGCAGATACGGTCGTATTCGGCGAATCGGTCCTGCAGGGCTTTGACTGCCTGCGCTGGGACTATGCGCGCGACTGCACCGTGGCGGCCGCATGGACGGACGAGCCGGTGCGGCATCTGCAGGCCGCGGCGCGGGAAAACGGCGCGGCGGTGTCGTTCGGCATGATCGAGCGCGCGGCAGATGGGCTTTACAGCAGTCAGGTCTTCCTCGGCGCGGACGGGCGGCTCATCGACGTGTTCCGCCGCGTGAGCGTCGGCTGGAAGGACGTGCGCCGTACGGACGGGCATTACCGCGAGGGCGATGGCTTCCACCTGTTTTCCTACGGCGGCATACGCTTCGCCACGGCGCTGTGCGGCGACCTCTGGACGCCTGGCAGGCCGGAGGAGTTGGCAGCGCTCGGCGCGGATGCCGTGCTCTGGCCGGTCTGGTGCGATTACCCGGCGGCGGAGTGGAACGAACAGGTCAAGCTCGAATATGCCGCACAGGCCTCGCGCTGCGGCTGCCCGGTGCTGTATGTGAATCCGTTCTGCGTCGATCCGGCTGCACCGGACGCGGCAACGGGCGGCGCGGCCTGTTTCTCAGGCGGCAGGATCGTCTGCGAAGCCCCGGCAGGGGAGAGCGGCATTTTGTTTGTGGAACTGTAAAACGGGAGGGAAGACCATGCAGGACATTCAGATCGGGCGGGTATACCGCCATTTTAAGGGAGACTACTACCTTGTGGAGGGCGTCGCGCAGCATTCGGAGACCGGCGAGCCCTATGTCATCTATCGCAAGCTCTACGGCGACGGCGGCCTGTGGATCCGGCCGCTTGCCATGTTTCTCAGCCCGGTAGACCGGGAAAAGTACCCCGACGCGCAGCAGAATGAGCGCTTTGCGCTGCAGGAGATCCAAAGCGTAAACCACAAATAATAAAGATTGGGGAGTGTGTCATGGACAAGACGGAACGGACGATCGCAAAAGTGACAAATGCCGGACGAATTCTCAGCAGGATCGCATGGATTTTTGACCTCATCGCCTGCGGATGCAGTGCCTTCCTCATTCTGGCGGCGCTGCTCTGGTGGAATACCCGCCCGGACCTGTTTACCGGGTATGTCAGCCAGACAAGCAAAAATATAGCGTAGCAGCCAATACGGTAATTAATTTGTTGACATTTAAT
>CABUDN010000055.1 GCA_902490355.1 uncultured Oscillibacter sp.
ACCGAGATCTACACTCTTTCCCTACACGACGCTCTTCCGATCTGATATTCCCTTTGATATTGGTGATCCCTAGTACCGTAAGGACACCTCCAATCAATAAAAATACAGCGAACTTACCCATTGTAACGTCTCCTATCAATATAACGTGGTTGCTTGCCGGGATTTCTTGTTAAAACGTATTATACTTGAGCTCTCACGATCGATCAAGGAATGACCATGATCCCATGACCAGTTTGTGAGTTTTGGTATCATCGCCGGCTATGCGCACTTTTTTCCATTGACACGTAGCTTGAACAGAGGCTTTTTGGGATGGGGCTTGACAAACCGGAAAAACCTCCGTACAATGGGGCTGTTAAAGACGTGGAAGGGAAGAAAGACGGGAATTCCCGCCCTCAGAGAGCCGGCGGATGCTGCGAGCCGGTGGGGGAATCCCGTATGACTGCTCCCGGAGTTTTCCGCCTGAACTGACTGAGTAGGGCGGGACGGCGGCCCCGTTACCGGCCAGATCGTTCAGATCACTGAGGGCTGGCCGGGCAACCGGCGGCTGAATCAGGGTGGTATCGCGTGACAACGCCCCTGACCGTTGGGTCGGGGCGTTTTTTTGTGTTCCCATTCCATTTATAAGGAGAAAGTTATGAAGTACGATTTTACCGCCATTGAGCAGAAATGGCAGCAGAAGTGGCTGGAGGAAAAGCCCTTCGCCGCGGTTACCGGGGATAAGACCCGGGAGAAGTTCTATGGCCTCATTGAGTTCCCCTATCCCTCCGGACAGGGACTCCATGTGGGCCACGCCCGTCCCTTCACCGCCATGGATATCATCTGTCGGAAAAAGCGGATGCAGGGCTACAACGTGCTCTTCCCCATTGGCTATGACGCCTTCGGCCTGCCCACGGAAAACTACGCCGTGCAGCATCACATCCATCCGGCCAAGGTGACCCATGACAACGTGTCCAACTTCCGCAAGCAGCTGCACATGTTGGGCTACTCGTTTGACTGGGACCGGGAAGTGAACACCACCGATCCTTCCTATTATAAGTGGACGCAGTGGATTTTCCTGCAGATGTTCAAGAAGGGACTGGCCTATAAGGCCTCCATGCCCGTCAACTGGTGCACCCGCTGCAAAATCGTCCTGGCCAACGAAGAAGTGGTGGAGGGCGTGTGCGAGCGCTGCGGCGGCGAAGTCATCCGCAAGGAGAAGAGCCAGTGGATGCTGGCCATCACCAAGTACGCCGACCGCCTCATCGACGATCTGGACGACGTGGACTTCATCAACCGCGTCAAGATCCAGCAGCGCAACTGGATCGGCCGGTCCGAGGGTACTGAGGTGAACTTCACCACCACTGCCGGAGATACGCTGACAGTTTATACCACCCGGTGCGATACTCTGTTCGGTGTGACTTACATGGTGCTCTCTCCCGAGCATCCCTTCCTGGAGCAGTGGAAGGACCGGATCTCCAACTGGGATGCGGTGGCTGCCTATCGGGAAGAGGCTGCCCACAAGTCCGACTTCGAGCGCAGCGAGCTCAACAAGGACAAGACCGGCGTGCGCCTGGAGGGCGTGCGGGCCATCAACCCCGCCAACCAGACCGAGATTCCCATCTTCGTTTCCGACTACGTGCTCATGAGCTACGGTACCGGCGCGGTCATGGGCGTGCCCGGCCACGACCAGCGTGACTGGGAGTTTGCCACCAAGTTCGGCCTGCCCATCATCGAGGTGGTCCAGGGCGGCGACATTACCAAGGAGGCTTTCACCCTTAAGGATGACACCGGCATCATGGTCAACTCCGGCTTCCTCAACGGGATGACCGTCAAGGAGGCCATCCCCGCCATGAAGAAGTGGGTCACGGAGCAGGGTCTGGGCCATCCCAAGACCAACTTCAAGCTGCGGGACTGGGTGTTCTCCCGTCAGCGCTACTGGGGCGAGCCCATTCCTCTGGTCAACTGCCCCAAGTGCGGCTGGGTCCCCCTGCCGGAGGATCAGCTGCCCCTGCTGCTGCCTGAGGTGGACAGCTACGAGGTCACCGACACCGGCGAATCTCCCCTGGCCAAGATGACTGACTGGGTCAACACCACCTGCCCCAAGTGCGGCGGTCCTGCCCAGAGAGAGACGGATACCATGCCCCAGTGGGCCGGTTCCAGCTGGTACTTCCTGCGCTATATGGACCCCCACAACGACAAGGCTCTGGCCTCCAAGGAGGCGCTGGAGTACTGGTCTCCCGTGGATTGGTACAACGGCGGCATGGAGCACACCACTCTGCACCTGCTCTACTCCCGGTTCTGGCACAAGTTCCTCTATGACATCGGCGTGGTGCCCACCAAGGAGCCTTACGCCAAGCGCACCAGCCACGGCATGATCCTGGGCGAGGGCGGCGAGAAGATGTCCAAGTCCCGGGGCAATGTGGTCAACCCCAACGACATTGTCGAGCAGTACGGCGCCGACACCATGCGTCTGTATATCATGTTCGTGGGTGACTTTGAGAAGGCGGCCATTTGGTCCACCGAGGCCGTCAAGGGCTCCAAGCGTTTCCTGGACCGGGTGTGGAACCTGGCGGAATCCGCAGGGGAGAGCTATGAGGTGACCCCGGCCAATGAGGCGGCCATTCACAAAACCATCAAGAAGGTCACCGAGGATATTGACGGCCTGAAGATGAACACCGCCATCGCCGCGCTGATGACCCTGGTCAATGAGCTGGCCTCCAACGGCTGCACCCGGGGTGACCTGCGCTACCTCATTTTGCTGCTCAATCCCTTTGCTCCCCATATCACCGAGGAACTCTGGGAGAATCTGGGCTTTGCCGCGCAGACCGGCAAGATGTGCTGCCAGGCCCAGTGGCCCGTGTTTGATGAGAGCAAGACGGTGGCTTCCACGGTGGACATGGCCGTGCAGGTCAACGGCAAGCTCAAGGGCACCGTCACCATGCCTGCCGACAGCGCCGAGGCCGATGTGGTCCAGGCCGCTCTGGCCGTGGAGAAGGTGGCCAAGGCCGTGGAGGGCATGCAGGTGGTCAAGACCATCCTGGTCAAGAACCGGCTGGTGAACCTGATCGTCAAGCCCCAGAAGTAACGACCCTTCCGCAGCACAACCGCATACTGCAACCGGGCAGGCGCACGCGCCTGCCCGGTTGACTTTTTTCCGCAGACCCGATAGAATGGGAAAACCCCGGAAGGGCGAACCGACCGGGTCCCTGCAGGTACGCCGGCTGCGGCCGGCGGGATAGTCCGGATGGTTCCGGACAGAAAGGAAGCATTCCCATGACAAACCTGGAATCCATGATGCAGCTTTTGTGCGGCCGCTTTGATAACCGGCAGCAGTATGAGGCCATGCAGGCCGCAGGCAAGCCGTTTCCCTATGCCGAGCATGTCAACACGGCATGCAATGACAAGATCCAAAATCTGCCCGCGGACTTTGCCGGCGTCTTTTTGCTGGAGGAGAGCTATTACACCACCGACGGAAAGACCCATGCCTCGCCGCATCTGTTTTTGTTTACGGAGGAGGACGGCGGTGTGAAATTGACGTCCTATGAGATGCCGCAGGGCTATGATGCCAATTCGTTTACCTACGCGCAGTTTGCCCCGGTGGATTACGCATCCCTGGTGCCGTCTGCCAAGTTTACACCGGCGGTCTACCGCCGGAAGGACGGCGTGTGGGAAGGCGGCAGCGTGAGCATGTTTACGCCGGTTTTGAAGTTCACGCTTTTTGAGCGCTTCTCCGAAGCGGGACTGGAAGTGCAGGAGACCATGGAGGTCAACGGCAAACGGACCTTTGGCTATGACGAGCCCATCCTCTACCGGCGGAAGGACTGAGGGGAAGCACGGAGATTTTGAAAAAAGCTCTTGACAATTTTTCGCATGGCCGATATAATGCATATGTTAAAGCCATAATTTATGGCCCTTAAAGTATCCTGGAATGAGCCGGATACCTCGGAGGGAGGGAAATATAGATGTCTGAGATCCATGTCAAGGACGGCGAGTCCATCGACAGCGCGCTCAAGCGGTTTAAGCGCAGCTGCGCCAAGGCTGGCGTGATCGCCGAGGTTCGCAAGAGAGAGCATTATGAGAGTCCCAGCGTGAAGCGCCGCAAGAAGTCTGAGGCTGCGCGCAAGAACAAGAAGCGTTATTATTAATGCTGGAGGGAAGCTGTGCTATGGCACAGCTTCCTTTTTTATCTGCCGCTAAAGAGCCGTCCGGCCAGATCCCGGATCTCAGGCCAGAGGAAAAATGCGGTATTGATGCCGGCGCCTGCGCCCAGGCGCACCTTGCGGCTGAGCGTGTCGGCATCGTCGAAGAGAACGAAGTGAACAGCGCCGTGCTGCGTATAGGTGAAGTAGCGGGCGCACAGGTCCTGTGAAAAGAACACCGATGGGTTTTCCCGGTCCCACAGGGCCTGGAACTCTTCTGCGCTCAGAGAGGCACCTTGGCCGGAGGGGGCGGGAAGCGTGAAATCCATCCGCAAGCGCTGTACATCCAGCGCCAGATGCTGATAGCCGCCCCAGCGGTCGGCGGCCTCCCGCAGGCATTGGGCGAGGCTTCCGCCGGAAACGGCGGTAGAGATCAGCACGCAGGAGCCGGGAGCTGCCGCGCCATAGGATTCCGGCAGATAGAGCTTCCGGCGGCCGGCCTGCTTGCTTAAAGCCCGGACCAGGGCGGTGAGATCCGGCCGGGGCGGATGTTCAAAGTCCAGCAGTACACCGGTGTAGCCCCGGCGCCCGCATTCGCGCAGAATGGCTCCGCACAGCGCGTCCGGGCGATCCACCATCGGCACATCCCGGTCACTGAGCGCCAAGAGGCCGCCCTGGGCTTGGAGCAGAAGGTTCCCCCGCAGCAGCGCCGAGTCCGCTCCAATGCGGTAGGCGGCGTGGCAGAGAGGGCGGCCGTGACGGGCGGCCTCCCGGACATCTTCCGGTGCTGCGGTGAGATAGACCTGCAATGCGAACTCCCCCTTGTCGGATACGCTTGGAACTGATATACTGAACGTACAAACCATGCTTATGCAGACAAGGAGCCGACTATGCCGTTTTCCCTGATTCCCCACCGGGTGGTGGACCGATATGCGGACATTACCCCCGCCTACCTGCACGAGCAGGGCGTGACGCTGCTGCTCAGTGATCTGGATTTTACTTTGGCACCCAAGTGTGTGGCCCGGCCGGACCAGGCCCTGCGGGACTGGATCGCGGAGCTGGAACGGGCTGGTATCACGCTGATGATTGTTTCCAACAATCGTTCCGGCCGCCGGGTGCGGGAGTTTTGCGCCGATCTGGGGGTAGGGTATCAGGGTCGGGCGGGCAAGCCGTCCACCCGGGGACTGTGCTCCGCCATGGCCCGGGCCGGCGTGGACCGCAGTGCCACCGCCATGCTGGGAGATAAGCTTTTGACCGATGTGCTGGCAGCCCGGCGGGCGGGAGTGCTGGCGCTGATGGTAGAGCCCGCCGGGGGAGCGGTGACCCCCTGGCAGAAGGTGCTCCATGCCCTGCAGGCGCCGTTCAAGGCGGTCTGCCGCCGGCGGCAGACGCTGAAAAATGGAAAAAAACCAGGAACTGCCTGAAAAATACTTGCAATGCCGGGCAACATACGGTAAAATAGCTTCGGTCTGTTAAGAACGTGAAATTTTGAGAAAATGTCCTTCCACAGGTCGTTTTCTCGTAAGATTTGTGAGGAGGAAAACCTATGCCTACGATTACTGCCGGTGATTTCCGCAAGGGAATGATCTTTGAGATGGAAGGAAAGCCCATGCTGGTGGTGGACTTCCAGCACGTCAAGCCCGGCAAGGGCGCCGCTTTCGTGCGTACCAAGTATAAGAACGTCATTACCGGTGCCGTCCGTGAAGAGGCCTTCAACCCCAGCGCCAAGTTTGAGCAGGTGGCTGTGGAGCGCAAGAATGCCGAGTACAGCTACAACGACGGCGATCTGTATTACTTCATGGATCCGGAGACCTTCGATATGACCCCGCTGAACAAGGACGTGCTGGGCGATGCCTTCCAGTTCGTCAAGGAGAACACCATGTGCTCTCTGCTCAGCTACAAGGGCAGCGTGTTCACGGTGGAAGTTCCCAACTTTGTGGATCTGGTGGTCACCGAGACCGAGCCCGGCGTCAAGGGCGACACGGCTACCAACGTGACCAAGTCCGCCACGCTGGAGACCGGCGCTGTGATTAAGGTGCCCCTGTTCATCAACGAGGGCGAGAAGATCCAGATCGACACCCGTACCGGTGAGTATCTGGGCCGCTGCAAGGAGTAAGAAAAAGGGGGGACTGCCGTCCCCCCTTTTGTTCCCACCTCCCGGAAGGGAGATCAACAATAAGAAACAGGTAATATGAAAGGAGCTGCCGCTATGGAAATCACGGAGAAGGTTGCGTATCTCAAGGGCCTGGCCGAGGGCATGGAGCTGGACACCGAGAAGAAGGAGGGCAAGCTGCTCTCCGCCATCATCGACGTTCTGGAGGACATTGCTCTGGAGCTGGAGGACATCCACGATGAGACCAGCGAGCTGGCCGACGGTCTGGACGCTGTCAGCGACGACCTGGAGGACGTGGAGGATGTGGTCTTCGGCGACGAGGATGAAGACGAGGACGACGAGGACAGCGAGTACTACGAAGACGACCTGGACGAGGATGAGGACTGCTACGCCACCACTTGCCCCACCTGCGAGGAGACCATTTATTTTGATGAGTCCGTGCTGGAAGACGGCGAGGTAATCTGCCCCAACTGCGGGGAGAAGCTGGAGTTCGACACCAGCAGCCTGGACGAGTCCGAAGAGGACGAGGACGATCAGGAGTAAGCGTTCGTCACCGCATCAGCATACGCCCCCGGGCCTTATGGCCCGGGGGCGTATTTGTATCCTCAAAAGGAGCTGGTCAGGGGTTGTTGTCCGGCATGTCCCGCAGGCTGCACAGTGCCGCGCCGATGGCGGTGGCAAAGGTGGCGTTTTCCGGAATCACGTACTGGTATCCGAACAGGCGCTGGAAGTTCTGGAAGTTCTCCACGGCCTGGGGCATGGTGGTCATGGCGCCGGTGAGAATGACGGTGTCCGTATTGCAGGCCTGACAGGCCAGTACGGTCATGATGCCCACCGCCTGCAGTACCAGGTTCACCACACCCGCCGCCAGATCCGCGGGGGTAGCGTCTTCAGCCAGATTGCCGAAATTGGCGGCGGTGAGGTCAGGGTCCAGAGTGGCGGCGGGATTTTGGGAGATGTCCTTGATGGTCAGATCCACCTTGTTGAGATCGCCCTGCCGGGCCAGTTCCCGGATCTGGCCGAAGCGCTCCATCCCCACCAGCTTGCGGCACAGTCCGCCCATGGTGCCGCCGCCGATGCCGCTGCCGCACAGGTGCCGCACAGTGCCGTTTTGCTCCGCCCAGAGGAAGGCCGTGCCGGTGCCCATGGTCACCACTACGCCCTGCTCCCGGCCAGATAATGCCAGGGCACCGGCAGCGCTGGCGGAGAATTCATCCACCTTGCAGGTGGGGATGCCGAAAATGTCCCCTTCCGTATAGCTGGCGCCCACGCCGGTGAGGACGATCCGCCGTACGTCCTGCAACGTCAGGCTGTTGCGGGTGAGGTAGTTGCCCAGGGCACCGTACAGGCTGGTGACCTGATCTTCCGCCCGGACCCGCAGCATGGAGATCACGTTTCCATCCGTCCGCAGGCCGACGATTTTCGTCGTGGAACCACCGATATCAATTCCCAGAATTACGTCCATTGGGGTTGCTCCTTCCGGCGGAAAAATCCGCCTTTCATTTCCTCTCATGATAGGGGAGGGAAGTCCCGTTTGTCAATTCAAATTTGACATTTTTTTGACGCATTTGCGGAAAAACGATTGCTTTTCACTACACAGACGACTATAATCAATTGCAATAACTCCGATTTCGGAAGCTTGCTTCCATGGTACGAGGTGTAAGATGAATACCGAACGGAAACTGAACATGACCATGCTCTGCGATTTTTATGAGCTGACCATGGGCAACGGCTATTTTCAGGCGGGCTATCAGGACCGCATCACGTATTTCGATGTGTTTTTCCGGGATGTCCCGGACAAGGGCGGCTTTGCCATCTGCGCGGGCTTGGATCAGCTGATCGACTATATCCAGAACCTGCATTTTGATGAGGAGGATATCGCCTATCTGCGCAGCCGGAACCTCTTCTCGGAGGAGTTCCTGGACTATTTGAAGAACTTCCGGTTCACCGGTGATATCTGGGCCATTCCCGAGGGAACGCCCATTTTCCCGCGGGAGCCGGTGGTGACGGTGCGGGCTCCGGCCATTCAGGCCCAGCTCATTGAGACGTTTACCCTGCTGACCATCAATCACCAGAGCCTGATCGCCACCAAAGCCAACCGGATTGTCCGGGCGGCCCAGGGGCGGACGGTGCTGGAGTTCGGCTCCCGCCGGGCCCAGGGCACCGACGGCGCCATTTCCGGCGCCCGGGCGGCCTATATCGGCGGATGCAAGGGCACTGCCTGCACCATCTCCGACCAGCTCTACGGTGTGCCCGCCGGCGGCACCATGGCCCATGCCTGGGTCCAGATGTTTGACAGCCAGTATGAGGCCTTCAAGACCTACTGCCAGATTTACCCCCACAACGCCACGCTCCTGGTGGACACCTACAATACCCTCAAGTCCGGCGTGCCCGACGCCATCCGGGCCTTTAACGACGTTTTAAAGCCCCTGGGCATTACCAAGTGCGGCATCCGGCTGGATTCCGGCGACATTGCGTACCTGACCCGGGAGGCCCGGAAGATGCTGGACGACGCCGGCTGGACCGAGTGCCAGATCTCCGCGTCCAACTCCCTGGATGAGTATATCATTCAGGATCTGCTTTTGCAGGGGGCCAAGGTGGATTTGTTTGGCGTGGGCGAACGGATGATTACCGCCAGCAGCCAGCCGGTGTTCGGCGGCGTGTATAAGCTGGCCGCCGTGGAGGATCAGGAGGGCCATATTATCCCCCGGATCAAGGTCAGC
This sequence comes from uncultured Oscillibacter sp., assembly GCA_902490355.1. Lineage (GTDB taxonomy): Bacteria > Bacillota > Clostridia > Oscillospirales > Oscillospiraceae > Oscillibacter. The sequence continues at coordinate 8,955 of CABUDN010000055.1, forward strand.
GAGAATCTGGACAAGATTACCAATCCCCACTTCAAGAAGACCTACCGGATCTATGACAAAGCCACCGGCAAGGCCGAGGCGGATTATATCGCCGTCTGGGATGAGACGGTGGATGAGACGCAGCCTCTGGAGCTGTTTGATCCCCAGGCCACCTGGAAGCGCAAGACCTTTACCAACTATACCGCCCGTCCCCTGCAGGTGCAGGTGTTCCGGGGCGGGGAGCTGGTGTATGAGCGTCCTTCCCTGCAGGGGATTCAGCGCTACTGCATGGAACAGGTGGACACCCTCTGGGATGAGGTCAAGCGGTTTGAAAATCCCCATACCTATTATGTGGATCTGTCTCAGCGCCTGTGGGATATTAAGCAGGAGCTGCTGCACAAAAGCCGCTGATATTTTCAGCCCCGCCGGAAGGCGGGGCTGGTTTGTTACCGGAAACCCGGTTGAATCAGACGGCGGTTTTCGGTATAATACCAGGAAAGAGTGTTGAGAATGCATGGAAAGAGAAAGAGGTGAGCGTTCTCATGCATAAAAACCTGCCACAATCCACGGAGCGCACAGAGCGGCGGATTTCCGCGGCGACCAGTATTTCGATGTGCGTGTTAACGGTTCTTGCCCAGATTGTTACGACACTGGTACTGACCCATTTCCTGCGGGAAAAAGCGTATTTCATGTATGCGGCGCTGGAGATTGCCGGCGCCATTGTGGCCATCCGGGTATACTTGCGTCCGGGCAGCCCGTCTTATAAGCTGGTTTGGATGTGCCTGCTGCTGGCTCTTCCAGTAGCCGGTATGATTCTCTTTTGCCTGTGGGGCGGAACGCATCAGGCCAAGAGCCTAAGTCTGCGCAAAATTCCGCCCACTCCTGCCCGGGAGAGTCAGAAGATGTCCAGCGACGTCAATCTCAGCCGCCTGATGAGCCGCTCCCCGGCCTGGGGGCGGATCGCAGCGTATCTGCAAAAACGGGGATTTTTCCTCTACCGCAATACCGATGCGCACTATTTTGGCGACGGCGCTGCCTTTTTTGATGATCTCATCGCGCGCATGTCTCAGGCGGAGGTCTATATTTTCCTGGAATACTATATTCTGGCGGAGGGGAAGGTCTGGGACCGGATTTTTTCTGTTTTGCAGGAGCGGGCTGCTGCGGGGGTGGAGGTACGGATCATCTTTGATGACTTCGGGAACCTGACCCGGCTGCACGATGAGACGCTTCAGCAGATCCAAAATGCCGGCATCGAAGTGGAGGTATTCAACCCGGTGCACCGGTATGTCAACCGCATCTACTTCAACTACCGGGATCACCGGAAGATTGCCGTGATCGACGGATACTATGCCTACACCGGCGGCATCAACATTGCCGACGAATACGCCAATCTCATTGTGCGCTTCGGCCACTGGAAGGACAGTGCCGTGCGGATCGAGGGAGAGGGCGCCTGGGGCTTTGCCGTGCAGTTCATCCAGATGTGGAAGATGATGGGGCGGAACATGCCCAACGAGGATGACTATTATCGTCCCCGCCACGATGGCCCGGCCACCCAGGGATTTTGCCAGCCCTTTACCGATGGCCCCCTGAACAACCCGGACAATCCCATTGAGGAGACGTATCTGCAGCTCATTGCCTCGGCCAAGCGGATGCTTTATATCACCACGCCTTACTATGCCGTGGAGGAGTCCATGCAAAAATCCCTGTGCATCGCAGCGGATGCCGGCGTGGATGTGCGGCTGCTGGTACCGGCTATCCCGGACAAGAAGTTTGCCTATGTGGTGGCAAAGACGTATTGGGGTGAGCTGCTGGCCCACGGTGTAAAGATTTACCGGTATACCCCCGGGTTCCTCCACGCCAAGAGCGTCATGGTGGACCGGGAGGTGGCGCTGGTCGGCAGCACCAATATGGATTACCGCACCTTCCAGCTGCACTACGAGTGCGGTGTGCTGTTTTACCACATGCCGGTGGTGGAAGAACTGCTGGAGGACCTGGACGATATCATGGCCCAAAGCAGTCTGTACACTCTGGAGGAGTGGAACCGGCGTTCCTGGCTGGAGCGGACCTTTGCATCCATCCTGCGGCTGGGTGCCATCTGGCTGTAAGGCCAGGACTGCCTGAAAACACTTGGAGGTTACCATGTCCCGAGAACTGACTCCCCGGGAGATTGCCGAGCGCAGTCTCATCAAGACCTATCGCAAAACCTTGTGGAATCCCTTTATCGCGGCGGTAAAGCGCTACGAGCTGGTGGAGCCGGAGGACCGGATCGCCGTGTGCATTTCCGGCGGAAAGGACTCCATGGTTCTGGCCAAGCTGATGCAGGAGCTCCAGCGCCATACCGATCACCCCTTTTCCCTGACGTTTCTTGTGATGGATCCCGGCTATCGCCCGGAAAACCGGGCGCTGATTGAATCCAACGCGGCTATGCTGGGAATTCCCGTTACGATTTTTCAAAGCGATATCTTTGAAGTTACCACGCAGGTGGAGAAGAACCCGTGTTACCTGTGTGCCCGGATGCGCCGGGGCTTTCTTTACGCCAAGGCTCAGGAGCTGGGATGCAACAAGATTGCTCTGGGCCACCATTTTTCCGATGTGGTGGAGACAACCCTGCTGGGCCTTTTCTACGGCGCGCAGCTTCAGGCCATGCCACCCAAGCTCCGCAGCAGGAACTTCCCCGGTATGGAGCTGATCCGCCCGCTCTACTGTGTGCATGAGGATGCCATCATCGCCTGGAAGAACTATAACCATTTGCGGTTTCTCCAGTGTGCCTGCCGCTTTACGGAAGCCCGGGATGCTTCCGGAGACGGTGTGGGGGAGAGCAAGCGCCAGGAGATGAAAGTGCTGCTGCGGGAATTGAAAAAAACCAATCCGAATATTGAAAAGAGCATCTTCCGGGCCATCCACGGCGTTCAGCTGGATACCTTTCCGGGATTCAAGTACCGTGGGCAGGTGTATTCCTTCCTGGACCGCTATGACCATGGCGCCGCTCTGGAGGGACCGGAGGATTGATGGAGGACACTATGGAATTCTATCGCTGCGAGAATACAGACTGCGGTTTTCTGGCCGAGGAGGAGCCGGATGTATGCCCCCACTGCGGCGGAACCTTTTTTCAGAGGCTGGATGAGGATGAGCTGACGGCCGGTGACTGGGTGAGCCTGGGAAACCAGGCGGTAGAGGCCCATCGCAATACCGACGCCCTGGCCAGCTATCAGAGGGCTGCGGCCATGGGAGACGCCTTGGGGCTGACCAATCTGGGCTGGTGCTTTGAAAGCGGCATCGGCGTGGAGGAGGACCCGCAGCAGGCGGTGGTGCTGTATGCCCAGGCGGCAGCCCGGGATTATCTGCCGGCCCTGACCAATCTGGGCTACTGCTATACATACGGCATTGGTGTGAAGAAGGACGAAGCCAAGGCTCTGGAGTGCTTCCGCAAGGGTGCGGAGGGCGGCTTTCCCCGGGCGCAGTTTCTGCTGGGAGAGGCATATCGCTGCGGCCGGGGTGTCGAGCAAAGTGACGCGGATGCAGTGCAGTGGTACCGCTCGGCGGCGTGGCTGGGATATCCCGGCGCACAGACGGAGCTGGGCCGCTGTTTGGAGTTTGGCCTGGGGGTTGCGGAGGACCTGGCTAAGGCAGCCGAGTGGTATCGGGCTGCGGCGGAACAGGGCAATGCCCCGGGACAGTGCTGCCTGGGGTACTGCTATGAAGCCGGCCGGGGTGTGGAGCAGAGCTGGGAGGAGGCAGTGCGCTGGTACCGCCTGGCGGCAGAACAGGGATATCCCCGGGCGCAGTGCAATCTGGCCTGGTGCTGTGAGCACGGCCAGGGAGTGGAGCAGTCCGATGTGGAGGCGGCAAAATGGTACCGGGCCGCGGCGGAACAGGAATATCCCCGGGGTGAACTGTGCATGGGCTTTTGCTGTGAGCGGGGCCGGGGCGTTCCGGTGAATAAAGAAGAGGCAGCCGTCTGGTATCGTCGGGCAGCGGAGCACGGGGATGAGGACGGTGCATGCTGTCTGGGTTATCTCTATGAGACCGGCGTAGGCGTGGAGCAAAGCTGGGAAGACGCGGTAGGCTGGTACCGTACTGCGGCAGAGCAGGGGCTTCCCCGGGCGCAGTGCAATCTGGCCTGGTGCTATGAGCATGGCCGGGGGGTAGAGAAGGACCTGGAGCAAGCGCTTGCCTGGTACCGCAAGGCGGCGGAACAGAAGGACCCGCGGGGCCTCTTTTGCGTGGGGCGTGCCTATGACTACGGTCTGGGGATAGAACAAGACGCGGCGGAAGCGGTGCGCTGGTACCAGCAGGCGGCGGAAGCCGGTTCTGCGCCGGCCATGTGCGATCTGGGCGTATGCTATGAGCGCGGGGAAGGCGTGGAAGAGGACCTTGCAAAAGCCGCAGAATTGTACCAAAAGGCAGCGGAGGCCGGCAATGCGCCGGGACAGTGCAACCTGGGATACCTTTACGAGACTGGCCGCGGTGTACCCCAGAGCTGGGAGATGGCGGTGAAGTGGTACCGGGCCGCAGCGGAGCAGGGGCTTCCCCGGGCACAGTGCAACCTGGCCTGGTGCTATGAAAACGGCTTGGGGCTGGAGAAAAATCTGGTCCGGGCGGCAAAGTGGTATCAGGCCGCGGCGGAACAGGGATATGCGCAGGCCCAGTGCAATCTGGGTGTATGCTATGAGTACGGCAGCGGCGTGGAAAAGGATCTTTCCCGGGCGGTGGAGCTGTATCAGACTGCGGCGGAGCAGGGAGACCGGGTAGCCGCATGCAACCTGGGATATCTCTACGAAACCGGGACCGGTGTCCGGCAGAATTGGGAACAGGCGGTGGTGTGGTATCGCCGGTCTGCGGAGCATGGATATGCCCGGGCACAGTACCGTTTGGCGCAGTGCTATGAGCACGGCCGTGGCGTACAGAAGGATTCTGCCCAGGCGCTGGAGCTCTATGATGCGGCGGCAAAGCAGTCCTATGAGGATGCTGCCGCCTGTGCGGCCAGGCTTCGGAAGCATGCGGTGCCGGAGGAACGAGGCGGTTTTTGGAGCGGTTTATTTGGCGGTCATTCCCCTCGTCGAAAAAAATAAAAAAGTTTGAAAAAACCTATTGACAAAAAAGCAATATTCTGTATAATAATATCTGTTCGCTGCGGCTGATCACTGCGGCCGACAGATATAGCGGGTTTGTGTAAGGGTAGCACAGCAGACTCTGACTCTGTATGTGAGGGTTCGAATCCTTCACCCGCTGCCAAATGAAAAACCTCGGAACCACAACGGTTCCGAGGTTTTTTCTTTGTTTCCAAGGGCTGCGGGGATGTTGTTTTGTTTTATTCTGCGCAAGGATCATGTACCCCGCGCCCCCTTTGGGACCCCGAATGCACACCAAAATGCGAACGGAAATGCGAGCGATTTTCGCCCTGGGGGTCTGCTGAAGCGTACTCTATATGAATGCCGCCGCAGAGCGGCTTGTTTTCTCTGTGGGAGCGGTTCGGATGCCGGTGGCAGTATAAAGCGCCAGGGGGCTGCAGCAACCGCCGCCAATACCCGGATCTGCTCCGGCATGCTGGATGCGGCTTTGCACATCATGAAAAAACCGCCCCATACGGGGCGGCAGCAGACTATTCACCAGAGCCAACTTGATTTCCGTTTTTGTAGTAGTCTCCTAACTTTTGAAGCATTCCCAGAGAACAGATTTCGATTCCGGCCTGGTCAGATCGGAAGAGCGTCGTGTAGGGAAAGAGTGTAGATCTCGGTGGT
>CABUDN010000056.1 GCA_902490355.1 uncultured Oscillibacter sp.
ATACCAAAAAATCATGCATATCCACACATTCAATCTATGGCTACGCACGGTTCCCGGCCCGGATTCAGTTCTGATTGAGGGCCTGAAGATACCGCCTGGCCAGGGGGCGCAGAACGGTGTCGGCCTTCTTGATCCAGCCCACCCAGAGGGGCTTGCCGTCGGCCAAGGGACGGGTGGCGATGCCCCGGCGCTCCTCCAAAGCCGGGTCCCACAGGGGCAAACCCACCGCGCAGGCCTGGGTGGACTCCAGCATGCGCACCAGCATCAAACTGTCATTGACCACGATCTGCCGGTCCGCCTGAAGCAGCAGCACCCCCTCCTCAGAGACATAGGAGGCCCCGCCGCCGCTGTCGTAGACCACCATGGGATAGGGCGCCAGGTCCTTGGATTCCACCTGCTCCAGGGCACAGAGCGGATGCTCCCGTCCCAGCAGAACACAGGGCTGGGTATGGGTAATGCCGTAGAATTCCAACTGCTCGTTATGCAACGTTTTGACGATGGCGGGCTCCTTGTCGTCGGCGAAGTGAACAAAGCCGATCTCGCTGCGGCCTGCCGCCACGTCGGCGATGACGTCGGCCATGCGGCCCTCCAGAATCTGGGCGTTGTAGTAAGGCTCCTCCAGATCCCGCAGGAAGCGGGCGAAGGCGGCGCCCGCCATGGAATAGTGCTGCATGCTGATGGAAAAGACTTTTCGCTCCGGCCGCTTTTCCACATACTTGCCCTGAACCATGGACATCTGCTCGTACACCGTCCGAATGTCTCCCAGGAACTCCTCGCCCCGCTCCGTGACCGTCACGCCGGAGCGGCCCCGCTGGAAAATCCGGAAGCCCACTTCCTTTTCCACGGACTGGATGGCGTGGGTCAGGCTGGGTTGGGCCACATAGAGCTGCTTGGCCGCCTCGCTGATGGAGGCGCAGCGGGCCACCACCAACAGGTATTTGATCTCCTTGAGTGTCATACCGTCCCCTTTCCCCGCCGCCGGTACACCATCACCGGCTTGGGCCCGGTGGTGATGTCCACGGAACTGGCCACCTCATGGGCCTCGATGAGCTCGCTCAAGTAGCGGCGCACTGTCACCCGGGACAGCCCCGTCCGGTCCGCCAGGACCTCGGCGGAAAGGGCGTTTTCGCCCTGCGCGTCCAGACAGTCCAGCAGCGCCTGGTACTTCTCTTCCCGCAGGCCCTTGCGCTCCAGCCGGTCCCGGCGGGAAGCGGCCGCCGCCTCCCCCGGGGTGGAAAAGACCGCGTCAATGCCCTTTTGGTCCAATCCGCTCATGGCATTGAGAATACGATGACGCTGTTCAAAGCGCTCCAGAGCCTCGGCAAAACGGGCGGCCTCAAAGGGCTTGAGCAGATAGTCCACCACGCCGAAGGGCAGCACCTCCCGGATGTTCCCGGCGTCGCTGGCCGCCGTGACTACAATCACATCCACCTGGAAATTCTCCTTGCGCAGACGGTAGAGGAACTCCTTGCCGTTCATTTTGGGCATGAACAGATCCAGAACGATGAGATCCACCGGATTGAGCCAGATGTAGTTGAGGGCCTCCTGGCCGTTGGAGAAGATGGCCTTGACCTGGAACTCGGGATTTTTCTCCACATACTCCTTGGTACCCCGGGCAATCTCCGGCTCGTCCTCCACTATGATTACTCGGTACATGCGTCCTCCGCCCCCTCTGTCCAGGCCCGGAACGAAACGGTGATGGACGTGCCCTCGCCCCGTTCCGTATCCACTTCCACCGTGCCCCGGTATTTGTCCACCAATTCCTTGACCAAGAACAACCCCGTTCCTCTCTGCGCGCCCTTGGTGGAGAAGCTGCGCTCAAACAGGTGGGCCCGGACCTCCTCGGACATGCCCCGGCCGGTATCCGTTACGGTGAGAATGGTATAGCGCTCATCGATGAACAATCCCAGGCTGATCTCCTTGACCGGTGTGTCGCTCTGGCGCAGCTCGTCAATGGCGTTTTGCAGGAGATTGCCCAGCACCGTCACATAGCAGTCGAAGGACACGCCCTCTGTGAGATTTTTGCAGTAACTGTCGGCCTGGAGCTCCAGCTTGATGCCGCAGCTGCCGGCCTCCACCATTTTGCCGATGATGATGGCGGCAATGCCGGTGGATTCAATCTCCTTGGTAACCTTGCTGATGTTGACGGAGGCCGCCCCCACGTTGTGCATGATGAAGTTCTTGGCTTCGTTGGGGTCCTGCTGCTCCAGATACCCCAAAATCACATGGAGCTTGTTGTTGAACTCATGGTTGAACGAGCGCAGCGTGTCCACCATGTGATTGGTCTCCGAAAGCTCCTGCCCCAGCCGCCGCACTTCTGTAACGTTCCGGGAAATGGAGGCCGCGCCGATCAGGCGCCCGTTTTCATACACCGGAATCCGGCTGGCCACATAGTCCTCGCCATGGATACGGACGCTGAGGTTATACTGGGCGGTGCCGGTTTCCAGCACCCGCACCAGCGCCGTCTCCGGGAAGATGGCCTTGAGCTCGCCTTCATAGTGGTGCAGCCGCGCGGACCAGCCCATCATCTTCAAAAAGGCCTTGTTCATCATGATGACCTCGCCCTTGAGGTTGATGGCCACAATGGCCTCATCCAGGGCGTCGAGGACCTCATTGCGCTCATCGGCCAGGCGGCGGTACTCCTCCACCCGGCGGCCCTGGAGCACCCGCAGCGTCCGGCGGCGGATGGAGACCGCCACAAAAATCCCCACAAACGCCGTCACAAAGGACACCACCATATACCCATAGAGCAGGTGCTGCACATCCTCCGTGGAGGACTGGTGAAACACCGATAAAATCACATATCCCAGCAGGGAGCCGTTCTGCCCCCGCACCGGTGCATAGGCCATCTCCAAACCGTAGCCGGTCCGCTCCACGGTGACGATGTAGGGTCCCTCCCCTGCCAAAACCCGGTCTTCCCCGCCAAAGCGCAGGGTCCGGCCCACGAAGGCCGTGTTGGGATAGTACAAACAGACGTTGAGCGTATTGCACACGGCCACAAAGTCCAGATTGGGGATGGATTTGATGTAAATGTTGAGATAGTTGCTCAGATACTCGTCTCCCTCGCCGGTTTCCAGCGCTGATATCACATTTTTGGCCCGAGTCAGGGTGACGCACTCATCCAAAAGCTCTTCTTCCTGCTGACGGTTGTTCCGGCTGAGCGTCAGAGTCAGCATCACCACCAGGCAAAGAGCGGCCGTCACCACGATCCCGAAAATCTGGATAAGATAGAGTTGGTTTTCAATATCCAGTTTTGTTTTGAGACGTTTGAACATGGGGCGCTCCCTCCTTGATCGTTTGCTTCACGCCCAGGGGTCCACGGCCACTTTGATGACGCCGTCGCCCCGGCTTTCAAAGAGACGGTAGGCCGCCTCAATGTCCCGCAGGGGGAAGGTATGGGTAATAAGCGGCGTGGTATCCAGCTTGCCCCGGGCAATGAGCTCCAGAATCTCGCCGCAGCGGCAGCCGTCCACGCCGCCGGTCTTGAAGGTGAGATTCTTGCCGTACATCTCCGGCAGGGGCAGTGTCTGGGGTCCGTCGTAAAGGGCCACCACCGTCACCACCGCGTTGGGCCGGGCGCACTGCCAGGCCAGGCGGAAGGTCTCCTCACTGCCCGCCACCTCCAGCACGGCATCGGCGCCGCCGTGGGCGCTGTACGCCGCCGTCAGTTCCCGGACCTGCTCCGGTCCCACCGTCAGTACGTGGGGCCAGTGGGCGCGGACCAGCGCCAGCCGGGACGGGTCCTTGTCACATACAATTATCCGCCGGGGCGACTGGAGCAGTACGCACTCCAGGGTGCAGATCCCGGTGGGACCCGCTCCCAGAATCAAGACGGTGTCCTCCGGGCCAACAGGCGTAATCTGGGATGCCCAGTAGCCGGTCGCCAGAATGTCCCCCACAAACAGCGCCTGGCGGTCCGTGACGGTGTCCGGAATGGGGTCCAGCCCCTGATCGGCATAGGGTACCCGGACATACTGGGCCTGTCCGCCGTCGATCCGGCAGCCCAGGGCCCAGCCGCCGTTGGGGTCTGTGCAGTTATTGACCCAGCCGTGCCGGCAGAAAAAGCAGGACCCGCAGAAAGTCTCCACATTCACCGTCACCCGGTCTCCGGGCCGCACCCGCCGGACGGCATCGCCCACTTCTTCCACCACGCCTACCATCTCGTGGCCCACCGTAATCCCAGGCACTGCCCGGGGCACGGAGCCGTGGAGAATGTGCAGGTCGCTGGTGCAGATGCTGGCAAGGCTCACCCGCACCACGGCATCCCGGGCATCCTGCACCACCGGTCTGGGCTTTTCCATCAAGGCAAACGTTCCCTGCTTTACGTATGTATAAGCCAGCATAGTGTCCTCTCCTTTTCTTTCCTGACCGTTTGATTTTTCTCAATCTCATTCCATCTGCAGCTGTCCGGCCCGCAGAGCAGCCGTCAGGGACAGTTTCCGCCGTCCCCCATCCTGAAACGACACCACAATGACGTCGCCGTTTCTCTGAACCACCTGTCCCCTGCCAAAGCGCCGGTGACGCACCGGCACGCCGGGCTGATAGTCCTCCGCCTCCCGCTCAACGGACCGGGACACCGTGGCGGCCGGTTTGGGACACGGCCGCAGAATCCGCTTCACCAACTGGGGCAGCGTCACAGGCCCCAACAATTCCTGTGCAAACGCGGAGGGCAGCTCCGCCTTGCGGAAGCGCACCAGGCTCAGGCGGTCCTTGGCCCGGGTCATCCCCACGTAAAAAAGACGCCGTTCCTCTTCCCACGCAGTCTGCTCCTCCGGTGCGGCATCCTTCCCGGGCACCGTCCGGGGGAAAACGCCGTCGGCTACATCCATCAAGATCACATGCCGGTACTCCAGTCCCTTGCTGGAATGAATGGTGGAGAGAATCAGGGGACTCTCCGGCGCCTCCGCGCCTGCACGGACCACCTGCTCCAGAGTCTCCAGACGCTCCAGCAAAGCAAGGGGTGTGGCCTCCCGGGCGCCCAGTGCCTCCAGAATCTCAGTCCGGCCAGCGTCCATCTTCCGCTCTTCCAGATAGTCTCCATATCCCATAAAATGGACGATGCGATAGATCGCCCGGTCCCCGGATTCCTTGAGCAATCCCCGCATATGGGTGAGCAGGGCCCGGCACTGCCGGGCCGTCCACGGAGACACCGACTCCATCCCGGCGATGTAGGCAAGCAGGGGCTCCTCCGGCCCGGCCAGGCGCACCGCCTCCTCCGCCGCGGCCCGGCTGATCCCGGCGCCCAGCTTGTAATACACCCGCAAAAACCGCTCCCCGTCCCGGGGCTGCTGCGCCAGACGGATGATATCGGTCAGATCCCGAATGGTACGGTGGGTAAAGAAGGTCGCGTCCATCTGGCGGCATCGATACGGGATTCCTTCCCGGTCCAGCAGATCGATCAGCGGCAGGGCGCTGTCGTTATCCCGGTACAAGATGGCGGTTTCCTCCTGACAACGGGCTCCCATCCGTGCCAACAGCGCATACTGTTCCTGCCGGTTGTAGACGCTGATGGTCTCGATGTCCGGTCCCGCTCCCCGCACGGCAGTCATATGCTTGGGCCGGCGCTGCTGGTTTTTCTGAATGAACCGGTCCGCAGCCTCCACAATCTGACGGGTGGACCGGTAATTGCGCTCCAGATACAGCACACGTCCGCCGTAGGTCCTTTCAAAATCCAGCAGGGCTTGGGGATAGGCAGCCCGGAAGCCATAGATACTCTGATCCTCATCGCCCACCATGAAGAGGTTCCCGCCCTTCCCGGCCAGCAGCTCAATGACGGCGTGCTGAATTTTGGACGTATCCTGGGCCTCGTCCACACAGATATAACGATACTGCGCCCGCAGCCGATTGAGCAGCTCCGGATACTGCAGGAGAATCTGCCGGGCATAGACCATCTGATCATCGTAGTCCATCCATTTCTCCCGGCGCAGCGTGTCACAGTAGGCCCGATAGATGGGAGGGAAGTCCACTCCCTCGACCTCCACCTCCCGGATTTCCTCCTCCCGGAGCATCTGGTTTTTCACGTAGGCAATGGCGGTCTGAATGGCCTTCACCGTTCCCTCGTTGGCAAATTCCCCCGACTGACGCCTGGCAATCTCGGCAACGAGGGCGCTCTGGCGGCCGGTGTCGGATAAGAGTTCGAATGCCCGGCGGCCCATGGTCCGCTCATACAAGCGGATAATCCGGCTGCACACGCCGTTGATCGTATAAAATGCCAGCGGTTCCTCCCGGTTGAACACCGTCATAAACCGCTGACGCATATCCCGTGCAGCGCTGACGGTGTAGGTCATGGTGAGAATCTGCTCCGGAGGGATTCCCAATGCATAGCACAGGTATCCGATCCGGGTAACCAGTGCGGTGGTCTTTCCGCTGCCCGGCACCGCCAACAGCAGTACCGGCCCCTCCACAGCCTGAACAGCGGCAGACTGCTGCGGGTCCAGGGAGATATGAAATTGTTCCTGGAACTGCGAAAATGTCATAAACTCCTCCGGATGCGGACGCCGGACGTATCCCCGGCGCAGAACTTACATAGAGAGAGTATTATAGCATAATCCGCCGCAAATTGCCACCGCTCCCCGGAAAAGGGAAAAAACCGCCGGAGCCAAACGGCTCCGGCGGCTGTGCGCTGCTTTTTCAGTCTTTTTCCACGGCGCGGTACAAAAACATCAGCGCCTGCTCCCGGGTGCACAGGCTTTGGTATTGCTTGCGTCCCTGGAGATCGCCCATGAGAATATTCTTCCGCTCCGCCCATTCCCGGGCGTCGCGTCCTTCCTGGGAGTCGTTGGCCGGTCCCAGGTCCGCCCGGCTTTCCAGCCAGGCGTTGGCCATGCGGTTGAAGGTTGCCTGATCCATTTCGTCCTCCTCTTCGTAATCGGGCCGGTAGGCCCCCAGTGCCAGGCTCCGGCTGCGGATACGCTTTTGAACCTGACCGCCGTTGGCGTCGCTCAAGGCGCCGGTGTTGCCCTCAATGGTTACCAGGGAAGTGCCGTCCAGGCACTCCACCAAACCAATGTGCTCCGGACTACTCTGGCCGGAAAACCGCAAAAATACCAGGTCTCCCGGTTGGTAGTCCGTAACGAACTGGCCATGGCTCTTGGCATAGGTCATCAGGGCGGAGCAGGAGGCGGTGCGTCCGCCTCCGTAGAAAAGCTCCGGCGCTCCGGCGGTCTGAAACAGCCACCATAAAAACACACAGCACCAGGGATACGCTCCGCCGGAGACCTCTCTGCCGTAATAGGCAGTGTTATACTTCACATGGTTGCTGCCGGCCGGGGACTCCGCCGTCCCCAGCTCCTTCCGGGCCAGCGCCAGGATTGTCTCAGCTGTCATGGAATCCTCCTCTTCGGATCTTGTCTGCAGGCCGGTCATGCCTCTGCGGGCGGGGACATCTGGAAGGTATCCCAGGTAAAGCCCGCCGCCTCCACCGAATCCCACGTATACGCTCCCCGTTCGCACTCATCCCAGGTCAGATACCGGAAGTAGAACTCCACCTCCAAATGGCAGGGCAGAATGTCCAGCACGATATCCCGGATCTGCTCGAACTCCGACGGCTCTCCGCCGATGTCCGGAAAGATCACCCGCAGGTGTCCGGTGTCGACCTCCAGAGCCCGTGCCCGGATGCCGCAGCCGGAAATGGTGAGATTGATGGTCTCGGGGGTGAGGCTGTCCCCGTCGATCTGCAGCAGGGCCGCAATGGCCTTGCGGCGCTCTTCCGGGGTATCGGCAGCAGGACGGCGGGCAAACAGCGCCTCCCGGCGCGTCAGCCCTTCTTCCTGAGCAGTGGCTGTCAGAGCCTCCCGTTCCGTCCGTTCCAGCTGCTGGCTCACCGTGTCCAGACCGGCCCCCAGCGCGAAAATCTCCGCGCCGCTGACGCTTTCCTCGGAAAGGTCATAAATACCCAGCGGCTCCAGCAGCTCCCGCAAAAACACTTCATACATATCTTATGCTCCCATCTGCGTAACGGTCATCTCTCCCAGCACCGGCAGCACCGTGGCATCGCCGTCCATATCCTCCGCCGGGGAAACAATCCGGTAATTCTCCACACCCTCCAGATGATAAAGCTTGTCTCCCAGCTCCGCAAGGCGCACCGGCAAGCCCAAAAGCCGCCCGGAGAAAAATCCCAGGAGCATCTGCTCCGCTTCCGTCTTGATGGTGCTGAAGTCCCCGTCTCCCACATCCAGCTCCACGGTTACATCCACCGTCTTTTCCGTTGGAGCCTTGACCTGAACATCCACGGCAATCTCCCGTTTGGCAGCCAGGTCCTCCCGGACTTCTTCCATCAGTTCCTCCTCCGGCGTGCCGTTTTCGGCGGCAATATAGACATCCACGGTGCCGATGCCCCGAGCCCGGCCCACGGCTTTCGCCGCCGCCACTCCAGTGTGGGACATGGCAGTGGTCTCATACCAGGCGGCGTTGGCGCCGTTGGGCAGACGGCGGTAGCTGGCCAGGATGCGCTCCCGCAGGGCTTCGTCATCCTCAGCATCGCTGCCGCCGGAGAACGCGGCCGGATTGGAGCATCCGGTCACCGCCACAGGACATGCGGTGAGAATGTTCACGGCGCCGGCCACCACATTGCCGTCGGCGCCGCCTTCCAGGGCCTCGGCGGGGGCGTCGGCGTACAGCACCTCCGGGGTGAGCACAGCCTCCGCCGTAGTTTGAAAGCGGGTGCCGTCGGCGGACATGCACACCGTCCCCTCCGGAATCGGAAGCTCTCCGGCGGGGGCAGACTCCACATAAAAGCGCAGTACCCCCACAGCCTTGGATGCCGGCAGCCGCGTCAGACCCCGCATTTCAGCGTGGCGGTCCAAATAGATGCCCTCCGCTGTCTGGGGAAAACTCTGGTCCAGCACCCAGTCACTCTGGATCTCCAGGGCCTGAATCTGGGCCGCGGCGGCCCACAGCCGCACGGCCAGATCACACCCGTCCTCCGGGACAAATCCCGCCCTCTGGGCCATATTCTCCTTCAGCGTTTCATAAATTTCTTCCACAGTCTTCATGGTTTTCGTCCTCTCTCATGCCAGCACCTCCAGCGTCACATCCAGCCCGGTGCCCTGATAGGAAAGCCGCGCTCGCAGCTCAGCAATACCATTGGCACGCTGCGTCAGCTCCACGTCCTCCACGGCCACGGGTTCCTGGGCCAGCGCCTCTGTCACATACTGCACTGCGGCAGCGGCTCTCTGGGAGGCCGGGAGACTTCCCAGCTGATAAAGGCGGCTGCCCAGCTCCGGCCAGAATGGGAAGCTTCCCCGCCGGGCCGTCAGGCGGAAGATGATCCGCTGTGCCAGCGCCTCCCGGCCGGATACCCGGCGCACGCCGCCGATGCCGTCAGGCACATAGTCGCCGTTTTGCAGTTCCAGTTCCATCTCACGTTCCCCCTTCCGTTTGGCTCAGGGACCGGTCCGTCACTTTGGCAGCGGAAAACTCACCAGACACCCAGACTTCCCCGGAGATCTCCACACGCCCCCGCAGCTCGATGGTCCCGTCGGACCGCAGGTAGATGGAAGTCTTGCCGGGTCCGTGGAGGTAGAGTTCTCCCGGGCGCATGCCCGATGGAGGCGCCTCCTGGCGCATCCCGGCTACGCACAGTTCCTCACCGCCGGGACCGCCCCGGATCACCAGCACTGCCGATCCATTTTCCGGCATCCACACGCAGCCGCCGGGTCCATAGACCGGCAGATCCCGGACCTCGCCCCGGGTAACCACGCCCACATTGCTCCCGGCAATGGTGGTTACCCCCAGATCCGCATCCACGGTGGATGGGGCCGGGCGCATCTTTTTAGAAAGCCACATCGTTACACCAGCTCCTTTGCTTTGAGCGTCACCACAGCTCCCTGATCCTGGGAAAAGTCGTTTTCCGCCTCTGCCACCCGGAAGGTACCGCTGAGGCCCAGCCGGGGCAGCTCCAGGTCCAGGCAGTCCCCGGGATAGGCCAAAAAGCTGCCGGGCAGGCACAGTATCACCACGGACTCATCCTGCCGGGACTGCTCGATTTGATATTCACCGGTATAGCGCATAGCGGCCCAAGTACTCTGACCGGGCGTATAGACCACCCGGCGGCACTGACCGCCTTTTTGGATCATGGCGGGGTTTTCCACGCTGTACGACACCCCTCGGGTTTTATCAATGACCAGTACCTCGGTCAGCACACCGTAGTGGTTTTCCCGAAAGGAACACGACAGCACCGGAGACCATTCTCCAATTGCCAGATGCCGGGGCTGAGACTCAGGCACTGCCAGGAGCTTGCCGTCCCGGGCAAAGCGGGGGGAAAAGCCCCCGTAAGTCCGGCAGAAATTGTCCAGCGCCTTCCACTGACTGGACCCGGAGGCCACGGTGTAGATGGAGTTGGCCCGGACCGGAGCCACGGCATCGCAGGAGATGCCGTAGGGCGTCACGTGGCAGCGAATGATCTCCTCCAACGTAGCACTCTGATAGGTCGCAGGCCGGGACTCGTTGTCCAGCAGCCGGGCGGCGTAACCCCGGCCCACGATGGTGGCGCGGAGGCCATCTGCATCCAGATCCACGGTATACTCATCCACAATCCCCCGCAGTACCGTCTGGCCGGATTCGATGGCGGCAAATCCTGCCGCCAGACGCAGCACCGGTGCCATATCCGCCTCATAGAGAACCGTCATGGAGTAACTGTCACAGGGGACACTTCCGGTGTGGGTAACGGTCCAGGCCAGCGGCTCGGGCAGATCATAGACATGGTGGTCCGCGGTAAAGATTCGGCCGGTCATGGGATCACCACCTTGTCTCCCGGATAGATAAGATTGGGGTTTTTAATACCGGGATTGGCGGCAATGAGGTCCTGCAAAGAGACGCCCCAACGCTGTGCAATGCCCCAGAGGGTGTCTCCCTTTTTCACCGTGTATACCCCGCCGGAGGCAGTCTGGGCAGCGGACTGGCCGCTGGTCCAGGGGGCAGTGCCGCCGTCGTCGTTTTCCGTCAGGGCGCTTTCATAGCCATCCCAGTCCTCCCAGAAGGTGAAGCGGTACTTCACATAGTCCGGCAGGGGCTGCTGGGTCACCTGCAGCTCCACAAAGTACGCCCGCTCCGCGGGCCAAACGGGATGGACCAGCAGGCCGGGGCCCTCCTGACGAAATACCTCCGCCAGGCGCAGGAACTCCGCGTAGGCGCCGGCTCCGGCAAAGGCACCTTCTCCCTCCAAAACCCGGTACGCGCCCCCCAGATCCTGAAGAACACAGCGTCCGAACGGCACAGCATGGACCGCCATTCTCCGGCGGTACTCCACGGAGTAAATCTCGGGGTTATGGGGCCAGGTGTAGTCCTTGAAGCGCATAGGCGTCAGACGCAAACCGATCCCTCCTTTCATGGGTAAAGTTCGAATCCGCCGTCATAGCGGCGGGCGTCCCGCTCAAAGGCCCGGGACAAGGCCGCCGGAGTGGCCGCAGAGGATCGAGCCGGCGTTTCGGCCAGCTCCGTCACCATCCGGATCTGAGTGGCATCCGGCGTACCGGCAGAGCGCGTCTCCCGGAACCGGGCCTCCGTTTCTCCCTGGGCAATGCGTTCTGCCGCCGGAACGCCACTCTCCTGGGACACTTGCCCCCAGTGGGAGGTCCGTTCTCCAGCCGTGCTGGACCAGTTGCCGCCCCAAAGCTCCGTCATTCGGGAAACGGGCTGTACTCCAGCAGATCCCGGCGTGCGCGCGACATCCGGCCACGCTGCCCGGCCCCCGAAGGCAGATCCGCTCCCGGCGCGCTCCCAGGTTCCGGTGTCTGGGCGGGCAGTCGGGCGGAGCGGATACTCCGCCCCGTCCCACTCCCCGTCAGGAACGGCTGCCGCCGGAACGCCATTTGCCATCTCCAGCCCAATCTCCGGGGCAGCTGCACCAAACCCTTCCAGGGCCGTGCTTTGTTCCGGGAAGTTCTCGGAGGACGGTACCGCCGCCCGGGCAGCGGAATCCTCCCGGGGCAAGCTCCCCAGCATCAGCCGGGCCAAGGCATTGCGCTGGCGGCACAGCTCCTGCCAAACGTAGTTCATGGTGCCTCCTTCCGCAGCGCGTCGAACCGCGCTGTATCAAACGCCGGATTGACCGCCGACGGAGCGGCGGGCTCCGTTTGGGACGCCAGCCGTTCCAGCAGCCGCTCCATTTGACGGCCTGTGAGCGTGGTCAGAACCTCCTCCTCATCGGCGAAGGCCGGAGCGCCCTCCCGATAGCAGCACGCCGCCAGCACCCGGGCATTGCACAAAAGCGTCCGCTCCAGTGGATCCTCCGCCGCCTCCCGGCAATCCCGCCACAGCGCCAGCAGCCGGGCCGCCGAGAGCGGCCGCAGCTCATCCACGGGAATCATGCCGAGGCCTCGATGCGCTTGGAGGCCACCACGGTAATCTTTTCAGCCACCATGGCATTGAGCTGGCCGTCCTCCTCGATGGCGCTCCACTCGCAGCCGCTGTAAATGATTCTGCGGTCCGGCTTGCAGATCACCAGGGAGAAATCCTGGAGCTCATAGAAGTTGATGCCGTCGGAGATGGCGTCGTCGGTGGCGTAGAGACGGGTAAGCTCCAGAACATACTTGCGCTGGCCATCGATGGTGGCCACCGGCTCGCTTTCACCGAAGGCCTCCACGCTCTGAGACGACTTGGTAGCCTTGACGGAGTAGCTCTGCACCACCGCGACTTTCTTGCCGTCCAGCTCCAGATAGATGTCGGAGCTGGTAGGGAATCCTTTCATATCCATATTCTTCCTCCCTTACACCGTGATGTGGACGGTGAGATAGATCTGATTGAGACCGTGGGCCACGGCAAAGCTGAACTCCACCAGGCAGACGGTGGGATCGTCGGCGGAGGCGCTGACCGTCACCTCGCCGTAGCTGTCGATGATCTCCGCGGCAGCCTTTTTCTCCAGTTCCACAATCACCTGGGAGCGGATGGCGCTGCGGTTGCGGACGGTATTTTTCGTTCGGGAGAACTTGCTGCGCAGGGCCGCGCGGATCGTGGGAATCAGGTCGTCCACGATGAGGATGGTAGTCAGCTCCCGCCAGGTGGTGTCGGTGACGTCACCGGTGGTGGTGCGGGTGGTGATGCCCCGGACCGGAGAGAGGACACCGCCGCTGCTCTCCAGGGGGGTAACGCCGCCCCGGACCAGCAGGTCGATGTCGTTGTCGCCGTAGTCGGTACTCACACCGCCCAGCCCCCGGATCTCAGCACCGTTTAAGGGGACAGCGGGATCGGCGTTGGAAGCGATCACGCCTGCCAGGGCGGCAGCGGCAAACGCACCGGAGAGCGTCTCGCCCGCCTCATCCAGCACATCCGGTCCCACCAGGACCATGCGCTCGCTGTTCAAGGCGGCGGCGTGCTCCACCAGAGCAGATGCCTCCTCCCCGCTGCCGCCCACCACGCCGATGCGCTCCTTGCGGCTGGCAGAGGCGGTCTCTACCGCCGTGCGCAGGGCCTGATGGACTGCTTCATCCGTGTTGTCACACACCATGATCTGGACATCCTGCCGGGCCAGGGCGTCAAAAGCGGCCTGGTAGTCCGCCACCTCACCGGCCTCGGCCACCCGAACCGCCGCCACGGTAGACGCGCCGTTGGCAAAGAGCAGCCGCAGCATGGTACTCATACCCGGCGTTTCATCTTCACCAAAGGCACTTACGCCGGCGGCGTAGCTGGTGAGGATCACCGCCTCCCCTTCCGTCCCGGCAGAAGCTTTGGCCGCCACGCCGATGGCCCGGCTGGCCTGACCGGCGGAGACCACGGTAGATGCGTCATAGGTCGAGTAGACACCCGGCCGTTCATGGATCAATTCGCTCACTGTTTCATAACTCCTTTCAAGGTAAAGTCCAGGAAGGTTTCGCCGTCCTCCCGGGCCAGGGCGGTAAAGACCGCCCTGCACCGCAGGCTGCCCCGGCGCAGAAACATTCCCGTCTCTTTTTCCCAGCAGATGGCCTCCCAGCGCAGCTCTCCGGGGCGAATTCCGGCGGGCAGGCCTCCCAGCAGTACCTCGGCGGCCTGCTCGCAGATCTGCTCGCAGCCGGAAGCACCGGGAGCCCGGATCTCCACGGAGATCTCACCGTCGAGGAGTTTGCCGTAGCACTCCGTCACGGTGCCCTGCTCCGGGTCATACTGCTGGCCCAGGTAGTTGCAAAATCCCAGGGCGGTTCCCTCGGCGGCGCCCACGGCCACAGTCGTCGAGGGGGTATCCCGGGGAGCCCGGCAGTCCGGGAAGGCTGCCAGGGCGTGCAGGCCGGCCTCGCACAACGCGTCAATGACGGCCTGCCGGATCTGTGTCAGCTCCTTCACTGTGGTTCCTCCTGTTCCAGGGACGCCCACCAGTATAAAACGGACGTCCCCACCGCATAGGCCCGGCTGCTGCGCACCCGGAAGGCAGCATTCTCCCACTCCACCCGATCCCCGGGAGACAGGGGCAGCGTGCCCAGATAAATCCACCGTCGTCCGTCCAGGTAGCCGATGGAGCTCATGCCGTCGGGCACCTGCTCATCCCGGGACGGATCCGGCTGCAAAAAGGCCCGGACCGTGTGCGCCTGCTCATCCTGATACACCGTCAGGACCTGGCCGTACCGGGCGGCCAGACGTTCGATTGCCTCCCTCATCCCCGCACGCTCCTAAAACTGAAGTTTCCAGGTTGAGCGTAGGGCGCCATCAGCTCCTCCGCGGTAT
>CABUDN010000057.1 GCA_902490355.1 uncultured Oscillibacter sp.
GCTGTGGGCGAAAGTGCCAGCCGCAGTCCCGGATGCCTCTGCGTACCGATCTGGGTCCACTCTGAGCGAACCGTCACCAGCAGCCCACCCCGGACCCCTACCGCCCGATAGGGCGCCAGCCGCGGCGCCAGCTCCGGCGCCGCTTGGGCCAGGGGCGCCAGCAGCTCCGCCGGTGCGTGCAAAGCCTCCGGCGTGCAAAGCCGGGCTGCTGCCGCCGGCAGGATTCCCCGCAGAGAACCCGGCGCTACCACCAGCACCGGCTGTCCGTCCACCGGGTCCCGCAGAGTATTGCCGCTGTCCCACAGCGCCGTCAGCTCCGCCGTTTTGCCGTCTACGGCAATCCGAACCGGAACCAGACGGCCCTCCACGCCACTGCGGGCCGCCGCCCGGAACACCACCCGCACCAGTCCATAGGCCGCTGTGGCCGCCGCCAGCAGCACCCGGGCGTCCACGTCCGTGTAGAACACCCCCCGGGTCACCGGCACACCGCCTCCCGCCAGCAGCCCCAGCGCCAGCACGCTTCCCGCCAGCGCACAGGACAAGGCGAAAAACAGCAGCGTCAACCGGGCAAGACGGGCCTCACCGCCGTAGGCGATGAGCGCCATCAAAACCCCTGCCGCCGCCTTCACCGGCGGGGCGGACAAAAACCCCATCCCCGGCAAAAACACCGCCACCGCATATGCAGCCCCGGCCAGAGCGGCCAGCAGATACCGCCGCCTGCGCAGGGGGATCCCCGCCAGCCGGGCCGTTACCAGAAGCAGCAGATAGTCCATCAGCCCATTGAGGACGAACACGCT
Source organism: uncultured Oscillibacter sp. (assembly GCA_902490355.1). Classification (GTDB taxonomy): domain Bacteria; phylum Bacillota; class Clostridia; order Oscillospirales; family Oscillospiraceae; genus Oscillibacter. The sequence goes on from CABUDN010000057.1 coordinate 798, forward strand.
GTCCACATACACCACTGTCATAACGCCGCCTCCCTTCCGCCGATGAACGCTATTATAGGCCGGTCCGCCGGTGAAAGGCGTCGCAAACAGAGGGCGGACGGCCAATGGCCGTCCGCCCTCTCTGCGCGCTTATGAAGTTCCCGTTATGATACGTACGGCGCGATCATGGACGCCACCAGCGCCACGATCATCACCACCACCAATACCAGCGCCACAACCCGGGTGGATTTCTTGCTCATGAGGTCTCCTCCTTCTTCAGGATCTTGCGAATGCTTTTTTCTGCCTTGCTTCGGGGGAGCATCAGCTCATGCCCGCAGCCCCGGCACCGAAGCTTGATGTCCATGCCCACCCGCAGGATTTCCCACTGGGTGCTCCCGCAGGGATGGGGTTTTTTCAGCTCCACATAATCATGTAAATGCAGGTCCATGCCTACCTCCTGTCAATCCGTCCCCGGATCGTGCATATCATACTCTCTAGGAGATTACGCCGCGGTATGCGGCAGATAGGATGCGATCAACTATGCCCGTAAACCGTCTTTTCCCGCCGGAGGGCCTGCGCCCTCCCGCCGCCTGTACCCGTGCCGATCTGGAAGAGGCCCTGGCCGCCGGTACAATCCTGGAGGGCGTCGTCCAGCGCTGTGACGCCGCTCATACTCTGCACCTGTCTCTGGGCACAATCCAGGCCCGGATTCCCCGCCAGGAGGCCATCGCCCCCTGGATCAGCGGTGCGGATCGGGATATTGCCGTCATTTCAAGGGTTGGAAAGCAAACTTGCTTTACTGTAAAAGAACTGCGCAGTGACGAAAAAGGCGCGCCGGTGGCGCTGCTGTCCCGCCGGGATGCCCAGGAGAGGGCCATGGACTTCCTTCTCCAGGAGATCCGGCCCGGCACGGTCCTCACCTGCCGGGTCACCCGGCTGGAGTCCTTCGGTGCCTTTGTGGACATCGGCTGCGGCATCATCGCCATGCTGCCGGTGGAGCGGATCTCCGTCTCCCGCATTGCCCACCCCGCCCAGCGCTTCCGGGAGGGCGAGCGGATTCTGGCGGCGGTCTGGTCCGTGGACCGCAAGACCCGGCGCATTACCATGACCCACCGGGAGCTGCTGGGCACCTGGATGGAAAACGCCAGCCGCTTCACACCGGGCGAAACCGTCCGGGGAATCGTACGCAGCGTCCGGGAGTACGGCAGCTTCATTGAGCTCGCCCCCAACCTCTCCGGCCTGGCCGACACCCGGGAGGGGCTCTCCCCCGGCGACGGCGTGTCCGTGTACATCAAGAGCATCCGTCCCGAGCGGATGAAAATCAAGCTCCACATCATCGAGACGCTTCCCCCGCCTCAGGTCCCGGAGCCGGTGCGCTATCAGATCACCGACGGCACCCTGGAGCAATGGGTCTACTCCCCGCCGGGGTGCCTGCGCCCGCCGATCCTGACGGACTTCACAGAGGCTTGCCCTTGATCCGCTCCCAATAGGCCTTGGCGGCCTGCTCGGTCTTATTGTCTCCCCACTGGTAATAGTGGGCGTCCTTCAATGCGTCGGGCAGATACTGCTGCTCCACCCAGCGGTGGGGAAAATCGTGAGGATAGAGATAGTGCTGGCGGTTATCAAAGCCGGTGGTGTCGGCGTGGACGTTTTGCAGGTGCCGGGGGATATCCCCGGTCTTACCCCGGCGCAGATCGTCCATGGCGGCAATGATGGCGTTATGGGCGGTGTTGGACTTGGGCGCCGTGGCCAGCAGCACCGCCGCCTCCGCCAGAGGCAGCCGGGCCTCCGGCAGTCCCAGCTGCACCGCCGCATCCACGCAGGCCTTGGTTATGGCGATGGCCATGGGATAGGCCAGCCCGATGTCCTCCGCCGCGATGACCAGCAGCCGCCGGCACGGTGAGAGCAGATCCCCCGCCTCCAGCAAACGGCCCAAGTAGTGCACCGCCGCGTCGGGATCACTGCCCCGGATGGATTTCTGCAAGGCCGAGAGAATGTCGTAATGGGCGTCGCCGTCCCGGTCGTAGCGCATGGCGCTGCGCTGGGCCAGCTGCTCCGCATCCGCCCCTGTCAGGCGCAGCGCTCCGTCTGCGGGTGATGCCGCCTGACAGAGAAGCTCCACCGCGTTGATGGCCTTGCGCACGTCCCCGCCGCAGGCCATGGCGATCTGCCCCGGCACGCCGTCCTCCCAGGAAAGGGGCAGCGCCGCACGCTCCCGCTCCAGTTCCAGGGCCCGCAGGACCGCTCGCTCCGCCTCCTCAGGCGGCACGGCCTTGAACTCGAACACCGTGCTGCGGGAAAGCAGGGCGCTGTACACGTAAAAATACGGATTCTCCGTGGTGGAGGCAATCAGGGTCAGCTTGCCGTTTTCCATGAACTCCAGCAAGCTTTGCTGCTGCTTTTTATTGAAGTACTGGATCTCATCCAGATACAGCAGCACCCCGCCCGGGGCCATCAGTGTCCCCACGTCGGCCATGATGTCCTTGACATCCTGCAAGGATGCCGTGGTGGCATTGAGCCGGTGAAGCGTCTTATGGGTCCTGGCGGCGATGATGTTGGCCACGGTGGTCTTTCCCGTTCCCGAGGGACCGTAGAAGACCATATTGGCCTCCGTGCCGCTTTCGATCAGCCGCCGGAGCACTGCGCCGGGTGCCAGCAGATGGCGCTGGCCCACCACATCATCCAGAGTCTGCGGACGAATTGCGTCCGCCAACGGCTGCTGCATGGCGCCGCCTCCCTTCTTCGTGTCTAATTTTGTATCATAACACAGTTCCCTGGAAATTACCATGATTTTTTCCCCTGGCCTTCCGGGTACGGGTATGGTATACTGAAGCCATCTCAAACCCGAGGTGACGAACATGAAATCCAAGGCCGCCGTCAAGCGGATCATTGAAACACTCAAGGAGCTTTATCCCGACGCCCTGTGCTCCCTGCAATATGACAAGGACTATGAGCTTTTGTTTGCCGTGCGGCTTTCCGCCCAATGCACGGATGAGCGGGTCAACAAAGTCACGCCCGCCCTCTACGCCCGCTTCCCCACCCTGGAGAGCTTTGCCCAGGCGGACCCGGCCGAAGTCGGGCAGTACATCCACTCCTGCGGCTTCTACAACGGCAAGGCCCGGGATATTGTCGCCTGCGCCCAGCAGCTTATGGAGCGCCACGGCGGCAAGGTTCCCGGGACCATGGAAGAACTCACCGCCCTGCCCGGCGTGGGCCGCAAGACGGCCAATTTGATTTTGGGAGACGTGTTCGGTCAGCCCGCCTACGTCTGCGATACCCACTGCATCCGCATCACCGGCCGCCTGGGACTTACCGACGGGTCCAAGGACCCGCTGAAGGTGGAGCGGCAGCTGCGGGAGGTTCTGCCGCCCAAGGAGTCGTCCAACTTCTGCCACCGGATGGTGCTCTTCGGACGGGATACCTGCACCGCCCGCTCCCCCCACTGCGAGGGCTGTCCCCTGCGGCAGGACTGCGACGCAGGAAAATCCAAATAAAAAAATCAGAACGTGCCTGTGCAAATGCACAGGCACGTTTTGTATCTCTGCCTCATATACTGGTTTGGAACCGATCACTTTACACGCCAAGGAGGCACTTATGGACGAGAACACCGCCAAACTCGCGCAGCAGCTCAAACGCAATCCCGCACTGCTGCAATCTCTCATGCGTTCCCGGGACGGCCAGGCGCTGATGCAGATGCTCACCCAAAACGATCAGGGGGCCGGACTGCAGCGGGCAGTCCAATCCGCCACAAAAGGCGACACCTCACAGATGGTCCGCCTGGTCCAGCAGCTCATGCAGAGTCCCGACGGGGCGCAGCTGATTGAGCGGATTAACAAAGCCGTTTCCAAGTAACACATCCATATAGAAAGGCAGGGGGTCCGATTTGGCCGAATTTGACGACAAGCTCAATGCACTGCTGTCCAATCCGGACGCCATGTCCCAGATCATGCAGCTGGCAAATTCCCTCTCCGGGGACTCCGACACCGCGCCGGCGCCGGCGGCTCCGGATCCGCCGCCCTCCCGCGCCGGCGGGTCGGTCCTCTCCTCTCTCTCCGGCGGAACCGAGCTTTTGGGAAAGCTGCTGCCGCTGGTGCAGGAAATGGGCCGGGATTCCAATGCCCGCCGGCTTCTCTACGCTCTGCGTCCTTATCTGAAGGAAGAGCGGCAAGAGAAGATCGAGCGGGCCCTTCAGCTGGCCCGTCTGTTCCAGATTGGGCGCAGGTTTTTATCGGAATGGGAGGGATGAGGGATGTACAACCGCTATATTCGCGGGGAAAGCGGCGCCTACACCCGGATCCCGGAGGAAGAGCACCGCACTTCCCCCGTCCCTCCCGGCAGCACCCAGCCCCGGCAGGAGCCCGCCGACGACCACCAGGAGGAGTATCGCCGCTCAGACGATCACGACCGGGTCTCCGACGGTCTGACCGGCATGCTGCGCCATTTTCTGGACCAGCTGCATCTGGACCATGTGGACACCGGGGATCTGCTGCTGTTGGGTCTGCTGTTCTTTTTGTTCCGGGAAGACGCCGACGAGGAACTGCTGGTATCCCTGGGCCTGCTGCTGATTTTATAAAGAAAAAGAGGACGGTATCCGTCCTCTTTTGTTCTTTTCCGTCATTCCGAGACCAAGATCCGGCCGTCCGGCAGGGTGAAATCCGCTGCCGTGGGCGCGGTCATATCCACGGTCAATGCGGCCATGCGATACACCGGCTCTTCATCCACCAGCCGTTCCGCTGCCATGAGCAGTCCGGTATCCACGCCGACCCAGTATCGCTCTACATATCCGTCGGCATTTTCCGCCGTCTCCACATAAATGCAGTTTACTCCGGAAATCGCCCGATAATCCGCCACGGCAATCTCCTTGGCCGGCAGCTCCAGCACCGTCTCATACGTGGGAATTCCCTGTTCTTCGTCAGCCGTGATATCTCCGGCGGCAGCCTCAAAGACCGCTGTTTCACCATTATACCAGATATAGGTGGTCTGACCGTCCGTAATGGTGTGGCGGGTCTGACCGCCGGAGAGCGTCCGGTCCGTCCGGGTCCAGCCACTGAGCACCGCCACCGCCGTCTCCGTGGTGGCACTGCCGGTACTCCAGAACTGCTCCACCGTAATGGTGCGGCGGTACGCTTCAGGCCGGTGCAGCGTCGCAATGGCGGTCTGCACGGTCTCCGGCGTTACTTCCACCACGTTCAGGCCCGTATCGGCATCAGCGGAAAAATCCGGTGACTCATCCGTATCGGGCAGCTCCACCCGGTTGGTCCGCCGCAGCGTGGAGCTCATCATGGCCGCGATCACCAGTACGGTCAGCGCCACAAAGGACCAGGTAATCCAGTTCCGCTTTCGCTCATCCAAAGCCGGTCCTCCTCCCCATCCGGATCAGGCCCGGTAGTCTTCCGGTTTGTCTCCCCGTCCGAAATGCCACAAAATCGCATCGGCAATCCGGCGGCAGGCCTGTCCGTCGCCATAGGGATTGACCGCGTGGGCCATCTTGCGGTAGGCCTCCGGATCCTCAATCAGCTCCCGGGCCATGGCCACGATGTCCTCCTGGACCACGCCCGCCAGGCGCACCGTCCCGGCCTCCACAGCCTCAGGACGCTCCGTCTCCCGGCGCAGTACCAGCACAGGCTTGCCCAAAGCAGGAGCCTCTTCCTGCAAACCGCCGGAGTCCGTCATAACCAGGTAGCACCGGGCCATGAGATTGTGCATCTCGTCGGCGGGCAGCGGATCAATGAGGTGCACCCGGGGCGTGCCCCGCAGGTAGGTGTCCACCGCTTCCCGCACCACGGGAGAGAGGTGCACGGGATACACCAGCTCCACGTCCTCATGCTCCCGGGCAATCTGAGCCAGGGCCAGCATGATGTTGCGCATGGGCTCGCCGTAGTTTTCCCGCCGGTGGCAGGTGACCAGAATGATCTTCTTCTCCCCGTAGGGCAAATGGTTGAGAACCTCCGTGGAGAATTGGTAATCCTCCCGGACAGTGGTCTTGAGGGCGTCGATCACCGTGTTGCCGGTGACAAACAGTCCCTGGGTAATGCCCTCCTTGAGCAGGTTGCTGCGGTTGTTCACCGTAGGGCAGAAATACAGGTCCGCAATGGCGGAAACCAGTTTACGGTTCATTTCCTCCGGAAAGGGAGAATACTTGTCATAGGTTCTCAGTCCGGCCTCTACATGGCCTACCGGCACCTGGTGGTAAAACGCTGACAGAGCTCCGGCAAAGGTGGTGGAGGTATCGCCATGCACCAAAATCATATCCGGCTTCAGGGCGTCAATGGCCTCGTCCATGCCGGTGAGGCACTTGCTGGTGATGCTGGAGAGGGTCTGCCGGGGGGTCATGATATTGAGGTCCCAGTCCGGCTTGCAGTCAAACACCTCCAGCACGCTGTCGAGCATCTGCCGGTGCTGGGCCGTCACACAGCACAGGCTCTCAATCTCCGGCCGGGAAGCCAGCTCCCGAACCAGGGGGCACATCTTGATCGCCTCGGGCCGCGTGCCGAAGACGCTCATGATCCGAAGCTTTTCCATTCAGGATTCCTCCTCTTTCTTCTCATCGGGCTTGTCCTCACTGTGGTGGCCATGCTCCCGCAGGCCCTCCAGCTCCTCATGGAGTTCCTCCCGCAGTTCCTCCTTGACCTCCTTGGGAAAGACCACCCGGGCCGCCACTACCGCCACGATGCAAAGCGCCGCGAACAGCAGCATGGCCTTCTGCTCGCCGCCGGTGGTCAGCACCACGGCGGACAATCCCAAAATGGCGGAAATCACATACAGCGTGGCCACCGCCTGCTTTTGATTGAGGCCCATGTCAATGAGCCGGTGATGGATATGGCTGCGGTCGGCATGCATGGGGCTTTGTCCATGGGCAATCCGCCGGATGAAGGCGAAGGCCGTATCGAAAATCGGCAGGCCCAGAATCAAAAACGGCACCACGAAGGAGATGACCGCATAATACTTGAACAGCCCCTGGATGGACATGGTAGCCAGGATATAGCCCAGGAAGGTGGCGCCGGTATCGCCCATAAACATCTTGGCCGGGTTGAGGTTATAGGGCATGAATCCCACGCTGGCACCCACCAGAGCGGCCATGACCACCGCCACCTGCGCCTCGGAGGCCATCATGGCAATGACCAGCATGGTGGTGGCGGAGATCGCGGAAACACCGTTGGCCAGGCCGTCCAGACCGTCAATGAGATTGACGGAGTTGGTGATGGCCACGATCCACAAAACCGTTACGGGAATGGACAGACTCCCCAACACCCAGTAGAGGTTGTCGGAGAAGATGTTGGGGTTGGAAAAGGCCAGAATCCGCACCCCGTGGGTAGCGGGAATCAGAGCCGCCACAATCTGCACCACAAACTTCAAAAGGGCCGGCAGGGCCATAATGTCATCCACCACGCCCAGCACCACGATCACCACGGCGCCCAGCAGGATACTCTGCATCTGCTGGTTGCCCCGGATATCCACGAACAGCAGGATGCTCACCATAAAGCCGATGAAGATCGCAAGGCCTCCCAGCCGGGGAATGGGCACCTTGTGCATCCGCCGCTCATCCTTGGGCACGTCGATGGCACCCACCTTGTAGGCAAAGGTTTTGACCACCGGCGTCATCAAAAAGCTGATGACCAGAGCCGTCAGCAGGGCCAGCAGCACATAGACGATCAGTTGATTTTCAAATGGCATGTGTCCATCCTCCGTCACCGCGCCAGGAAGCCCACTTTTTTATAGACCTTGCTCAACGTGCGGTTGGCCACATAGGCGGCCTTCTCCGCACCGGCGCGGTATACGCTCTCCAGATACGCCTTGTCCGCCAGCAGGCGCTCCGTCTCCTCCCGGATGGGACGCAGCAGTTCCACCACGGACTCGCCCACAGCCTTCTTGAAGTCACCGTAGCCCCGGCCGTCGAACTCCCGCTCGATCTCCTCAAAGCTTGCGCCGGTGGCCACGGAATAGATCTGCATCAGGTTGGATACACCGGGCTTGTTCTCCTTGTCGTAGCGTACGCAGGCATCGGAGTCCGTCACGGCCTTTTTGAACTTGCGCAGAATATCCTCCGGCTTTTCCAGCATGTAGACACAGCCGTTTTGATCCTTGTCGGACTTGGACATCTTGTTTTCCGGGCTGGTCAGGCTCATCACCCGGGCGCCCACCTGGGGAATATAGGGCTCCGGGATCTTGAAGGTCTCGCCGTAGATGCCGTTGAAGCGGTTGGCAATGTCCCGGCAGATCTCCACGTGCTGCTTCTGATCGCCGCCCACCGGCACCAGGTCCGCCTGATAGAGCAGAATATCCGCCGCCATCAAAGCCGGATAGGTGAACAGGCCCGCGTTGATGTTGTCTGCATTTTTGGCGGACTTATCCTTGAACTGGGTCATCCGGGAGAGCTCACCGAACATGGTGTAGCAGTCCAGCACCCAGCCCAGCTGAGCATGGGCGGGAACGTGAGACTGCACGAACAGCACGTTCTTCTCCGGGTCCAGTCCGCTGGCGATGTAGGCCGCCAGCTGGGTCAGGGTATGGCGGCGCAGCTCCGCAGGCACCTGCCGCACGGTAATGGTGTGCATGTCCGCCAGCATATAATAGCAGTCGTATTCATCTGCCAGAGCGGCCCAGTTCTTGATGGCACCCAGATAAGACCCCAGCGTCAGGTCGCCGGAGGGCTGAATACCGCTGAGAATCCGCTTTTTCTGCACTTCGTTTTCCATAAGTTGGAACACCTCAAATCTTTCTATTGAAAGCGCCCCTCGCACAGGCGCAATTTAACTTGTATAGTGTATCACAACGGGACAGAAAGTGCAACGGAGAAAAAACGCCTCCGCCCAAAGGCGGAGGCATCGATTACGGTTCGGGTTTCACTAATTCTGCCACCAGGGAGATCAGGCAGGCCACGCTTGCACACCATGTGAGCCCAAACAGCCCCATGCTGACGGAATTGTGAATGGACCAGATGTCCGCCAGGACGCCCATCCGATTGGCAAACACGCAGCGGAACAGAAAGAAAAATCCGGCCAGCATCCAAAGCACATGGCCCAGCAGCTTGCTCCGGGTATGGGGTTTTCCCCGGAGAATCCGCCAGCCCAGAGCCGTTTCCAGACCGCTCACCGCCAGAACTCCGAACACCATCAAAGGGAATACTTCTTCCTCAAATGCCATGAAGCCGACCTCCCCATTTCAAGATAAAAAAATTGTATCATTGCCCCGGAAAAAACACAACCCCAGCCTTGACAATCCCCATCCAAAAAGAGATAATGTAGACTGTTATATTGTGTAAAATTCCGTCACGGAGGTACGTTTTCATGACACTCGACAAGACGTTTTTTGAAGAGATGGAAGCGCGGATTCCGAAGGGAACGGTCCGCACCCGTTTCGCCCCCTCTCCCACCGGCTACATGCATGTGGGCAATCTGCGCACCGCTTTGTATACCTGGCTCATCGCCCGCCACAACCACGGCACCTTCATCCTCCGCATTGAGGACACCGACCAGGGCCGCCTGGTGGAAGGTGCAACGGATGTGATCTACCGCACCATGGCCGAGTGCGGCCTGACCCATGACGAAGGCCCCGATGTGGGCGGCCCCGTGGGTCCCTATATCCAGTCCGAACGGCGGGATCTGTATGGCAAGTACGCCCATCTCCTGGTGGAAAAGGGCGCGGCCTACTACTGCTTCTGCGAAAAGACGGAATCGGAAGAGGATTCCGGCGACTTCCAGCGGGGTGACGATCCCTGCCGCGACCTGAGCCCGGAGGAAGTCCAGGCCAACCTGGACGCCGGCAAGCCCTATGTCATCCGCCAGCGCATCCCCCACGAGGGCACCACCACCTTCCACGACGTCTCCTTCGGCGACATCACCGTGGAGAACTCCACCCTGGACGATCAGGTTCTGCTCAAGCGGGACGGCCTGCCCACCTATAACTTCGCCAACGTGGTGGATGACCACCTCATGGGCATCACCCACGTGGTCCGCGGCAGCGAGTACCTCTCCTCCGCCCCCAAGTATAACCTCCTCTACGAGGCCTTCGGCTGGGAGATTCCCACCTATGTCCACTGCTCTCCCGTCATGCGGGACCAGCACAACAAGATGTCCAAGCGCCACGGCGATCCCTCTTACGAGGATCTCATCGCCCAGGGCTATCTGACGCCCGCTGTGCTCAACTACGTGGCCCTGCTGGGCTGGGCGCCCAAGGGCGAGCGCAGCGAGCAGGAGATCTTCTCCCTGGATGAGCTGGTGGACGCCTTTGACATCGCGGGTATCTCCAAGTCTCCCGCCATCTTTGACATTGCCAAGCTGGACTACTTCAACGCCACCTATCTGCGCTCCATGTCCCCGGCGGACTTTGCCAAGGTGGCCGAGCCCTATATCCGCCAGAGCGTGAAGAACCCTGCCATTGACGCTTCTGCCGTGGCAGCCCTGCTCCAGGCCCGGTGCGAAAAGCTCACCGAGATTCCCGAGAAGGTGGACTTCTTCGACTCCCTGCCGGACTATGACGTTGCCTTCTTCACCAACAAGAAGTCCAAGACCAACGCGGAAGTTTCCACCCGGATGCTCCAGGCCGCCATTCCCGCCCTGGAGGGCATCGCAGACTGGACACAGGACGCTGTTCACGACACCCTCATCGCCCTGGCCGAGTCCCTGGGCGTGAAGAACGCAACCTTGATGTGGCCCGTGCGCATTGCCGCAGCCGGCAAGCTGGTCACCCCCGGCGGTGCTGTGGAGCTGTGCCACATCCTGGGCAAGGACGAAACCCTGCGCCGCCTGCGTCTGGGTCTGGAGAAACTCACCGCATGAAGGATCTGATCTTCCGGCGGTATGCGGAGCTGGGCAAGGCCTGGCAGGCCGGGCTTTCCAGCGAGGTGTTCCGGGCGTCTGTGGCATTTTTGGTACTGGCCGTGCTGTTTTTCGCCGTCTCACTGGCACTGCCGCAAGTACGGGACCCTTTGGTAAATCTGATCGTCAACGCCATGGGCAGCGTGGGGGCCGTGGCGGAAGACGGCAGCATCTCCCCCACCATCTTGTTTTTCAGCAACCTTCAGACCTGCATCTTCATCATGATCTATGGGCTCATTCCCTTTTTGCAGCTTCCCGCCCTGACCTTGGGACTCAATGCCATGGTTTTGGGCGTGCTGGCCGCATGGTACGCAGCGGAGGGCATCTCTCCTCTGGTGTATCTGGTGCTGCTGGTTCCCCATGGCATCTTTGAGCTGCCTGCCCTGGCCATGGCCCTGGGTACCGGACTTTTGGTCTGCAAGCAGATCACCGGCCGCCTGCGCAAGCGGGCTGACGCCCACTCGCTTTCCGAATGTGTCGTTTTGATGAGCCGGGTACTGCTGCTGGCCCTGATTCCCCTTCTGCTGATCGCGGCCCTCATCGAGGCGTACATCACGCCCCTCCTGGCCTCTTTGGTTCTCTGATTCTCCTGTAAATTCACGATAAAGGACTGGTTTCATCTCATGAGCAAACTCACCATCCCCGCCGGCTATCGGATGCCCCTGACCAACAATGAGCTCCAGCGGGCCATCGAACTCATTCACGCCGACTTTCAGCATAACCTCACGGTGCGTCTGAACCTCCACCGGGTCTCCGCCCCCCTGTTTGTGGACGGCAGCACCGGCCTCAACGATGACCTCAACGGTGTGGAGCGCCCCGTCTGCTTTGATATCCCCGATGTGGGAACCGATGGTCAGGTGGTTCACTCCCTGGCCAAGTGGAAGCGCCTGGCCCTCAAGCGCTACGAGTTCAAGCTGGGCACCGGCCTGTACACCGATATGAACGCCATCCGGCGGGACGAGGAAGTGGACAATCTCCACTCCATCTACGTGGACCAGTGGGACTGGGAGAAGCACATTGATGCCTGCAACCGCAACATCCCCTATCTGAAGGAAACGGTGCGGGACATTGTGGGCTGCATCTGCGACACCGCCACCGCCCTGCGCAACGCGTTCCCCGTACTGACCTTCAAGCCCGACCGGGAGGTATACTTTATCACCACGCAGGAGCTGGAGGACCGTTACCCTGATCTGACTCCCAACGAGCGGGAAACCGAAATCTGCCGTGAGCACCACACCGTCTTCCTGATGCAGATCGGCAAGACCCTGCGCTCCGGCACCAAGCACGACGGCCGCGCCCCGGACTATGACGACTGGGAACTCAACGGCGACATTCTCATGTGGAACCCCGTGCTGGAAAGCCGCTTTGAGGTCTCCTCCATGGGCATCCGGGTGGACGCCCAGGCCCTGGACCGGCAGCTCCACCTGGCCGGATGCGATGAGCGGCGCAATCTTCCCTTCCACCAGATGCTCCTCAACGGGGAATTGCCCCAGTCCATCGGCGGCGGCATCGGCCAGTCCCGCCTGTGCATGCTGCTGCTGGGTACCTGCCACATCGGCGAGGTCCAGGCAAGCCTGTGGGACCGGGAGACTGTGGAGCGGTGCGAGGCCGCCGGAATCACGCTGTTGTAAATCCGACAATAAAACCCTGATAAAAAAAGCTTCGACGCTTATGCGTCGAAGCTTTTTTGTTAATTAAATGATGCAAGCCAGATCCGCTCAGCCCTTGAGATCGGCAGCAATGGCGTCGGCCAGAGATTCCAGAGCGGGACGCTGGTCCTCGCCGGAAGCGGACTTGATGGTAATGGACGGCTCCAGAATCCGCATGTTCTTCATGCCTTCCACAGCCTCCCGCATCAGCTTGCCTGCCTGCGGCGCCCAGGATCCGTTCTCCATCAGTGCCACCGTGCGGTTCTGGAAATTGTGCGCCTTCAGATCCAGCAGCAGATTCTCCATGGGAGTAAAGAGCCCGTTGTTGTAGGTAGCGGAAGCCAGCACCAGGTGGCTCCAGCGGAAGGCTTCGCTGACCATTTCCGAAACATGATGGTGGGACAAATCATACATGGCGATATTCCGTACGCCGTGCTGGGCCAGCCGGTTGGCCACCACTTCCGCAGCCTGCTCCGTATGACCGTAGATGGAAGCGCAGGCGATCATGACGCCCTGCTCTTCCGGCATGTAAGTACTCCAGGTCTGATACTTGTCGACAAACCAGCTGATGTCTTTGCGCCAGATGGGACCGTGGAGGGGGCAGAGCATGGCAATCTCCAGACCTGCGGCCTTTTTCAGCAGAGCCTGAACCTGTGCGCCGTACTTGCCCACGATATTGGCGTAGTACCGCCGGGCCTCCGCCAGCCAATCCTGAGGGAAGTCCACCTCATCGGCAAAGAGATTGCCGTTGAGCGCGCCGAACGTGCCGAACGCATCGGCACAGAAGAGCACCTTCTCCGTAGTATCATACGTCACCATGACCTCCGGCCAGTGGACCATGGGCGCCATGTAGAACGCGAACGTGTGACGGCCGGTGGTCAGGGTCTCCCCTTCTTTCACCGTCATTCCCCGGCCAGCCAGGTCCATACCGAAAAACTGCCCGATCATAGCCATGGTCTTGACAGTTCCCACCACCTGAACATCGGGATAACGCCGCAGCAGCTCACCCAGCGTCGCGGCGTGATCCGGCTCCATGTGGTTCACCACCACATAGTCCAGCGTCCGCCCCTGAAGCGCATGCGTCAGATTCTCAAAAAACCGCTCCCCGATGGCCCAATCCACAGTATCCATCAAAACGGTCTTTTCATCCAACACCAGATAGGCATTGTACGACACACCCCGGGAAAGCGGATACGTGTTTTCAAACAAGGTCAACCGCCGGTCTGAATTTACCGCTTAGCTCGAGCGTATTGGCTACCGTCTTGGCTATATGGGAGA
>CABUDN010000058.1 GCA_902490355.1 uncultured Oscillibacter sp.
GTTTTTTTGAATTTCTTCAAGTTTCTGTCGGCCGCGCCGCGTATCTCGCGGACAGCTTGGTTAGAATACCAGACCTTCCTCCATTTGTCAACCCCTTTTTTCAAATTTCTCGAAAAAACGACTGGCCATACCGGTTCCCCTGTATGGCCAGTCATTTCTATTCTTTATTGTATCTCTTGCTTATATCTCATCAAAGGTCTGCACGATCTCCTGAGCCGGAGGCGCCGTGGCCAGACTGACCGTCACAATGGCAATGCTGGACACCACAAAGGCGGGCAGCAATTCATAGATTCCCCAGACGCCGCCCATAGGCGCAATGAGGAACTTCCAGATAAACACCATGACGCCGCCGGACACCATGCCCGCCAGAGCACCCCAGCGGTTGGAGCGGCGCCAGAACAGGCCGAAGAGCACCACCGGTCCAAAGGCTGCGCCGAAGCCCGCCCAGGCAAAGGACACCACCCGGAATACCGAGCTATCCGGATCCCGGGCCATATAGGCCGCCACCAGGGAAATTCCCACCATGACGGACCGGGCCAGCAGCATGCTCTTCTTCCCGCTGATCTTCAGCTTGAAAAACTCAACCGCCAGATTCTGAGACACCGAGGAGGACGCCGCCAGCAGCTGAGAATCCGCTGTGGACATGGTGGCAGCCAGAATGCCCGCCAGAATCACGCCCGCCAGCAAAGCGGCCAGCACACCGTGTTCACTGATGAGGCTGGCAATCCGGACAATAATCGTCTCCGAATCCGCCAGTTCTTCCAGAGTGCCGGCATGGGTCATGCCATTGCCCACCACGCCGATGAAGATGGCCACTGCCATGGAGATCACCACCCAAGTGGTGGCAACCCGGCGGCTGAGCGCCAGCTTCTCCTCCTCTTCAATGGCCATAAAGCGCAGCAGGATATGAGGCATGCCGAAATATCCCAGGCCCCAGGCCAGCAGAGAGCAGATTGTCAGCAGGCTGTATGGATTGGATCCACCGGTGGCGGGATCGTGAATATGGGACAGGGACAGATACCCCGCCAAGGACTCTGCGTTCTCCAGCACGGCGTCCATACCGCCGGCATTGGCAACGCCAAAGCCCAGCACCACCACCAGAGCCACCGTCATGATGATGGACTGCACCAGATCGGTAAAAGATGCGGCCAGGAATCCGCCCATAACCGTATAAACCACGATCACCGCCGCGGAGATCAGCATGGCCGTCACATAGTCCATTCCAAATAAGGTATGGAACAGCTTGCCGCAGGCGGAAAAGCCGGAGGCGGTATACGGTACGAAGAACACAATGATGACCACGGCCGCAATGGCGGAGAGCAGATTGCGGTCATCTCCCCACCGCTTGGAGAAAAACTGCGGCACGGTAATGGCCCCCAGGCGGTGGGAATAGCGGCGGATCCGCCGGGCCACAATCAGCCAGTTGAGATAGGTACCGATCACCAGACCCAAGGCAGTCCACCCCGCCTCAGCAAGGCCCGTGAGATAGGCCACGCCCGGCAGGCCCATCAGCAGCCAGCTGCTCATATCCGAGGCTTCCGCGCTCATAGCGGTGACAAAGGGCCCCAGCTTTCGTCCGCCCAGATAGAAATCGTCCACCGAGCGGTTTTTATTGGCGAACCAAACGCCTACGCCCAGCATGGCCAGCAGATACACGGCAATGGCCAGTAAGATGCAGATTTGTGCGATTGTCATTCCATTCTCTCCCTCATATAGATTCAACGGTTGCCATCATACCACAAAAGAAAGTAGAACGAAATGCAGAACGCCGTATAGAATGAATTCTATACGGCATTTCCTGTTTTTCTCATTTTTTCTTGATTTTTCAGTCTATACAAACAAGACGTTTTTCTATTATCATTTTAAATCGGAAGTTCAATTATTTTTTATTTCCGCACTCTGCGGCCGGAAGCTCTCCAAAAACATCGGCGTCATCTCATCGGTGTAGGCCACCAGGGAATACTCCCCGCCGCATAAACACCAGTCGTAAAGCAGCGCCCGCTCCCACAGGGCATAGGCTTTGACGAGTTCATTGACCGTGCGGTCCGTGCGCAGCTGACCGGCCGTCTGGCCCTGGGTGATAATCTGACGCAGCAGCCGGAAATACAGGCGGTTGCGGTCCAGCAGGTGCTTTTCTCCCCGGGCCAGCAGCTGTGTGGACAGCAGCCGTGCCAACAGGTCCATGGAGATCCCGCCGTCGATCATGGCAAACAGCTCATGATTGAGGTACACCAACTTCTCCATGGCGCCCAGATCCGGGTCCATGGTGTCCATCAGCGCTTCATACTTCTCATCAAATACATACGCCAGAGTCCCCACCAGGGCGTCCTTGCCGTCGAAATAATGGTAAAATGAGCCCTTGGAGGTCTCCGACTCAAAGACGATGTCCTCCACCGTCGTATCTGCATACCCCTGTTCATAAAACAGCTTCCAGGCTGCAGAGATAATCCGCCCCCGGGTATTCTTCGCGTTCTTTCTCGGCACGTGTCCGCCCCCTTGTCTGTTTTTTTCAGCATATCACATTCCCGGCCAAATCGCAATTCACCCATCCCGCCGCAGGTTCAGCAGGTTTTGCATGTTTTTTGGCACATTCTCCAGTGGTCCCCGCCGTCCGGTGCTGTTATAATAGAACATCATATGCACGGAAAAGGAGGCACGGTTTTGAAATTCTGGAAAATGAACGGCGCAGGAAACGACTTTCTGGTGCTGAACAATCTGGAAGCCCACCTGCCCGCCCAGGTATTTCCGGCCATGGCCCGGGTGCTGTGCGAGCGGCACTTGTCGATCGGCGCAGACGGGCTGATGGTGGTGGATACCCCCACCCAGGGTGGAGACTATAAGATGCTGTTTTTCAACTCGGACGGCAGTGTCGGCGAAATGTGCGGCAATGGTGCCCGGTGCATCTGCCGTTACGGCTATGAAAACGGTCTGGCCGGCGAGACCCAGACGGTGGAAACCACAGCCGGCATCGTCACCGGTCAGCGGATCGATCAGAGACTCTACCGCATCCGGCTCAACGATCCCACCACGGTGAAGCTGGACTCCCCGGTGGAAATTGACGGTGTGCGTTATTCCTGCTCCTATGTGGAGCTGGGCGATCCCGGCATCCCCCACGCGGTGGTGCCCTACCGGGGCTTGCAGAAAGCGGACGAAAACGAGCTGCGGGAGCTGGGCCGGAAGATCCGCTGGTACGCCGATTTCCCCAAGGGCGCCAATGTGAATTTCTATGAGATTATCGGGGAAGACCTGGTCTGCGAGCGGACCTTTGAGCGGGGCGTGGAGGACTTTACCTACGCCTGCGGCACCGGCACCGGATCGGTGGTCACCGTGCTGACGCTGCAGGGCCGGGTCAGCGGAAAGGATGTCCGGGTGACCATGCTCGGCGGCGAGCTGCGCATTGATGCCGAGCGGGTCCACTCCCACATCGCCAGCTTGTACCTCACCGGCCCCACCAATATTGTCTGCAAAGGCGAGATCACCGACGAGGATCTGCCCCCCATTCCCGGAATGTAAGGCCTCCGGGCCATACAGATACCCCAAACCATTTTAGGAGGAGAGAGAATATGAGCGAGAAACTGACCAAAAAGTCTGTCGCCCACAACTACGCGTTCCTGGCCATCATGTTGGGTTCCATGATCCTGGGCTCCATCGTGGGTGCCATCTTCCCCCAGGTGAAGGAGGGTGACGAGGTCGTTAAGGCCGGTGCCACCGTCCTCAAGCCCCTGGGCACCCTGTTCATCAACATGATGTTCTGCATTGTGGTTCCCATGGTGTTTTCTTCCATTGCCGGATCCATTGCCACCATGCGCAGCCGCCGGCGGGCCGGCAAGATCATGGGCACCACCATTTTGACCTTCGTCATCACCGGTGCCATTGCCGCTACCATCATGATCGTGCTGATGAAGCTGATTCCCCCGGTGCTGGAACCCTGGAGCAATCTGGCCGAGGGCGTGGTGGACGATCCCATTTCCATTCCGGATCTGATCGTCAACTTCTTCACCGTCAGCGACTTTTCTTCCCTGCTCAGCCGCAGCGCCATGCTGCCCCTGATCGTCTTTTCCATTCTGGTGGGCTTCGGCGTCAATCTGGGCCCCGGTCCGGACAGCCCCATTGCCACCCTGCTCACCAGCCTTGCTGAGGCCATGATGAAGGTCGTGCAGCTGGTCACCTATTATGCCCCCATCGCCTTCTTCGGCTTCTTCGCCGACCTGGTGGCCACTTACGGCTCTCAAATCACCGCGGACTACGCCCGGGCCCTGGCCGTCTATTACCCGCTGTGCTTTGTCTACATCTTCACCGCCTTCCCCCTGTTTGCCTGGTTCGGCGGCGGCAAGGGTGCTGTGGGTGAGATGTTCCGCCGCATCGCCCGTCCCGCCATCACCTCTCTGGGCACCTGCTCCTCTGTTGCCACCATTCCCACCAACATGGAAGTGGCGGAGGATACCGGCATCTCCAAGGACGTCAGCGAGATCGTGCTGCCTCTGGGCGCCACCATGCACATGGACGGCTCGTGCTTTTCCTGCGTGCTGAAGATCGCCTTCCTCTTCGGCGTGTTCGGTAAGCCCTTCAACTCCATCGGCGATTTCATCCTGATCATTCTGGTCGCTGTGCTCTCCTCTGTGGGCATGAGCGGTGTCCCCGGCGGCGGCTACATCGGCGAGTTCATCATGTGCTCCGTGTTCTTCCCGGATCAGCTGGCTGTGGCCTACCCCATTGCCATCACCATCGGCAACCTGGTGGATCCCCCCGCTACCATGATCAACTCCGCCGGCGACTATGTGGTCTCCTTCATCGTCTCCCGCTTTGTCGACGGCAAGGACTGGCTGCAGAAGGCCAGAGCCGCCCGGAACGCCTGACCGGTCTATCCTACATAAAAAAGTTCCCGTGCCAAAAGGCACGGGAACTTTTTTATGTCTCCTGCGGCTCCGTCCGGCTTTGCAGCTGTTCCTTGACACTTTGGCCAAACGGCGTGACGGCCAGGCCGCCCAGGGCCGTCTCCCGGAACTCCACCGGCAGACGGCGTCCCACGTCTCCCATACAGTCGATGACCTGATCCACCGGCACCCGGCTGGTGATCCCCGCCAGGGCCATATCCGCACAGCTGACGGCATTGACTGCCCCCACCACATTGCGCTTGACGCAGGGGACCTCCACCAGACCTGCCACCGGGTCACAGATCAGCCCCATCAGATTTTTCAGCGCCATGGCCACGGCATGACCGACCTGTGCGCCGGAACCGCCCCGCAGAGCCGTCAGCGCACCGGCCGCCATGGCGCTGGCGGTGCCGATCTCCGCCTGACAGCCGCCGGCGGCGCCGGCTATGCAGGCCCGGTAGCCCACCACCGCGCCGATGCCCGCCGCCACATACAGTGCCTGGAGGATCTCCTCCTCTTCAGCCTGTCCGCTCTGATACAGCGGCACCAGCACCGCCGGCAGCACGCCGCAGGCGCCTGCCGTGGGAGCCGCCACAATCTTGCGCATGCAGGCGTTGGACTCTCCCACGCACAGTGCCGTGGCGATGACCTCCTGCAGGTAGGCCCCACTCAGCGGCGTTCCCTCCCGGGCGTAGCGGCGCATCCGCTCTCCGTCGCCGCCTACCAGGCCGCTCAGGGACATCCGCTCCCCCTGGTAAGACGTCACCGACTCCAGCATCGCCTGCCAGGTGGCACGCATCTTTTCCCGGGACGCCTCCGCCGTCACCTGCCGCTCCTCCCGGTCTGTATCCTGCACCACCTGCCAGAAGGGCTTATTCTCGGCTTCCATCCGCTCCAAAATCTCCTGCATGGAATCCAGCGCCACGCTTACTCCTCCTTTTCGTAATACGTCAGGCTCCGGATCCCCCGCAGCTCTCCAATCAAAACCCGCACCACCGGCGGTACTTTCTGATCTGTCTCAATGACCATCAGAGCATCTCCGCCCCGCCGGTCCCGGCATACGCTCATATTGGCGATGTTGATTTTGGCGCTGGAAAGCGCCCGGGTCACATCCGCCACCTTCCCGGAAATATCCTGATGCTGCACCACCAAAGTGTTGAACATCCCGGTAAAGCTGACATCCACGCCGTTGAGCCGGTCCACCCGGATTCTCCCGCCGCCGGTGGATGCCGCCTGCAGCGTCAGCGTCCGCCCCGCCGCATCCCGCACCTCCAGCACCGCCGTGTTGGGATGAGCCTCCCGCAAACTGGCGGTATAAAAGGAAAAACGCAGCCCCTGCTCCTCCGCCAGAGAAAAGCTGTGGGGAATCTCCAGATCATCGGGCTTCATGCCCAGCAGCCCCGCCACCAGGGCCCGGTCCGTACCGTGGCCCTGCCCGGTTTCCGCAAAGGACCCAAACAGGCCGATCCGGGCCTCCACCGGCGCATTGCCCAGCAGCACCCGGGCCATCCGGCCGATGCGGACCGCGCCCGCCGTGTGGGAGCTGGACGGCCCCACCATCACAGGTCCCAGAATATCAAAAATGTCCAGCATTGCGCCCCCCCCTGTCCGCTATGGTTTCCCGTCTTCGACAATACCATACTCCCGCGCCTTTCTCAAGGCATTTTTCCCCGGTTGACCTTCCCGCCCCTTTCCCGTATACTCAAAGACAGGAAAGGGGTGTTTTCTATGTCCTCACTGCTGATCCGCCATCTGGACACGGTGGTCACCTGCGATGACCGCGATCAGGTGCTGCGGGATGTGGATCTCTACTGCGAAGACGGATGGATTCGGGCCCTGGGACCGAATCTGCCTCATACCGCCCAGACGGAGCTGGACGGCCGCCATCTGTGGTGCTATCCGGGCCTCATCAACACGCATCACCATCTCTATCAAATTTTTTCCCGCAACCTGCCCCAGGTACAGAATCTGGAGCTGTTCGACTGGCTGACGGCGCTCTATGAAATCTGGAAGGGGCTGGATACCGAGGTCGTGCGGCTTTCCTCCCTGGTGGGCATGGGAGAGCTGCTCAAGCACGGCTGCACCACCTGCTTTGACCATCACTATGTCTTCCCCCAGGGTTCCGGGGACCTGCTGGGCGCCCAGCTGGAAGCCGCCCAGGCCCTGGGCATCCGCATGGTGCTCTCCCGGGGCAGCATGGATTTGAGCCGCAAGGACGGCGGTCTGCCGCCGGACAGCGTGGTCCAGCCGGTGGATGAAATCCTTCGGGACTGTGTCCGGGCCATCGAGGCTTACCACGATCCCGCCCCCGGCTCCATGCACCAGGTGGTGCTGGCGCCGTGCTCGCCGTTCTCCGTCAGCGAGGAGCTGCTGCGCCAGTCCGCGCCGTTGGCCCGGCAGTACGGCGTGCGTCTCCACACCCATCTGTGCGAGACAAAGGACGAAGAGCGCTACACGCTCCAGCACAAGGGCATGCGTCCTCTGGAGTATATGGCCTCTCTGGGGTGGACAGGCCCCGATGTATGGTATGCCCACGGCATCCACTTCAACGATGAGGAGCTCCGGGAGCTGGCCCGCACCGGAACTGGTGTGGCCCACTGCCCCATCTCCAACATGAAGCTCTCCTCCGGCGTGGCCCGGATTCCAGAGATGCTGGAACTGGGTGTGCCGGTGGGACTGGCCGTGGACGGCTCCGCTTCCAACGACGGCTCGTCCATGCTGGAGGAACTGCGGGTATGCTATCTGCTCCACCGGCTCACCAGCAGCGCCGCGGCCCCCTCGGGCTACCAGGTGCTGAAGATGGCCACCCGGGGCAGCGCCCGCCTGCTGGGGCGAACGGACATCGGTTCCCTGGAAGCAGGCAAGTGCGCAGACTTTTTCCTGGTGGACTCCCGCCGTCTGGAACTGGCCGGTGCCGGAGAGAGCCCTGCCGACGTGCTGGCCACCGTGGGCCTGCGGGGTCCGGTGGATACCACCGTGGTCCATGGCCGCGTGGTGGTCCGGGAAGGCAAGCTTTGCACCGTGGACGAAGCAGAAACGGCGCAGCAGGCCCGCGCGTGCTGCCAAGCATATCTGTCCCGCTGAACAAAAAGAAGAGGCTGCTAATGCAGCCTCTTCTTTTTTAATCCAGCACCTGAACCGCGGCGCCCAGAATCCCGTCTCCAATATAGACGCTCAGCGTTCCGTCAATCTGCCCCTCCCAGATATGGTCATATGCCGGAAGAGCCGCCGTAAGCTTCTGGCGCAGAGTCTCCAGATACTCCGGCGCGCCGCCGTGAGCGACGGCCAGATTGTAGCGGCGGTGCGATCCGCAGGCCTTCACTGTCAGCTCCACCAGCTTGTCCATCACCTGGGGCCGCCCCCGGACCTTCGCCACCGAGGTCAGCTGTCCGTCCGCAGCAAAGGTCAGAAGCGGCTTGATGTGCAGCAGCGCTCCGGCAGTAGCCGTCACCTTGCCGATGCGGCCGCCTTTTTGCAGATACTCCAGAGTATCCACAGAAAAGAACGGAGTGGTAGCGGCAATCAGCTGCGGCGCCCGGCGCTCCGTCAGTTCTTCCCAACCCATGCCGCTGCGGAGATCCTCCGCCAGCTGCAAAAGCGTCAGTCCCTGCCCCAGCGAACCGCTGAGGGAATCAAACACCCGCATGGGAATCCGGTCCCGGCACTCCTCGGCAATCACCCGGGCCAGATTATAGGTGCCGGAAAGGCCGCTGGAGAGCATCACGGCAATCACGCCGTCATAGCCTTCCGCCACAATCTGCCGCAGGGCCTGTCCAAAACCCTCCGCGGCAGGAAGCGAGGTCTGCGGCAGCTCTCCCGCCCGCAGACGGCGGTAAATCCCCTCTCCGTCAATATCCACGCCATCCCGGTACTCCCCATCGGCGCAGAGAATCCGCAGCGGAACCACATGGATGTGATTCTGGCGGATCAGCGCAGGCGTCAGATCCGCACAAGAGTCCGTCAGCAGTGCAATTTTCTGTGGGCACATTCTTTCCTCACGCTCCCTCATCTTCATACTTAGAAACTTGGAGTGATTATGCCACAAAATCAACAAAACTGCAAGAACGATCCCGACCCCGCAGCCATTGCGCCGCATGTGTGACCTCAGAATGCATCCATATGCCCATCGTCCTTCACCGCCGGATGCAGGCAGGGGCCGCCATTCTTTCCAAGCACCGTCTTATTTGAAGTCCGCCGGTTTGGCATGCAGCCACCCCGCGCGACGCCACGCGGAAAACTCCCGGCGGATCAGCAGCAGGGAAAGCAGGCAGGATACCACGTCCGCCACCGGCGCCGCAAGCAGCGCGCCAGTCATTCCAAAGCGTGCGGACAGCACCAGCGCCAGCGGAACCAGAACCACGGCCTGCCGCGTCAAGGGCAGTGCCAGTGCCTTTCCTGCTTTGCCGATGCTCTGAAAGAACGATGCTGTGGTCATATGCAAGCCATAGGTGAAGAATCCCAGCATATACAGCCGGAAAATCACCGCACAGGCATCCAGATACGACGCATCGCCCGAAACAAAGAGGCTCCCGATCTGCCGGGGGAATATTTGATACACCGCAAACCATCCCACCGAGATCCCCAGGGCAATGGCGGACGCCAGGCGATACGTCTCCCGCACCCGGCTGTATTGCCGCGCCCCAAAGTTGTATCCATTGATGGGCTGCGTGGCAGAAGAGACTCCCACAAACATGGCATGGGCAATCTGGTAAACCTTCATCAGTGCACCGTATACAGACAGTGCCACATCACTGCCGTATGCCGTGGCCGCGCCATATTGGCGCATGAGATTGTTCATGGTCACCTGCACAACGGCCGTCATGATCTGCGTCAGGAAACTGGGAATCCCCAGCCTGAGAATCTGGACCGTCACCGGCAGGGTGGGCCGGAGCCACCGGCGTTCAATCCGAACGCTCTGCAGCCGCCGCAGATGCAGCAAGCAGAGCGTTCCCGCCACTGCCTGCCCCAGCACCGTAGCAATGGCAGCTCCCACCACCCCCATATGCAGGCAGAAAATGAATACCGGGTCCAGTACCAGATTGATCCCCGCTCCCAGCATCATGCACTTCATGGTAAATTTGGGATTGCCGTCCGCCCGAATGATGGCGGCCAGGGCGGAGCTGAACAGGAGAAACGGCAGTCCCCACGCAATGATGCGGGTGTAATCCAGCGCAGCCTGGAAGGATGTTTCCGTGGCTCCAAACAATATGACGATGGGCTTTGCCAGCAAGCTTCCCGCGATTCCCAACAGGATGCCCACCCCCACCATCAAGGAAGCGGTATGGCTGATGATCCGGTTTGCCTGGTCCTGTTCTCCCCGTCCCAGGCAGAGATTCAGATTGGCAGCGCAGCCATCCCCCAGCAGCAGGGCCAGGGCAATGGTCACAATGGTCAGCGGAAAGGCCACATTGGTGGCCGCCATTCCGGTAATACCCACGCCCTGTCCCACAAAGATTTGATCTGCAATGTTATAGAGATAGTTTACCAGGAGGGTCAGCGTGGTTGGAATGGAGTAGCGGCACAGCAGTGTGCCAATGGGCGCGGTAGCCAACGGGTTGGCAGCAGTTTGTTCCAGAGTCTTCGGTTCCATAAAGATCCCCTTTCGTTTCCGGGGCTGTGCATGCGCTGCAAAACGAAAAGGCATCCGGCGCCGCGCGGACACCGAATGCCTGAACTCCTGCTATGCTCACTTCGGAAGAGACACACATGCATTCGACCCCATGCGTGTTTTCTTCTCCCCTCCAGACTGACTGTTGGCCCCGGAATTTCACCGGGTTAACTTGACGCTCGCGGGCTTTCACCGCCAGTAGAGAACCTCTCATTTCCGAAGAAAACTTTTCTTTATGGTATCATGCCGTATGCAGGCTGTCAATCCCCGGCGGTTAACCAGAGGCCGTGCAGCAGGATCAGGATGGATTGTCCCCGCATTTCAACCGTTCAGGAATTTTAAAAAATGCCAGCTAACTGGCTGGTACTTCTTTTTATTGGGAGCAGCAGGTCCCGTTTGGTAACACGTGGGCGGAATTCACTGCGCAGCCGTTGGCGGCTTTGCCGCCTTACGGATGCGGCGTCCCCCTTGCGGGTGCTTCGCCCGAGCATTTTAAAATCCCCAGATATCCATAAAAAAACACCAGCCAATAGGCTGGTGTTTCTTTTTGTCTTGTCCGCAAGGTATAGATGCCGGACAAGACCGGGGCCCCGCACGGCGGGGCGGCGCTTTTGCGCCGTACAAGCGTTTTGCCGCAGGCAAAACCTTGGCGTAGGGGCAATTCACTTGCCCCGAGCATTTGAAATATCCCAGGATTCCATAAAAATAACCACACAGTTAGGTGTGGTTATTTTTATGGAGGTGACACCCGGATTTGAACCGGGGAATCAGGGTTTTGCAGACCCTTGCCTTACCACTTGGCTATGTCACCGTCGCTACATTTATATTATATGCAGACCTTTCGAAAAAGTCCACACTTTTTTTAAGTGAAACACCCACACCCGTCTCAAGTGTGGGTGTTTCTTTCTGGAGCGGGCAACGAGGCTCGAACTCGCTACCTCCACCTTGGCAAGGTGGCGCTCTACCAGATGAGCTATGCCCGCAGGTGGTGCCCAGAGCCGGAATCGAACCAGCGACACGAGGATTTTCAGTCCTCTGCTCTACCAACTGAGCTATCTGGGCAAATCTTTTTCCGCGCCGGAACGGCGCGGCCGGGGAATTTCAACCCCAAAAGGGACCCACGGGATGGGATTCCATCCCATGGGATATGGCGACCCGGAACGGGCTCGAACCGTCGACCTCTAGCGTGACAGGCTAGCGTTCTAACCAACTGAACTACCGGGCCATATAAATTCTTGGTGGGAACAACTGGACTCGAACCAGTGACCCCCTGCTTGTAAGGCAGGTGCTCTAACCAGCTGAGCTATGCTCCCGGATCGCCGCTCTTGTCAGACGACAAAAGTTATTATACGCAAAGACCCCCTTTCTGTCAACCCCAAATTTAAATTTTTCTCGATTTTTTTCGTAGTCGGATTCTGCGCCTGTTTTTGCCCCATTCTCACCGCAGCTGCATGCCTCTCAAACGTCTGCCGCGGAAGGGATCTGCATTTCGATCCCTCCCGCGGCACATTTGCATTCCGGTTTACTTTTTGCGCATACCCGCCAGCATCCGCTCCAGATCCTCCCGGCTGAAATGCTGCACGTTGTCGCAGAAGCGGCAGGTCAGCTCCGCCTCGCCCTGATCCTCCAGGAGCTGCTTTAGCTCCGTGGGCCCCAGGCTGATGAGCGCCCGCTCCATCCGGTCCCGGCTGCAGTAGCAGCGGTATTCCACCGGTGTCTTTTCCAGAATCTCCAGTTCAAAATCCGACAGCGCCGCCCGCAGCATGGCCTCCGGATCATCCTTTTGGCTCAGCAGCTGCGTCACCGTCCCGGCAGCCATCAGGCTGCCCTCGACCTTGGTGATGACATCCTCTCCCGCGCCGGGCAGCAGCTGCACCAAATAGCCGCCGGCCACCAGCACGCTCTGATCCCGGTCCACCAGCACGCCCAGCCCGCAGGCCGTGGGAATCTGCTCCGACTCCACAAAATACGCTGCCAGATCCTCGGCAATCTCGCCGCCCAGCAGGCCCACGCTGCCCACGTAGGGTTCCTTCATATTCAGGTCCCGGATCACCGTCAGCGTGCCGTCACAGCCCACCGCGGTGCCCACATCCAGTTTCCCGTCCGGCCGCAGCGGCAGATCCACAGCCGGGTTTTCCACCGTGCCGCGGACATTGCCCTCGTTATCCGACACCGCCAGCACACTGCCCAACGGACCGCCGCCCTTGACCTGCAGTGTCAGGCTGCTGCCCTCGTCCTTGAGGGCATTGCCCATCATGGAGGCCGCAGCCAGCAGCCGGCCCAGAGCCGCCGTGGCCACCGGCAGCGTCTTGTGAATCTGCCGGGCCCGCTCCGTCAAATACCGGGTGGATACCGCCGTGGCCTTGACAAAGCCATCCTTGCTGATGGCACGTACCAGTTGATCACTCATGAATTGTATGACTCCTTTATCGTTTCCCGGTCCCTTGGACCGCTGTTTTTCCGGCATCCTCCGCCGGCCGGACCGCTGTGATGATCCACCGGTCCTCATCCTCCCGGGGCGGATGGCTGGTCAAATCCCCGGACACCGTAATGTCCCGGAAGCCCGCCTCCGTCAAAAACCGTTCCAGCTCCTCCCGGCTCCAGGCCCGTTCCCGGTGCTCTTCAAACTCCCGGTCCCAGGCGCCGTCCGAACGCTGGCAGAACAGGTCCACCTGATACGTGCACACCCGGGTCTTTTCTGAGAAGAAGGTCCGCCAAACGCACACACTCTCCTCCGTCTCATCCATGTAAATCTGCCCGTCCATCCGCCGCAGCTTCCAGGGGGTGTTGACATCGAAGTAAAACCGTCCTCCCGGCCGCAGCCAGCGGTATACCCGGGCAAAGGTCTGCCGCAGGTCCCGCTCCCGGGTCAGGTAATTCAGAGAGTCCAGCGTGGAGATGGCAGCGTCCACCGGCTCCAGCAGCCGCAGCTGCGGCATGGACTGGCACAGGAACAAAGGCGGCTGCCCCGACAGGGCCGCCGCTTTTTGTGCCGCTTGGGTCAGCATCTCCTCCGAGGCATCGGTGGCCGTCACCTGATACCCCGCCTGAGCCAGCAGACAGGCAATGGTGCCGGTGCCGCAGGCCAGGTCCAGCACGGTGTGCACCGCAGGCTTGCTTTTCCGGAAGGCGCGCATCAAAAACGCCGCCCGGCGCCGGTGCTCCGCATCCGCCATCAGGGCATCGTAGCTGTCCGCCAGAGACTGATAACTCTTCATTGCTTCTTATTTTTCGTACGGGCAAAGATCCGGGCATAGGCGCCGGTCCCGTAACTGAGGGAGCGGTTAACCCGGCTGATGGTAGCGCTGGAAGCGCCGGTACGCTCGAGAATATCGTTGTAGATCATGCCGTCATCCAGCAGAGAGGCCACTTCAAACCGCTGTTCCATGGACCGAAGCTCCGACACGGTGCACAGGTCCTGAAAGAAATCATAACACTCCTGCTCATCCTGAAGCTGCAAAATCGCCTTATAGAGCTGGTCGTTTTTTTCCTTTTTGCCGATCTTGACCATATTGTACGCCCTTTCTGAATGTTACAGACCAAATTGCGGCCCATGCCGCTATCCCGATTTTAGCATTGTAGAGTGTGAAAGTAAAGACCTTTTCCCGCAAAATTTCTACCGCTTTAAAGTATGGACGGAACCCCTGCTTCTCCTCCGGCATAGGCTGAAGCAACCATACTTTGCGGAGAGGAGCCCGGTTCATGAAAAACGGTCTGGTG
>CABUDN010000059.1 GCA_902490355.1 uncultured Oscillibacter sp.
GCCTACTTCATCTTACGCAGGGCGGTGTGGGAACAGTACCATTGGCAGGAGCTGCCGCCGCTTGCCCTGACGGAGCAGGGAAAACCCTATTTCTCGGATGTTCCTGCTGTCCACTTCAGCCTCAGCCATACCAACGGCGCCGTGCTGGCAGCGCTGAGCGCTGCACCGGTGGGTGTGGATGTGGAGCGGCTGCGGCCGGTGGGCACGCGCATCATGCATCGACTGGCAGATACACAGGATCCCACCGCATTTTTTGACCATTGGGTTCGACGGGAAGCGCTGACCAAGCAGAATGGTATGGGGGTGGGCGCCTCTTTGCACCGGGAACCGGCGGCACAAGCGGGGGTGCGTTGTCAGGCGCTGGACCTTTTTCCCGGCTACGCGGCAGCGGTGGCCTCTGAGGAAGCAGTGGGAACCCTTCGCCGCTATACCTTGGCATCTCTGTTGGAACCCTGGATGCAGGAGCGTTCCATCACATAATTTGCCAGCAGCACACCCTGCCGTTCCACTTCCTGACGCCGGAGGATCCGATAGCCCCGGCGGGCGAAAAAGGGCATGGCGGTGATGGAGGCGTGGGTGGTGACAGTGGGAAAGCCCTGTTCCAGCTCCCGGCACAGTGCGGAGGCAATGCCCTGATGCTGATAAGCGTGATGGACGTAAAGACGGTCCAGGTAGCCGGTTTCATCCATGTCTCCAAACCCCACCAGAATGCCCGCCTCTTCCGCCACCAGAGTGCGGTGAGCGCGGAAGGAGCGGTCCCAGGCGGCCAGATCCACCGTGCCGGTGGCCCAGGCATCCAGCTGGCGGGGGGTGTAGTCCCGGGCGTTGATGATGTGGACCGTGTTGTAGAACAGCTGCGCCATTTCCGGACAGTCCGGCGGGCGATAAGGGCGAATTGTGTACATCAGTGTCCTCCTGTGTATGAATGTGCTTGGATGCGTTTGCGCTCAGAATGGAGAAACAGCACCGCTGAGCACGGTGTTCCGGTGCTGTTATTGACTTTTACGGCATAACCAGTATAATATTTTCGGAAGAAAATTCCCTGTGTGAACAATTTTGAGGGAGGCAAGGAGCTATGCATACCTATCCCATGACGGTGGCGGGAGTCAAACGGGAACTGCCCATCTGCAAAGTCACCGATGATCTGTACATTGGTGCGTTTATTTGTTTCGGCGATGCGGAACTGACCGTAGCCTGCGCCCGGGAGCTTTTGAAGCTGGTTCCGGCGGAGAGCTATGACTATCTGTTTACGGCGGAGGCCAAGAGCATTCCCCTGATCCATGAGATGGCCCGCCAGTCCGGGGCATCCAAGTATTTTGTGGCGCGGAAGGGCCCCAAGGCCTACATGCCGGATCCCATTCACGTGGAGGACCGCTCCATTACCACGGCAGGCGTTCAGGCGCTGTACCTGGGCCGGGATGATGCGGAGCTGATCCGCGGCAAGCGGGTACTGCTGATGGACGATGTGATCTCCACCGGCGGATCCCTCAAGGCTATGGAAGAGCTGGTGGAGCTGGCCGGCGGCACGGTAGCCGGGCGCGTAGCGGTGCTGGCGGAGGGCGATGCCCAAAAGCGCACGGATATCCGCTATCTGGCACCTCTGCCGGTGTTCAACGCCGACGGTACACCCAAAGAATAAGACGATGAAACGGCGGTGTGCGGTTACAAACTGGCACGCCGCCATTTCGTTTTTGCAGGAGTGGGAAAGGAGAATACGGCATGCGGGACTATCAGCGGCAGCTGCAAACCCTGCGGGATCAGATTGCGCAGCGGGAGGAGGATCTGGCTGTGCTGGTACGGCTGGAACAGCAGGAAGAAGCCTGCCGCCGGCAGGTGGAGGAATGCCACGCCCGATGGGAGCAGGAGCAGAAGGATGTGGACCGGCTGGAGCGGGTGAGCCTTGCTGCGCTGCTGTCGGCACTGCGGGGAAGTAAGGACGAGGACCTGGACCGGGAGCAGGCGGAGGCCTATGCCGCCCGGATGCGCCTGCAGGAGGCGGAACGGCAGCTGGCCGGAATCCAGGAAGAGATTCTGGACCGGCGCCGCCGGATCGAGGAGACAGCGGATTGCCGGAGGGCATATGAACAGGTACTGCGGGAAAAAGAGACTGCCATCTGTGCCCAGGATCCTGCTCTGGCCCGGCAGCTGCAGGCAGCGGAGGAGCGGATTCTGGAGCTGAATACCCGGATGCGGGAGCTGAACGAGGCAGCTCAGGCAGGCCGTCAGGCGCTTTTTTGCCTTTCAGCGGCTATAGACCGACTGAACAGTGCCAAGGGTTGGGGGACCTGGGACGTTTTGGGCGGCGGAATGTTCACGGATGTCATGAAGTATTCCCACATCAATGAGGCCCAGGCGCAGATGGAGCATCTGGCCGACGCTCTGCGGCGGTATCAGGCGGAGCTGGGGGACGTGCCGGATCTGGCCGGGGAAGCGAATGTGGATCTGCGCCCGGGGGAGTTTACCTGGACATTGGATCTTTTCCTGGATAATCTCTTCACCGACGGAATGGTGCTCCACCAAATTACCCAGGCCGGAGACCGTCTCGGGGCCTTGAAAAGCCGGGTTGAAATCCTGCAGGACCGGCTGGAGCGGAAGCGGGAGGAGAACCAGGCGGCCCTGGATCAGGCCTGTGCCGGGCGGGATCAAATGGTTCTTCAGGCGTAATGTAAGAGAGAGGAGAGTATGGGAGTGCGGATGCGTTTTCGCCAGAGATTGTTTTCCTGGCTGGACAGTTACGATATTTACAATGAGACGGGTGAGACCCTCTATACCGTAGAAGGGAAGCTGGCCTGGGGGCACTGCCTGCACATTCTGGATTCCACAGGCGAGCATATTGCTACCGTTCAGGAAAAGGTGCTGACCATGCTGCCCCGGTTTGAGCTGTACATGGGGGATCGGCGTGTGGGCTGTGTGCAGAAGGCCTTTACATTCTTCCGGCCGCGCTTTGACATTGACTGCGGCGGCTGGCAGGTAGAGGGGGACTTCATGGAGTGGGAATACCGTGTCACGGAACCCTGCGGGGCTCTGGTGGCGACCATTTCCAAAGAAGTGTTCCAACTGACGGACACTTATGTCATCGATGTGGTGCAGCCATCCGACGCCCTGCAGGTGCTGATGCTGGTGCTGGCCATTGATGCGGAAAAATGTTCCCGCGGCTGAGTACGCCCCGGCCGGTACGGATTTCGTACCGGCCGGGGCGCTGCCATATTACAATGCTTCGGAATCTGCCTGTTCTTCCTGGGCAAATTCCTCCCGGGCCTGCTGGAGAATTTTCCGCTCGGCCTTGGTAGTCAGCTGGCTTTCGTCAAACTTGGCGAACAGGTCCGGACGGCGGCGCATGGTGCGCTTGTAGCTCTCTTTTTTCCGCCAGGCGGCGACTTTTCCGTGATCGCCGGAGAGCAGAACTTCCGGCACTGCCCGGTCATGCCAGACGGCGGGGCGGGAGTACTGGGGGTATTCCAACAGTCCGTTCCAGTGGGATTCCTCTTCGAAGCACTCCGCATCCGGCAGAACACCGGGGACCATGCGGCATACGGCGTCGGTAATGGCCATGGCGGGGATCTCACCGCCGGTGAGAACGAAATCTCCCACGCTCAGCTCTTCATCCACGCACTCGTCCAGAAATCTCTGGTCTACGCCCTCATAGTGGCCGCACACCAGAATCAGGTGCTCGTACCGTTCCTTCAGTTCCCGGGCGATCTCCTGGTTAAAGGTTCGGCCGCAGGGAGACATGAAGATGGTCCGGCCGGGACCGTATGTTTCCACCACATGGGCCCAGCAGCGGTAGAGGGGATCTGCCTGCATGACAGCGCCCCGGCCGCCGCCGTAGGGGTAATCGTCCACCTGCATCTGCTTGTTGGTGGTGTAAGCCCGAATCTGGTGGGTGCGGATGGCGATGTGGCCCCGGGCCTGGGCACGGCCCAGGATGCTGACATTGAGCATGGCATCCACCGACTCGGGAAAGAGTGTCAGAATATCAATGTTCATCACTGCGCATACCCTCCAGGATCCGGACCTCCATCCGGTTGGCATCCAGGTCCACGGACCGGATGAATACCTCCGGTACGGCGGGAATCAGGTATTCCTCAGAGCCCCGGACGGTGTAGACCTTATGGGCGGGATAGGCATCCACGCTGACCAGCTCGCCCAGAAGGGCACCGCTGTCGGCCTCATATACGGAAAGCCCCAGCAGCTCGTCGTCGAAGTAGACGCCCTGCGGCAGATGCGCGTCCGCCCGGCGGATATACAGGTCCTGTCCCTTGAGGGCCAGGGCGGCGTTCATATCGTCCACACCGGGCAGCTTCATCAGCACCACGCTCTTATGAACGTGATTGGCGGTGGGGGTCACGGGCTGGCCGTTGAGGAGGAAGGTCTTGAACTGTGTAAGAAAGGCCGGATCGCCGTCCCGGGGCTGGACCCGGACTTCGCCTCGGATGCCGTGGGCGTTGACAATGCGTCCGACATTAATGGTTTCCAGTTTCATGGAGCAGACTCCTTTTGCTTGATAGAGACAGTATAACCGGTTTTTCCCGGGCAGGCAAGAGGCGGCAAGGAAAGGAGCGGTGCTGTGCACCGCTCCTTTTTCAATCAACGATATCCACGGAAACCTTGACGCCGGTGCGCTGCGCATAGGAACGGACCACAGTCCGAATTTCCTTGGCAATGCGGCCCTGACGGCCAATGACCTTGCCCATGTCGTCGGGGGCGACACGCAGCTCCAACGTCAGTTCCTGATCGCCCTGGATCTCCGTAACGGAAACCGCATCGGGATCATCCACGAGGTTTCTGGCGATATAGAGCAGCAAGTCTTTCATGATCCGTCCTCCGGATCAGAGGACTTCCACTTTTTTCAGCAGAGCCCGGACGGTGTCGGTGGGCTGAGCGCCGGACTTGATCCAAGCCTGAGCGCGCTCGGTGTCGATCTTGATCTCAGCGGGAGCGACGCAGGGATTGTAGGTGCCAATCTCCTCGATGAAGCGGCCATCCCGGGGGAAACGGGAATCGGCGACAACCACGCGATAGAAGGGAGCCTTCTTGGCGCCCATGCGGCGCAGACGAATCTTAACCATAATTGTGTACCTCCAAATATTGTAACAAAATTTTATATCTATAAATGCCTGGAAATGCACTTATATCCGGTTTATTTCAGCCGCTTTTTGCGGCCGAAGGGGGAGCCTTTCCCCATACGGGGCAGGCGGCCCTTGGTCAGCTGTTTGGTCAGCTGCTGCATCATGTCAAACTGCTTGAGAAGGCGGTTGACATCCGACACATCCAGACCGCAGCCGGCGGCAATACGGCGCTTGCGGCTGGCACCCAGAATCTGGGGATTTTCCCGTTCCAGGGGGGTCATGGAGAGGATAATGGCCTCGGTGTGGGCCAGGGCTTTGTCGTCGATGGTGGCGCCCTGGAGCTGCTTGCCCAGTCCGCCGGGCATCATGCCCGCCAGCTGGCTCAAGTCGCCCATGCCGCGGATCTGCTGGAGCTGCTCGTAGTAATCCTGCAGGGTGAAGCGGTTTTTCTTGAGCTTTTCCTCCAGCTTGGCGGCCTGCTTTTCATCGTAGGTCGCCTGGGCCTTTTCAATAAAGGAGAGCATGTCGCCCATACCCAGGATCCGGGAAGCCATCCGGTCGGGATGGAAGGGCTCGATCATATCCAGCTTCTCGCCGGTACCCACGAATTTGATGGGCTTTCCGGTGGAGGCCCGGATGGAGAGGGCAGCGCCGCCTCGGGCGTCGCCGTCCAGCTTGGTAAGGATCACGCCGTCAATGCCCAGCGCCTCGTCAAAGGCGGAAGCGGCGTTGACCGCGTCCTGACCGGTCATGGCGTCCACAACCAGCAAAATCTCATTGGGATGGACAGCGGCCTTCATGCGCTTGAGCTCGTCCATCAGCGTCTCGTCCACATGGAGCCGGCCGGCGGTGTCCAGGAAGACCATGTCGCTGCCGTAATCCCGGGCGTGACGGATGGCATTTTCCGCGATCTTGACCGGATCGCCCTGTCCCTGCTCAAACACCGGCAGATCCAGCTGGCCGCCCACCACTTTGAGCTGCTCAATGGCAGCGGGACGGTAGACGTCGCAGGCTGCCAGCAGCGGACGCTTTTTGTACTGGCGCCGCAGCAGTCCGGCCAGCTTGGCGGTGGTCGTGGTTTTACCGGCGCCCTGCAGGCCTACCATCATCACGATGGTGGGACCGTTGTTGGCCATGGCGAGCTTGGAACTGGAGCCGCCCATGAGATTCGTCAGCTCTTCGTTGACGATCTTGATGACCTGCTGGGCGGGGGTAAGGCTGTCCAGCACATCCGAACCCACAGCCCGCTCCGTCACGGTGGCCACAAAGTCTTTGACCACCTTGTAGCTCACGTCTGCTTCCAGCAGGGCCAGGCGGACTTCCCGCATGGCCTCCCGGACGTCGTTTTCCGTCAGGCGGCCCTTGCCCCGCAGACGCTTGAATGTAGCGGTAAGTTTTTCAGTAAGACCTTCAAATGCCATGTCTTATTCCTTCAAAGCGGAGATTTCCCCAGCGATGATGTCCGCCAGCTCAGTCAGCCGGGGATCCTCATAGCGCCGGAAGTTGATGGTTTTCATTTCGGCAGCGGCGGACTCGATGGCGTCCAGATGAGGCCGCTGGGCCTCAAAGCGGCGGATGATGCCGGTCTTGTCCTCGACCTCCTGCATGGTGGCCTCCGCCCGGACGATCACGTCCCGGACACCCTGCCGGGAGATGCCTGCGTTTTCCGCAATCTCGGCCAGGGAGAGGTCCTCATTATAATAGAGATCGAAAAATTCCTTCTGCCGGTCCGTCAGGAGTTCGCCGTAAAAATCGAAGAGCATCGTCATGCGGTAAGTCTGATTTTTCAAGGGAATCCTCCTTACTGTAAAGTTCTTAACCTTTACAACACGAAATAGTTTACAGGAAATGTTCCAAAAAGTCAAGGGGAAAAGTGGTCAAAATCCCGGAAAATCTAAAAAAATCTATGGTTCGGAGTGCGCGGCAGGGGAGAAACCGGGAAAAAGATGCGCAAAAGCATCCGGAAGGTGCCGGATTCCGCGGCCAGGCTTGCGCCGGTTGGGAAAAGCCGTTATACTGGAACAAAACACCCGCAGGGGGCAACGGGCCAAAAGCGGGAGGGAATTTTGGGAGGGACGCGCATGTTTGCCGCCTATTTTATGAACACATTGGGGCGGGAGAGCCTCATTGCCGCCGATGATACCTGGGCTCTGCTGGCGCTGCTGGTGGTGTCGGTGGCACTTGCCATCTGGCTGGAACAAAAATATATTTGGGCCTCAAAGATTTCCGGGGCCATTATCGCCCTGCTGATCGCCCTGGCAGCATCCAATCTGAGCATCATCCCCACCAGCTGCCCCCTGTACGATGAGGTGATCTGGGGCTATGCGGTGCCGCTGGGTATTCCCCTGCTGCTTCTGGAGTGCAACATGAAGAAGATCTGGCGGGAGACCGGGCGGATGATGGTAATTTTCCTCATCGGTGCGGCGGGGACCGTGGCGGGAGCCTTTGTGGCCTATGCGCTGCTGCATCCCTTCATTCCGCAGCTGGAGGCGGTGGCCGCCATGATGACGGGATCCTACATCGGCGGCGGTGTGAACTTTGCCGCCCTGGCTACGGAGTTTGACGCCGGAGAGATTGCGGGATCCGCCACAGTGGCCGATAACCTGCTGATGGCTCTGTACTTCTTTGCCCTGCTCCTCTTTGCGGGGATGAAGTTCTTCCGCCGCCATTATACCCATCCCCACATCGACGCGGTGGCCAAAAGCGGGGACCTCAAAGGAGCTCAGACCCAGGCGGCTGCTTATTGGAGCCGGAAGGATATTTCTCTGAAGGATATTGCCATGAATGTGGCGTATTCCACGGCGGTGGTGTTTGCGGCTAAGCTCATTTCCGCTGGCATCAGCGCCCTGATTCCGGATACCGGCGTGGTACTGCACATGCTGCATACCTTCTTCGGCAGTGAATATGTATGGATTACCACCGTGGCCATGGCCTGTGCCACCTGGGGAGAGAAGCAGACGGCGAAGCTGGCCGGATCGCAGGAGATCGGCACGTATTTTATCTATCTGTTCCTGTTTGTCATCGGGGTGCCCGCCTCCATATCCAAGATTTTGACGGAGACGCCGCTGCTGCTGGCATTTACGGCCATCATGGTGGTGGTGAACATGCTGTTTTGCTTTGTGGGCGGCAAGCTGCTGCACTTCGACCTGGAGGATATCATTCTTGCCTCCAATGCCAACATCGGCGGGCCCACCACCGCTGCGGGCATGGCGATTTCCCAGGGCTGGAGTGCCCTGGTGGGACCGGTGATGCTGGTGGGTACCTTCGGCTATGTGATCGGCACCTACCTGGGTATTCTGGTAGGCGGTATTTTGGGAGCGTAAAGGAGCGCACATGATCTTTGACGGACATTCCGATCTTCTCTATGACGTGACCCGGCGGCGCCTGGCAGGGGAGTGCCGGGTGCTGGAACGGCACCATCTGGACCGCCTGCGCCGGGGGAACATTGAGGGGCTGGTCCTGGCGGTGTGGACTTCTGCCGCGCCGGAGACGTTTTGGAAGGAAATCCCCGGTGCGGACAGTGCTGCAGCCCGGACGGAGCGGATGCTCCGGGAGGCCGCGGCGGAATGGGCGGAATGCCCCTGGCTGCGCATGGTTCGCACCGGCAGCGAGGCGGAGGAAGCCAGGGCATCCGGGCAGATGTATGCCTTTTTGGGCATTGAGGGCATGGAAGCCATCGGGGGTGATCCCGCAGGGATTGACCGCTATGCATCCCTGGGCGCCCGCCTGGGGATGCTGACATGGAATGAGGAGAACCTGCTGGCCTCCGGCGTCCGGGGAGACCCGGACCGGGGACTGACCCCGGCAGGGCGGCAGGTTGTCCGGCGAATGGAGCAGCGGCGGATGCTCTTGGATGTCTCCCACCTCAACGACGCGGGATTCCGGGATGTGATTTCCATGGCCCATGGGCCGGTGATTGCGTCCCACTCCAATTGCCGGGCCTTGTGTGCCGTGCCCCGCAACCTGACGGACGATCAGCTCCGGGCCATCCGGGACACCGGGGGGATTGTGGGACTCAATGTCCATCACGCCTTTGTCCACGAAGATCCTGCTCAGCAGACGGCGCAGATGCTGGCTCGTCACGCTGTTCATATGGCGGAGGTCATGGGCGTGGAGTACGTGGCCTGCGGTTTTGATTTCTGCGAGTTTTTCGGGCCGGGAAACGACGGTGCCCAGGGACTGGAGGACTGCTCCGGTACCGGGAATCTCTTTTTCTGGCTGGAGAAGCTGGGGATGTCCGCACGGGAGCGGGAGATGATCGCCCGGGAAAATTTCCTGCGGGTTTTGCAGTGAGCATGGGGCCGGATGCCGTTTGGCATCCGGCTTTTTTTGTTTGAGACACAGAAAATGGGGGAACGTGCGAAAATGTTTGAAATACATGGGGAACTATACTATAATACAAAAGAATGCTCGCATCCTGTCCGATTTGGAATGGGGGCCTTTAGGGCCGATCTGCCTGCGGATGCAGGATGTGGAAATTGCAGGAAAACCGCTGCCCGGAGGGGGCTTTGGGCCGCGCGGGATTCCAAAAGGAGCTGAAATTTTGGAAGTGACCAGAATTCAATTGGCCGACGGTGTGTATTTGACGTATCTGCCGGCGCGCAAATTCAAAACCAGTCTGCTCTCAGCCCAGTTTGTCACGCCCCTGCAGGAGGAGACGGCCAGCGCCTGGGCGCTGCTGCCTGCCGTGCTGCGGCGGGGTACGGTCAGTGCTCCGGACATGGGGCAGCTTTCTGCCCGGCTGGACCGGCTGTACGGCGCCCGGATCGACTATACGGTGCGTAAAAAAGGAGAAAACCAGTGTATCGGCTTTGTAGCCAGCCTGATTGACGACAGCTTTGCCCCCGGCGGCGAGCATCTGCTGGAACCCGTCACGGAGCTGCTGGGTGAGCTGATCTGCGATCCCGTGACGGAGCGGGGGCGGTTTGTGCCGGCTTATTTTGATTCGGAAAAGACAAACCTTCTCGATGCCATCCGCAGCCTGATCAATGACAAGCGGGATTATGCCGACAGTCGCCTCCTGCAGGAAATGTGTGCAGGGGAGCCGTACGGCATCAGCCGTCTGGGCAGCGAGGCCACGGCGGAAAAGCTGCAGCTTCATAAGCTTTACGCGCTTTACGGTCAGCTGATCGCCTCCGCCCGGCTGGAGCTGTTTTACAGCGGCAGCGCCGAGTTGGAGCGGGTGGAGCAGGCCGTGCGGTCCGCGTTTGCCACGCTGCCCCGGGAAAATGTGGGGGAAATCATTCTGGCAAAGCCGCATCCCGCCCGGGAGGAAGTCCATCGGGTAGAGGAGACCATGGATGTGACCCAAGGAAAGCTCGGTATGGGATTTTCCTGCGGCAGTGACGATACCGCGGCTCTGCTCATGGGCAATACCCTCTTCGGCGGCAGCAGCAACTCCCGCTTGTTCCTGAATGTGCGGGAAAAGCTCTCCTTGTGCTACTATGCCTCTTCCGTCTATCACCGGCAGAAGGGGATTATCACCATGTCCTCCGGCATTGAGTTCGATAATTTCCAGAAGGCCTATGATGAAATTCTCGCCCAGCTGGGTGAGGTTCAGGCCGGCGCTCTGGAGGACTGGGAGCTGGAAGGCGCCCGCAGTACGCTGCTCAACGCCTATGCCGCCATGGGCGACTCCCAGGGAAAGCTGGAGAACTTCTTCCTGGGGCAGGCGGCCACCGGCCAGGTGGAGACCCCGGCGGTGCTGGCGCAGCAAGTACGGGAAGTTACGCCGGCCCGGATTTTTGAGGCCATGAAGACCGTGTCGCTGGATACGGTTTACTTCCTGCGTGGAAAGGAGGCGGCGCAATGAAGCCCACGTTTTATGAGCGTATCGGAGAGTCCGTCCATCGGGAGGTGCTGCCCAACGGGCTGCAGGTGTGCGTAGTCCCCAAGCCCGGCTATGCCAAGCAGTATGCCTTTTTTGCCACGCGCTACGGCGGAATGGATACCCGGTTTTGCCTCGACGGCCGCTGGCTGGATACGCCTGCCGGCATCGCCCACTATCTCGAGCACAAGATGTTCGATACCAAGGAGGGCAACGCCCTGCAGGAGCTGGCCAAAAACGGTGCGGAGCCCAATGCCTTTACCTCCAATGCCATGACGGGCTACTATTTCGATTCCACGGCCCACTTTGCCGAGAATCTGGAGATCCTGCTCTCCTTTGTTTCCATTCCGTATTTCACGGAGGAGAGTGTGGCCAAGGAGCAGGGCATCATCGGTCAGGAGATCCGGATGATTGAGGACAACCCCGACTGGCAGATCTATACCCGGATGATGCAGTCTCTCTACGGTGTCAGCACTGCCCGGACTCCCATTGCCGGTACGGTGGAAAGCATCTCCCATATCACGGCCCAGACGC
This sequence comes from uncultured Oscillibacter sp., assembly GCA_902490355.1. Lineage (GTDB taxonomy): Bacteria > Bacillota > Clostridia > Oscillospirales > Oscillospiraceae > Oscillibacter. The sequence goes on from CABUDN010000059.1 coordinate 11,431, forward strand.
TTTACGACTGCCACAAGGCTTTTTACACGCCTTCCAACATGATTTTGACGGTGGTTGGCGATGTGGAGCCGGAGCGAATTGTGGAGCTGGCCCGCCGGGTGCTGCCCAAGGAGGCCGGTCCGGTCATCCCCCGGGACTATGGTACGGAGCCGGAAGCTGTGGCCCAGCAGGAGAGCTGTTTGACCATGGAAGTTTCCACGCCGCAGTTTTTGACTGGCTTCAAGTGCCGTCCGGCCGCCGACGGGGAGGACTATCTGCGCATGGCCGTGCTGGGTGATATGGCCTGTGATCTTCTGCTGGGAGACTCCAGCCCCCTGTATCTGCGCCTTTACGACCAGGGGCTTATCAATACCAGCTTCGGCGGGGCCTTTGAGATGATGCCGGGTGTGGCATATCTCTATGCCGGCGGCGACAGCCGGGACGGCCGGGCCGTGGCGGAGGAGATTCAGAAGGAGGCCCGCCGTCTGGCAGACGAGGGCTTTGATGAGGACTTCTACCAGCAGGTGCGCCGGGCAGCCTTCGGCAGCAATCTGCGGGGACTCAACTCCTTTGAAAACATTGCCGTGTCTCTGACAGAAGGGTATTTCCACGGTTACGATCCCTTCCGCTTCCCGCAGGTGTTTGACTCCATCACCCAGGAGGATGTGCGGGCGTTCCTGCGGGAGAATATCACACCGGAGCGCGCAGTCCTTTCCCGGATTGAGCCCAAAGAAGTGTGAGTAGATAGCAAGCTGATAGAGAAAGAAAGGAAGAACCTGTTTTGACTGCATTGAAGGACATGCCCATTAGTTTTCCCGGCCTTTTCGGAGACTGGGAGTTCAATCCCGATCCGGTGGCCATTCACATTGGGCACGGCATTTACTGGTACGGAATCATCCTGGCGGTAGCCATGCTGGCAGGATTGCTGCTTTGCATGAAGCAATCCAAGCATTACGGCCTGACGGAAGACAACGTGATGGACCTGGTGCTCTGGTCTGTGCCGCTGTGCATTGTGGGCGCCCGGCTGTATTACGTGCTGTTTTATCTGGATCTGTACCGCAACGAGGACGGCAGCCTCAACTGGGGGAATATGATTGCCGTCTGGGATGGCGGACTGGCGATTTACGGTGCCGTCATTATGGGCGTATTGGTGGCATTTTTCTATACCCGGCACAAGAAGCTCAAATTCGGCGCCATGACGGATCTGGCGGTCATGGGATTGCTGCTGGGTCAGGTGATTGGCCGCTGGGCCAACTTCATCAATCGGGAAGCCTTCGGATGTGAGACGACGTTGCCCTGGCGGATGCAGCTGTGGGATACGCCGCTGACCACCATTGAGGTGCATCCCACGTTCTTCTATGAGAGCATGTGGAACCTGATCGGACTGCTGCTGATCCTGTTCGTCATTTCCAAGGGCCGCCGCTTTGACGGTGAGAATACCTGGTTCTATTTCCTTTGGTACGGTCTGGGCCGGGCCTGGATCGAAGGCCTGCGGACGGACAGCCTGTACCTCTTTGACTGGACCATCATGGGCCAGCCCATCCGGGTTTCTCAGGCGCTGAGTGTTGTGATGGTCATTGTGGCGGTTTGTGTGCTGGTTTATCAGATCGGTTTCCGAAAGCATTCGCCGGATGAGCTTTTGGTCAATCAGGTGGCTGCGGCGAAGGCGGCGGAGCTTGCGGCACAGGCGGCCGAGGAGGCCTCCGCCGTGGAAGCGGCCAGCGCCCAGAGTGCGGAAGAGATCTGCGCACAGACGTTGGAAGAAGCGGAGAAAGAAACGGAAACTGCAGCGGATGACGCGCACGGGGAGGAAGCGGACGATGGCAGTCAGAATTGACGGAAAGGCCCTGGCAGCCCAGGTGAAGGAGCAGGTGCGGCGGGAGGTGGAGACTCTCTCCCGTCAGCCGGGTCTGGCTGTCATTCTGGTGGGAGACAATCCGGCCTCTCAGGTGTATGTCCGGGGAAAGGAGAGCGACTGCGCCGAATGCGGCATTCGTTCCTTTTCCCATCGTCTGCCTGCCCAGACCTCTCAGAAGGAATTGCTGGAGCTGGTGGAGCAGCTCAATCAGGACGCGGCGGTGGACGGGATTTTGTGCCAGCTGCCCCTGCCGGAGGGCCTGAACGAGGATCAGGTGATCCATGCCATTGCACCGGATAAGGATGTAGACTGCTTCCATCCCTTCAACGTGGGACAGATGTCCATCGGAGCGCCGACCTTTTTGCCCTGCACGCCGGCGGGCGTCATGGAGATGCTGCGCGCTTATGAGATTCCCGTTGCAGGCAAGCGGTGCGTGGTGCTGGGACGGAGCAATATTGTGGGCAAGCCCATGGCGATGCTGCTGACCCAGGCAGATGGTACCGTAACGGTGTGCCATTCCCGGACACCGGATCTGGCGGCTTTGACCCGGGAGGCGGATATTCTGGTGGCCGCTGTGGGCCGTGTGGGACTGGTAACAGCCGACATGGTCCGTCCGGGCGCTGTGGTCATCGATGTGGCTATGAACCGCAACGCGGACGGAAAGCTTTGCGGCGATGTGGTCTTTGACGAGGTGGAGGCCAAAGCTTCTTATATTACGCCGGTTCCCGGCGGTGTGGGGCCCATGACCCGGGCCATGCTGATGCGCAATATTCTGACGGCTGCCCGGAACCACGGAGCCTGAGCCGCGGAAAAGCCGGACCCTTGCCGGACAACTGAAAGGTCATCTGCTCATTATCCATGACGACCACGATGAC
>CABUDN010000060.1 GCA_902490355.1 uncultured Oscillibacter sp.
GACCACCGAGATCTACACTCTTTCCCTACACGACGCTCTTCCGATCTGGTGGTGCAGGCCCAGGAACTGAAGGACGCTTTCACGGCCCGGCAGATGACCAGGGAAGAGTATGTGAAGAAACTCAATGAGTTGTGAGAACACAGGAAGCCTGTCCCGAGAGGGACAGGCTTCCTGTGTTGTGTCCGCAATTTTTACGAAACGGAACAGGCACCTGTCTCAGCTTCTTCAGCTGATGACAGATGCCTGTTTTCTTGGTAACGATTCAGCTCACTGACCAGTTCCCACGCCAGACGGAACCCGCAGAGAAAGCTGTCCAGAGACCGCTCTTCGATGATATGGTTCTGGGTGTCGATGATCCGCAGCACCAGTTTTCTCCCTGGTTTCTCCAGTCGCTCGATCAGCTGGTAGTGGTAGTTCTGCACTTCCTGTTCGTATTTAGGAAACTTTTTCTAAAAATAAGCGTCTGCCAAAATAACCGAACACAATCGCTGCGAGCGATAAGAAAACAGAAATATTGGAAGGAGATATTACGATGGACAAAAAGATTTCTGCTCTGGTCCTCACCGGTACGCTGGCCTGCGCCCTGGCGGTCCCCGCGTTTGCTGCTGAGGTTTCTGCGGTACCCATCAGCTCCCCTGTTTCTGCGGAAGAGGTCGCTGTCCTCCCCGACAGCGTACTTTACTACGGCACTGTCAAGGAAATCGGAGAAAATGCGGATGGCACCATGACTTGGCTGCGCATGACCTCGGATCGGTACGGCGAGTATGTGATGAACCTCTCTGCCGACACAGTCTGGATCGATAGCGGCAAGCATACTGCCAGCGACCCCACCAATCTTAAAGAGGGTGAACGCCTCTATGTGTTCCACAGCGCAGTAGAGACTCGCTCCCTGCCTCCCCAGTCCGCTGCTTTTGCAGTGGTGCGCAACATTCCCATGGACGTCGGCTGTGCCTGGTACCATGAGGTGGAGTCTGTTGCCCTGGAAAATGGCCAACTGATCATTACTACCGACAACGGAAGCCTCCTGATCTCTGCTGACGAGAAGACTCAGCTGTCCCGCTATGAGGGCGAGGGAGCTGTTTCTTTGAAGGATATTCAGGCTGGTGATCGGGTCATGGCCTGGTACGGCGCCGTGACCGACAGTCTGCCCGGTCAGACTCATGCCACTTCTCTCATGCTGCTGCCCGAGCAGAATGCGGCGCAGGAGCGGGAGGACAACGATGCCGTCACCCGCGGTGAGCTGGCCGTTATGCTGTATGAGCAGGCGGGTAAGCCCGAGGTGAACAGCAATGGGATCTACACTGATGTGGATGCCGATTCCCATTACTTCCATGCAATCCGCTGGGTAACCAGCCAGGGGCTGATGAGCGGCTACGGCGACGGCAGCTTTGGGCCGGAAGGCACCCTGACCCGAGAGCAGTTAATGGTCATCCTGTGGCGTTACGCAGGCAGCCCCATGCTGATGGATTATCCCGGCCTGACCCAGTACAGCGACGCGGGCGAGAGCTCCCGTTTTGCCCAGTCCGCTATGGCCTGGGCTCACCAGAAGGGCTATATTTCTGCTGAGGCGAATGGCCTTCTGAACCCCCAGGGCGCCGCGACACAGGAGATGGTTGAGGCAGCGCTGTCTTCCTTAAAGTAAACACCATCATTTGATAAAAAGGTACGCCGCAGAAATTATCGTTCTGCGGCGTGCCTTTTATGGCGGATACAATTTATTTATGGGGGATACAAATGAATTTAGTGATGCCGATCGCAAGCGTTTCGGACCTACCGGATGCCTGCCCCGGCAGGTGCTCCACACGAAAGCCCCCGGCGTCCAAAAGGGCACCGGGGGCTGATTCACTTAGAGATTTCCGTTTAGGCCCGCCAGCGGTACAGCATCACCGCCAGCTGAGCCCGGGTGGAAAGACCGGTGGGATTGAGCAGCCCATCGGAGGTGCCGGTGATGATGCCCTGACCCACGGCCCAGTTCATGGCCTGGATGGCATAGTTGCTCACGCTTTCCGCATCGGGGAAGCCGGAGAGGTTTTCCTCCATCGTCACTGCTGCCATGCCGTTTTGCACGGCGAATCGATACAGCAGGGCCGCCAGCTGCTGGCGGGTGACGGGGCTGCCGGGATTCGTCCCGTCAGAGATGCCGTTTGTGATAGCCCAGTCCCTAGCTGCCGCCATGTCGGCTGGATCCGCCCCGGACATCCTGGCCAGGATCATCCATACCTGCTGGCGGGTCACGGTGCCGCTGGGATTGAAGCTGACAGAAGAGGTCCCCTGCATATATTGATTGCTGCTGGCCCACGCGATTTCTTCGTGTGCCCAATAATCGGCAGGAACGTCGGCATAGGTGGGGCCGGATTCCGGAATGGCTGCCCCACTGGAGGAAGAGCCGCCGGAGGAAGAACCACCGGAAGAGGAGCCGCCGGAGGAAGAACCGCCGGATCCGCTGTCGATCTCGGGAGCGGCGGAGCCATCGCCGGTGACGGACACCGTGTCGCCGGAGACGTTTTGGGTCCAGGACTCTTCCGGCAGGATGTCCTCCGGGTCCTGATAGGTCACGGTGATGGTGCTGTCTGCTCCGGTATTTTGGAAGGTCATGGTGTCCCCGTTTCGCTCCAGGATCACGCTGGCCTCCGGCGAGACCGGTTGCCCGTCAAAGCGGACAGTGATTTTCCGGACAGGATCCGAGTGGGAATAGAAAATACAGGCCAGGGATACGTTGTCCCCACCGGCAGATACGGTCTGGACCATGCTGTCCGCCAGAGTCATCACACAGGCGCCGGAGGCGCTCATCTGGTAGAGGGACAGATCATCGGCCATGGTAACCTCTCCCAGGGAGGCAATGGTCCCCAGGTCCAGGGTGCCGGTGCCGGAGATCCAGGCCATGCTCCCCTCAAAGGGGCGGGAACTGGCCAGCAGATCGTCCTGCGCGCTGGACAGATAGGAGACGGGGACGACCTGGATGCCTTCGGCGGCCTGGACCTGGTCCCAGGGGTCCTGGGCGGCGGTGCGGACCAGCACGGAGGTGGTCCCTGTTTGGGCGTAGTGCACAAGATCGGTTCCGATCTTGTCAGGGGTGCAGAAGGTCAGGTAATTTTGCTCCTTGCCCAGAAAGCCCTTGTCCGACTGACTGCCGCCCCAGCCCAGGCTGCTGAACGACCATGCGGCGGAATCTGCGTCGGTATAATTCGTGATGGTAAGAGGTGCGGGGATGTTGGGGACGTTGCAGTTATAGCACCAGATGGTCAGGGTGTTGCCGTCGATCTCATAGTCATAGGCGCCAAGGGTATGGCTCTCGCCGCTGTCTGTGTGCTCCATCCAGATCAGAGGCATGGGGTTCTCCCCCTGCCCATAGCGGCGGATGGCTGCAAGCAGGCCGTCATAGTTCCAGCGGTTGCCGTCCATCTCCTCCTGGAAGGCGGACAGATACTGCATCAGATGGCACATCTGAATAAATTCTGCCGCCGAGCGGTTCTGGAACTGCCCGGCCATATTCTGCTGGGCAAGGACGGTCACATCATCCCCGCCCTGGTCCAGAATATCGAAGCCATCCAAGTGGTAGGCGTCATCCCAGTAGTTGGCCAGGGAGACGGACAGGGCCATGCCGAAGCAGAAGCCTCCCTTTCCGGGCTCGGTTCCCTTGCCGATGAGCTGGTCCGCTTTGTTGTCGTACCACCAGCCGCTGCTCTCGTCCCCACCCAGAAGTTCATAGAGCAGATACCGGCTCACAGGCTGGAAGTCGTCGGTGGAGAAATTGTCAGCGGCCCATTTCTGGAAGTAGGTCCGGCACCGGATGCTATCCAGTACCCGCCCCTGGGGATCCAGAATCTGAATGTCCACCAGGGTGTTGGGCGGGAAGAAGGCTTCCTCCCCGGGAGAAAAGGAGGCATAGAGCTCCTGCAGCTCGGGAGCATAGCCCACATCGCTGCCCTCGGCCAGAAGCTGCCCGTCGTTGGTGCCTGTCAGACGAATACTGCCGGTAAATGCCCCGTCGCCGTCCAGATAGGTCTCCGGCAGGCCGGACTCCAGGACCAGGGTGACATAGGAGGGGCCCGTCAGGGGCAGCATGTTTACCCCGGTCCCCGAAAGCGCGGAAATGGCCAGATCCTGAATGAGCACCGAGGCGCGCACAATGGAAAGACCGGTCTCGTCGCAGCCGCTTTCCACACCGTCAAATACCATTTTCACGGTGTAGGTATACTCGGTGCCCTCGGTCACGTCCTGGTCCAGATAGACCTGGGTGTTGATCCCGGAGACCTGGGCGATCTGGGTATAGTCGCTCTCACCGCCGGTTTTGCGCAGGATGAGGTAGGACACCTCCACCCCGGGGACCTCAGGCAGAGACATGCCGGAGTTCCAGGAGACCTCAATGCCCTCCGGCTGGTTTTCCACGCTCCACAGCACCGGATCGGGGACGGTGATCTCTCCGCCGCCCGGCTCCTGGGGAAGCTGGCGCAGGATGGACAGGCCGTCCGGGTCATAGTTTCCCGTCTGATCTGCGTAATAGGCCTGGACCGTGTAGGTATAGGTGACGCCCTCCTCCGCCGAAGGGTCCAGATAGGAATGGCTGTCGCCCACATCGGCCAGAAGCTGGAAGTCCCCGCCTTCGGTCTTGCGCAGGACCTGATAGCCGTCCACCGTGAACTGGATGCCGGTGGGTGCCAGGGGCAGGGACCAGGAGACCAGAACTCCGTCGGTCTCGTTTTCCGCGCTCCACAGGATGGGAACCGGGATCTGTTCCGTGCTCTCCTCGGGGCCGGTGGACTGAAAATAGATGATGGAATGGGTAAAGTGGTAGGTGTCGCTTCCAGAGATCTGGTTCCACTCCTCCTCCGTGCCGGCATAGTAGTAGGTGCGCTCATCGTAAGTGACATCGTAAAAGGCGTTTTTTCCGATGGACTTCAGGGAGGCGGGGAAGACCACCGTGGTCATCGCTTCGCAGTTATTAAACGCCTCATACCCGATCTCTTCCAGCCCCTCCGGGAGTCGGATCTCCTGCAGACTGCCGTCTCCCCAAAAAGCACCGTCTCCGATTTTTTTCAGCGTGCTTGGAAATTCCACCAGCTTTAAATTGTCGCAGCCAATGAAGGAGTGATCCTTTAGTTCGGTAATGCCCTCGGGCAGACGGACGTATTCCAGAGACTCACAGTCGGCGAAAGCAGGACCCAACTCTGACAGTTGTGCCGGAAGGCGGATGCTGCGCAGCGCTGTGCAGGCACTAAAGGCCCCGCTCGGTATAGAGGTGACGCTGTCCGGAACAAAAATCGTCTCCAATTTATCGCAGTGGGAGAAGGCGCCGCCCTCGATGGTGGTCACGCTGTCCGGGATCTTTACGCTTTCCAGATTGTAGCAGAAGGCGACCGCACCGCTGGGGATCACCTGCAGGCCCGCCGGGAATGTGATATGGGTCAGGCCGGTGCCGTTAAAGGCATCGCTTTCAATGGTGGTGATCCGGTCAGACAGCTCCAGCTCGGTCAGGCTGCGGCAATTATAAAAGGCGGAATCCCCTATTTTCGTGACGCCTTCCGGGATCACAAAGTCGACCAGGGATTTGCAGTTGTAAAAGGTATCCTCCGGGATCTCCGTCAGGGATTGGGGAAGGGGGGCATGGGTGAGCGCGTAGCACTTATAAAATACGCCGATGCCCAGCTCGGTGACGCTGTCCGGGATGGAGATGCTCTCCAGGGCGGGACACTCTGAAAAGGCGTACTCTCCAATGTAGGTGATGCCGTCCTCAATGATAACCTGGCGGATGAGCGGCATATAATCGACACCATCGCAGGACCAGTTTTTGGTGAAGAGCGACATATCCTTCATCCGTCCCGAGCCGGAAATGCGCAGGACATAGTCGGCGTCTATGCTCCAGGTCACGTCGGTGCCCGCTGTACCAGTGCCCAGGATCTCGGTTCCGCTCTCCCCGGTTTCTGAGATGGGATCCTCTTCCTGATATGTGGTGCTCTCTTCCGCTGCCGCTTCCGGCACCAGCCCGCCCAGGGGGCTGCATAGGCCAAAGAGCAGAGCCAAAGCGGTCAGGATACTCCAGGTGCGTTGTGCTGCGTTTCTCATGTTTCTCTCTCCTTTTCTCATGCTTCGCGGAATCTTGCAAGCTCCTCCAAGGTGACCGCCGTCTCCTCCGTACTCAGAGCCTGGAGGCTGTGGGGCAGGTGAGTGAGCCAACCGTGGAAGGCCCGGCATAAGTTGGGCTCCCGTATTTGGATGGAGCAAAAGCCGTCCTGCAGGGGGAACCGCTCCGTGGTGAAAAAACCGATGCCGGAGCGGCGGGAGGTGGTCATGCTAAGGTAGTCCGGGAAAGTATCCGGCTCCAGAATACGCCCGGTGATGTCACCGCTTCGGATATGCCCGGCCAGGGCCAGCATCAGCTGCCGCCGCTGCTCCGGCGGGAAGGGAGCCACAAAGGCGACGGGGAAATCGTCCAGGGAGCCGGAACGGCAGAAGCGCTCCACTCCGCTGCGGGTGAAGAGCGTGTAGAACTGTTCCGCCGTCCGCAGGCGGCTGAACCGCTTTTGCGCTACGGCCTCCAGCCGATCATAGAAGGGGAGCTCCGGCCGCAGGTACCGGCCGATGGTAGCCTCGTCGTAGAACCGGCCGAAGCAGGGCTGGTCCATGACCATGTAGAAGCCGTCCTCATCGGTGGACGCGTCGTAGGACTCCAGGATCTCCACCGGGTCGGCCGTGTACTGGGTCAGGGGTCGGCAGCGCTCCAGCAGGGACTGGAAATAACGGTGGTATTGCTCTACCTGGTCTGTGCCCCGCAGCAGCATGGCCTGGGAGCCGTCCTCCGACAGACACACCGCACAGCTATGGGTCACCAGGAAGTAGGGGAAGGGGTCGGTGTACCGGGCGGCGATGCTGTCGTAATAGTAATAGGGGTGGTAGTTTCGCTTGGACAGCAAGCAGATGGGCAGGATTCGGCAAAAACATTCCAGATTGTGCAGATTGATATCCTCCGCTGCTCCGGAGGCGTCGAAAGCGATGATCTGCTGGACCTGCGCCCCCATGCGGCCATCCAGATACCGACGCAGCAGTTCGTCGTTCAGGAAGATGTCTGTGGGGGGAACGGTCAGCTCCACACGGGCATCCGACCGGGTCAGCTCCTGAGAGAGGATCATCCGCAGCAGGGGATGGACGTTGGAGGCACCGGAAAAGATGGAGCGGGGGCCGGCATAGCCGTCCAGATCCAGCAGCAGGCGGCTCTCCTCAAAAGCCGGAGCTGTAAAGTCCAGCTGGGCCAGGTTGGAAAACAGCCTGCCCACGATTTCTCGGGACTGCCGGAGGCCCTCTTTTTCAAATTGGGAGTCGTAATAAGACCGCAGCCGCTGCTCTTCGCCGGGGGTCAGACGAAGATGGTAGATTAGATCGTCCAGAGCGGCATAGGGCAGCACTCGCTGGCCTGTCAGCGTTTTGGAAAGGGCCGTCCGCTCCACACCGGACAGGCGGGAGAGAGCCGATACCGTCAGACCCTTGGTTTGAAGCAGGTCGCGCAGATACTCACTGAACAACTGCATGTCGCTCACCTCTGTCATACGGGAAATTGTCATTATGTGTAAATTACCATTAAGTGTAATATAGCATAATGATCCGTAAAAGGGTGTGCAGGAATACTGCGGATTTTTTGCACACCTCTAAGCACATCCTCCTTTGGAGGACCAGGTTGTCATGTTTGGGAGTAAAAAGAGGCGTTGAAATTGCCTGGGATGCGGGAGATTGTAAACCAGTTTTATATTGAAACACGCTACCCCTCCGATTCCTATATGCCTGTCTCTGAAGTAGAGGCACAGGATTGTATGGATGCAGCGAAGAAGCTGATGGCACTGTTGAAAGCATAGTACGAGACGATTTGCGAATCGCAGCAAGGTGGCTGCCTGTCGGTGTACATCTGCAAAGAATTCTCTCACAGCGAAAATGCTGCCCGGCAGGGGTGCGGTTAAGGAGACCAACTATGGAAAGTCAATAGATAAATCTGAAAAAGTGCAGGGCGAAAAATAGGCATAGCAAAGCAGAGCTGCTTTCGCAGCCCACCCGGAACAAGAATGAATCAAGCTAAGTCAAACGCAACATTTTTAGTGAGCAGGGTAAAGATGACGCGGATCAGTTTATGGGCGGCATGTACTAAAAAACACCGCAAGCCATTGAAAACACTGGGTTTCAGCGTATAGAAAAGCGGATTTGCGCCAGGCTTACGCCACAGACAAAGCGCATGATAGGGTAACAAAAGGCCGACACTCACAGATTGTGGGTGCCGGCCTTTTTGCGTCAAAGTATCATATCCAAGTCCTTGCAAATTCGCACAAAAAGTACTTGCCAAAGCAAAAGAAATGTGACAAAATTTGTAAAGCATAGTGTCCCTCTGGAGGAACTACCTCTGGAGGAAATACGGCGTCCAGAGGAGAAAAAGAGATATGTGTCCTCCCCTGGAATTAGGAATGAGGAGGAATTTTTATGCATGCGATAAGAAGGTGGCTCTTCCTGCTGCTCTCCGCCATTCTCTTGGTAAGCCTGTTGGCTGTCCCTGCCTCGGCAGCAAGCCAGCCCTACATCAAGCAGGTGGAGGCAGGAAAGTGGTGCTCCTGGGCTGTCACCAGTGACGGTGACCTCTACGGCTGGGGGCAGTGCAGCACTGCCAAGCTATTCAACGGCAGCACCACATCCAACACTCCCGTCAAGCTCATGTCCGGCGTCAAATCGGTGTCGTGCAGTTCCGTGGAGAATCAGCCCACGCTCACCGTGAAAAAATACGACGACTACGGCTACGTCTCTTACGGTGCCAGACCTGGTACCGTGCTCACCATCCTCAAGGAGAACGGTGACCTCTATACCTGGGGCGACAATACTGCTTTCCAACTGGGCAAAGGCTACTATGAGGCAGAGCAGGAAAGCTATGAACCCTACTATGTTATGAGCAACGTGGTCAAGGCCGCCACTAACGACCATTCCTGCGCGGCGGTGACTGAGGACGGTGATCTCTACTTCTGGGGTTACAACCTGGTCTACGGCCACGGCAACAACGAGATGGAACACTACCCCGAGCCCACCGTCATCCTCACTGGCGTAAAGGACGTAGAGCTGAGCGAGTACAATGTGGTAGCCCTGAAGAACGACGGCTCCGTTTGGATGATGGGCAGCGACCGCAAAGGCTCCATGGGCTGGGACAACGGTGAGATCGGCGTCTTGGTCAACCAGATGACCAAGGTCATGGACGGCTGCGTGGACATTGCCGCCGGTACCGGTTACACCATGGCCCTCAAGACTGACGGTACCCTCTACGGCTGGGGTGATAATACAAACGCCGCACTGGGCCTCCACTGGAATCTGACGGCGTACACCGCCACTCCCACTGTGGTTTCCACTGGCGTACGCAGTGTGGATTCCGGCAATTACAACACCTATTTCATCAAGAACGACAACACGCTCTGGGTCGTGGGCGACGGTCAGCGGGGCCAGCGAGGCCAAGGCAACAACATGTCCTATCATGACTCTGTATCTAACACCACAAAGCTGTATCACTACTATCCGGAGCAGGTGGACAACAACGTCCACTCCGTCTCCGCCGGTGCCGCCCACGTGCTCTATCTGAAGAATGACGGCACCATGTGGGGCTGCGGCCGTGAGGAGCAGAGCGTACACACCCTGGGACGCCAAAATGAATGGGGGGAGGTCGTCTACATTGACGGCCAGCTCAGCGGCCGCAGCGCTTACTGTTGGCGGCCTGCCCTGTGCGGCCTGTCCTACGGTTCCTATGCCGGGAAGTTTGGTCCCGTCCGGGAGGAAGTGGAACTGGTAGCTGGTTTCGCTGACATACCCGCCAACGCCTATTACCGGGATGCGGTGGAATGGGCGGTGGACAAAGAGATCACCTCCGGCACCGGCGACTACACCTTCTCTCCCAACCAGACCTGCACCCGGGCCCAGATCATGACATTCCTCTGGCGGGCAGCGGGATCCCCGGAGGCAGAACACCTCTACGGCGTGTGGGATGTCACCGCTGACAAATACTACTTTAAGGCAGTCCAGTGGGCGGCGGAGCAGGATATCATTGATCACTTCGGCAACTTTGACCCAGACGCCCCCTGCACCCGAGCCATGGCGGTGGAGTTTATCTGGAAAGCCAACGGTGCTCAGGGCATCGCCATGGATCCCACATTTGTTGACGTGCCGCAGAACGCCTCGTACAGCATCGCAGTGGATTGGGCGGTTCTCTATGGTATCACCTCCGGCACCAGCGCCACTACATTCTCCCCGAACCAAACCTGTACCCGCGCGCAGATCGTCACGTTCCTCTACCGGGCGGATCAGATCTGACAAGGTGATGCTGCTCATATAGTCAAGACAGATGGGGGATTGGCGCAAAAGCCGGTCCCCCGTTTCTATATGTCACGTTATCCGCTTGACTGCGCAGGGGCGGCTGCGGTATTTTGAGGATGTCAGGAACTGCGTGGATGGCTCTATGGATTGGGAGCACCGCCCAGAGAGCGCAGAGACGGAAACAGAGCCTGACCAGTTACCCTGTCTCCCGGCTTTATGACGGGCCATAAGTGCATCCGGGAATGGCGGATGGGGTATGTCTGCTGATGATAGAACGCGATATCTACGATAGATGGGCCATGCGGAGCAGCGCGCGGGGGAGGCGTACCCCTGCCTATGCGCTTCCGCAGGAGGCCCCAGCTGTTGCCCGAATTGATGGTGTACAGTCGGCGTTTGCTGACTGGGTGCCTGCCTTTTGCCGAATGTGAAACGCTTGTCCTGCGGGCGATGGGCGGCGTAAGCGTTCCCGTGTGCTCCACGGGGTGAGGAAAACCAAGTCCGTTGCCCCGCACGAGGGCGTGGTCACGCAGCCATGTAACGCCAGCGGTATTGCGAATCATGCGGTGAAAGGGTAATTACGCCCTTTTCAATGCACAAAAGTGAAGATGCGGGCGCATCCGCGCCCATGTTTATGAGGAGTACAGCTTTTTCAAAGTTGTACTCTTTTTCTATCCGGTTTTAAAACGACACTTCCTCCGCTGTCGGAGGGAGATTCATTCCCCATTGACCGGCAAACTCACAGTAGGAGGTGGTGCGTATGCTGTATTCCCCCATTCGCGGCCCCAGGCATACACTTTCCGCAGCCCATCACCTCCAGCGGCGGGATATTTTGAATGATAAAGTCAATTTGACTTCTAGTTGATTTGATTATGTCAAAAAAGTCAGTTTTTTTGATAAAGATATAGCAGTCGCCCTTATGGCGAATACGCTCAGAATGACTGCACAGAATGCTTCCCCAAGCGGTTGAAGCAAATCCGAAGTTGATGACTGTCCAGTAGCCAACACCAAGAGATACCCCAGTCCAGTCAAGGCCTTCCTGGAAGTTTCCGAAGTGTTCCCAGAAAATATTGCCCCGATCTTTAAGACCGAAAACAAACAGCACAGACATGCCAATGATGAGTGCTACTGTGAGAACAGTATCAAATTTTCTGAGGAATGCAGCTCCGTACCTGGTCAAGAAGAAAAAGAGTGCGACAGCAAACAGACTGGTGATTGCGGTATATTGCCCCCCTTACCGCCTTGGCTGAACGCTACCTACAAGCATGAAACAGCGCCGGGTTCTCAACCGCTCTTCACCTGACACAGACTACTATTTGACTACTATCGGAAAAATCCCTGGAGGCATTGCATCGCAATGCCTCCAGGGATTTTCTGTAATTCTCCGCAAATCTGTCAAACCCCACAAAACCGCTGGCCTGCAACGGTTTCCCGTTTGACCGCCTGATGACTCCGACTCTGTAGGCCACTGGTTCGAATCCAGCCGGGCGTACCAAAAGCCACCGAAAACATCAGGTTTTCGGTGGCTTTTCTATTTTAAGCGTGCAGGGCCCTGTGAGTAGACTTCGCGAAAGAATCCTGATATTGCCAGAATCCTGTCTTGACGGAAATGAAGGCGGAAATCATTGCCATAGGGAACTTGTGCGCTACTTGTATTGCGCAGATGCTTTTGATACACTCAGAGCGATATCCGTTTGGCAAAAACAGTGGTGCGCGGATATGCGTTGGAATGAGACCGCAAGCAGAGAAAATGGAGATGTCCTATGATTTTGTAAGAAAACCGTAAGGATTTTCTTGACGCTGCTGTAAGATTTCCGTGGGATACTGACTTTGGCTCAAGGAGGGAAGCAATATGAACGAGTGCATTCTGGTGGTGGACGACGATGCCGAGATCGTGGGCGCCATTGCCATCACACTGGAGCGGGAAGGTTACCGGTGCCTCAAGGCCTACGACGGTCTCCAGGCTCTGGACTTGTGTCTGGACCCGGCGGTGAAGCTGATCCTCATCGACGTGATGATGCCCCGCTTGGACGGCCTGTCCGCCCTGATGCGCATCCGGGAGAAGCGGAACCTGCCGGTGATCGTTCTCTCCGCCAAAAGTGAGGATTCTGATAAGATCCTGGGCCTTTCCATGGGAGCGGATGATTATGTCACCAAGCCCTTTAATCCCCAGGAGCTCCTGGCCCGGGTGAAAAGTCAGCTGCGCCGCTACACCCAGCTGGGAGATGTCCACGCCCAGGAGCGGGCAGGGGTGTTGGTGAACGGACGCCTCACCTACGACCCGGAGAGCCGCCAGCTCACCGCCGATGGAGAGCCGGTGCGCCTCACCGCCACGGAGACAAAGATTGTAGAGCTTCTCATGCGCTATCCCGGCCGGGTGTTCCCGGCAGAGGAGATCTACCGCCGGGTGTGGGGAGAGGAGACCACCTACGCCTGTGAGAACACAGTGATGGTGCACATCCGCCGCATTCGGGAGAAAGTGGAACTCAATCCCAAAGAGCCAGATTACATCAAGGTGGTGTGGGGAATTGGATACAAAATGGAACGACACGAACCATGATCCCGGAGCGGATCTGGAGTACCGCGTGGCCTCCCAGATCCAGGAGGTCATAGAGAGAGCGGAAGAGGCCCCCGGCGTCATCCGGGTACAGCCGAAAAATCATCCCCGGCTTCGGGCCTGGACGGGTTTGATAGCGCTGTTTGTGGGTTTTGCCCTGGTGGTGGGGAGTCTGGGTACTGCCGCCGGGCGGTATGTTACCTGCAGCGACGGGCAGTGGTGGAGCTCCGACTGGCAGGAGACGGACGCCTTCCGCCAGACGGTCAGCGACTATGTGCGGGACTTCCTGACCCTGGGGGCCGGAGGCGAGCTGGAATGGTATAACACGGTGCTGGAAGGGACCGTCTGGCAGACCGACGGCGGTTGGTGGGGAGAACTGTCCGTCAGTGAACCGGCGGTGGAAGAGACCGTCGATGCGGCGCCGGATGCCGGTTATCAATGGGACAAGAACGTCCTGTACCAGATCCTGCAAAACGGCAAGCCCCTCTATACCAACACCGACCAGGCGCTGGCATATGTCCAGGGCCTGCCGGAGGGGTACAATTTTCTGCTGATCTTCAAAGACGGCAAGGCCCAGGCGTGGAAGGACGGGGAGGAGCTGGACCTGTACGGCGACGGTGTCTACAGCGGGGACAGCGACTGGTATCTGCCCGGTTATGAGAACTTCACCGCCGGGGAGGGCGTAGAGGATGTGGAAGTCCGCATGACGGTCCGGCAGGTTCCCATCCAGTATCTCCAGGGCCAGTACACCGACGGATATGTGTTTGACGGCAGCCCGCTGTACGACTTGTACCAGGGACTAAAGCAGGTCCGGACCCTTTACCTGGAGGCCGCCGCGGCTTTGGCTGCGGGCATCGGCCTGCTGGTGCTGGCCCACTGTCTCCGGGAGGACCGGAGACGGGCGGAGGCGGCCATTGCTGCCAAAACTGTGTACGTTTGGACGGAGATTCGCTTTCTGGCAGTGGCAGGATGCCTGTTCTGGCTGATCTTCGGCTACACCGACCAGGGACGGCCCATTTGGCTGCTGCGCCAGTTCCTCTCCAGTATCGGGAATGTGTCTCCCGGTACCCTGGTACGGGGGTATTTTCCCGAA
>CABUDN010000061.1 GCA_902490355.1 uncultured Oscillibacter sp.
CATCCCGCACGGAACTGCCGCCGAATTTCTGTACGATCAAACTCATAGTGTTTCCCTCTTTGCTTTAGATTCTGCGCCGCTCCATTATACGCCGCAGGGGCTGTCTTGTGTTTCAGGCCAGCACCCGCATACACGCCAGCACATTGAGCCGCTGGGACTGGTCTGCGGCATCCTGTCCGCTGATGGCGTCGGTCAGGAACGCGGTTTCTCCGTCTTCACTGAGGACTTCCACCTGGCCAAAGGCCATGGCGGCATCAGTCAGGCTGCCTTCAATGCGGAAATAATAGCGGGTGCGCAGCTGTGCCGGATCCACAAATCCGGTGGGATCCGCCGACCAGCCGATCTCCTCCCGCCGGGGACTTGCCTGCAAACATTCCATCACATCCGCCACACAGGCCGAAGCGGTAGGCAGCTCCCCGGCACCCTTGCCGTAGAACATCACATCGCCGGTGGCGTTTCCCCGGATCATCACGGCGTTGAACACGTCTTCCACATTGGCAATGGGGTTATCCTCCGGAATCAGGTGGGGCGCCACATAGGCCGTCCGGCCGCCGCCGGGCATCCGCACGGCCCGGCCCAGGAGTTTAATCCGGTAGCCGGCCCTCTGTGCGATCTTCACATCCCGCAAAGACAGGTGGGAAATTCCCTCCATGGGCACCACTGCCGGATCCACCTGGTAGCCAAAGGCCAGATCCGCCAGGATACAGATCTTGCGTCCGGCGTCAATTCCCTCCACGTCGGCGGTGGGATCCGCTTCAGCGTAGCCCTTGGCCTGGGCCTCCCGCAGGGCATCGGAGAAAAAGGCGCCGGTGCGGACCATGCGGGAGAGAATGTAGTTGGTGGTACCGTTGAGGATGCCGTACACCTCATCAATGCGGTTGGCCGCCATGCACTGGGTCAGGGGATGGAGCACGGGAATGCCGCCGCCCACGCTGGCCTCAAAGAGATAGCTGACATTCTTTTTCCGGGCCAGCGCCAGCAGCTCGCAGCCGCGCTCCGCCACCAGCTGCTTATTGGCGGTCACCACATGCTTGCCCGCCTGGAGCGCCCGCTTCGTGTACTCATAAGCCGCCTCCACACCGCCGATGGTCTCTACCACCACCCGGATGCTCTCATCCTCTTCGATTTTGCGGAAGTCATCCGTCATCAGCTGACGGTAGGGACCATCCTTAAAGTGACGGACCAGAATGGCCTTGACCTGGAGGGGCTCCCCCAGTTTCCGTTCGATCTGTTTGGCGTTTTCCGCCACCACCTTGGCAACACCAGTCCCCACAGTTCCAAGGCCCAGAATCGCGATTTGTATCATCTCATTCTTCCTCTCAGCCTGCCAGAATCTCAAATTTCACCACGCCGTCCAGCCCCGCCACATCGGCCAGGAGCTGCTCCAGGGATTCCGCCATATCGCTGGTCTCGGCAGAAATCGTCACCGCCGCACAGCCGTTGGTGGGAATGCTCTGGTTGATGGTGAGGATATTGGCACCGGAGGTAGCGAACACAGACAGCACACGGCTCAGGACACCGGCGGTGTCCTTGAGCATGGCATAAAACGTGATGATATGCTCCGACTTCATGTCGTTGAAAGGCTGCACGGAATCCTTGTACTTGTAAAACGCGCTGCGGCTGATTCCCGCCAGACGGGTGGCCGCCCCTACCGTGGATACTTCTCCGGTCTGCATCATGCGTTTGGCTTCTGCCACTTTGATGAAAATCTCAGGCAGAGCATCCGCCGCTACAATGTAGTACTTAATGGATTTCGCCATGTTCGTCCGCCTCCTACGGTCATTTGTCTCTATACGTCGCTCATGGTATCATATTTTTCCCATCTGTGCAACTAAAATCGGGAAAAAATTTTTGGAGAAAACAGGGAAAGTTGTGTACATCCGTCCACAGTCGGTGGGCATTTTGACCGATTCCATCTGTCGGAAGACGCAAAAGGAGCGCCAAAAGGCGCTCCTTTTATCCTGTTACTCTGCCTGATAGACGGCTTTCATGCCGCGGTAGGTCTCATAGCAGTCCAGCTTCGCCACCGTTTCAAAGGGGGCGTGCATGCTCAAAACCGGCACACCGGCATCCAGGGTGGTAATGTTGCGGTTGGCCATATAAGCCGCCACGGTGCCGCCGCCGCCGGCGTCCACCCGGCCCAGTTCGGCAATCTGCCAAACCACACCGGCCTCATCAAAGATCCGGCGGACATAGGCCACCGTCTCCGCGTCAGCATCGGAGGCGCCGGATTTGCCCCGGGCTCCGGTGTACTTGCACAGGCCCACGCCGTAGTTGAGGTACGCGGCGTTGCGCTTTTCGTAAACCTCGGCATAATCCGGATCATAAGCGGCCGTGACATCAGCACTGAGGCAGAACGAGTTGGCAAAGCATACCCGAACGGCCACGCCCTGGCTTTCGCACAGATCCTCCATGAAGGTGTCAAAGGCAGCCGACTGCATGCCGGTCACACCGTCGGAGCCGATCTCCTCCTTATCCGCCAGGACGCAAACTGCGGTCTTGGCAGGCGTTTCACTCAGGTCCAGCAGGGCCTTCAGGGCGGCATAGGCGCACACCCGGTCGTCATGGCCGTAGGCACCGATCATGCTGCGGTCCAGGCCGATGTCGCAGGACTTGACCGCCGGGACAGCCTCCAGCTCCGCGGAGGTGAAATCGTCCTCCGTAATGCCGTACTTATCGTGCAGCAGCTGCATCACCGCCAGCTTCACCCGGCCGCTGTCCTCCTCGTCGCCGATGGGACGGCTGCCGATGAGCAGGTTCAGCGTCTCGCCGGATACCGCCTCGCCCAGGGGCTTTTTGCTCTGCTCCATCCCCAGGTGGGGCAGCAGATCGGTAATCACCAGCAGGGGATCGCCCGGGTCCGCACCCAGATTCACCGCCACCTGCTCACCGCTCTTGAGCGCCACCACACCCCGCAGCTCCAGGGGGATCGTCACCCAGTGATACTTGCGGATGCCGCCGTAATAGTGGGTCTTCAGCAGCGCCAGCTCGCTGTCCTCATAGAGGGGATTGGGCTTGAGATCCAGACGGGGCGCATCGATATGCGCAGCTGTAATCTGCGCACCATGATCCAGCGTCTCCCGGCCGATGTGGGCCAGCATCACCGCCTTGCCCCGGTTGCACACATACACCTTGTCGCCGCTTTTGAGCTGTTCTCCCCGGACATAGGGGCGGTAACCCGCTGCCTCTGCCAGACGCATCGTTTCCGCGGCGCACAGCCGCTCGGTCTTGCTGACATCCAGAAACGCCTTGTAAGACGTGCAGTAGTTCTCCATAGCCTCCAGCTGTTCCGGACTCAGCCGGTCATATCCGTTTTTCCGGCTGGAAAGCAGCTTCTTTTTCAGGTCCTTGATCTCGTCAGACATGGTTGATTCCTCCTTTTATAGTCGGAAATGTTCAGACCGCTCCGTGGCGTTTTTCCTCCCGGATGGCCTCCACCATCCGGTGGAAGAACAACCGGGCGTCGGCCTGAAATGCCTCTGCCGTGTCGGCAGAATTGGTCAGTTCACAGTCGCATTTGCTCCGATAGTATTCGTCGGCTTTCTGCGCGGAAATCCGCAGGCGGGCATACTGTTCCGTAATTCCGTCCCGGGCCATGATCCGCCGCACCCGCAGTTCCAGCGGCGCCGTGACGGCGATGGTCTGGTCGCACAGGTGATCCAGTCCGCTCTCCAGCAGGTTCACCGCATCAATGGCATACAGCCCGTCGGGAAGTGCTTCCACTCTGCGCTCAATCTCCGGCACCAGGAAGCGGAAGACGATCTCATTGAGCTGCTCCATCCGGTCCTTGCGGGCAAAGACCTCCTCCCCCAGCTTCCGCCGGTTCAGGGACCCGTCACTCTGGAAAACGCCGGGGAACTTTTCATTGATGGCGTTGCGCAGCTCCTCGTTTTCGGCCAGCATCTCATGGTAAGCCGCATCGCAGTCGATCACCTGGCCGCCCAGCTCCTCAATGGCCCGCAGGGCGCTGGTCTTTCCCGCACCCGTACCGCCGGTAATGCCCAGCACCACCCGCTGGCTGTCCGCCTCCACCACATGGAAGCCGGCGGCCTTCTTGAGGCGGTTGCCGATGGCAAGGCCCAGTCCCCGGTTATCGGGGCACTGCGTGTAAATCTCCGTTACATTACTGTTGTCAAATGTCCGCAGGGCATCAAACACCCGCTGTGCCTGCACCAATTTGTCTCCGCTGGGACCCAGGGTATGGACTTCCATGCCCCGGAACAAATCCGCATACTCGTCAAAGCAGATGATGCCCGCGCCCTTCCCTGCCCGGCGCTGAATTTCCCGGGCAGATGCCTCCGGCGCTCCCGTAACCACCGTCACCGGAGCTTTGGGGGCATAATGCCGGTACTTCATTCCCGGCGCTTTGGGCTTTTCTCCCTCCTGCAGCGGAGCGGTAACCGCACGGTCCACATCGATATGGCCGATGAGCCGCTCCAGATCCTCCAGCGGCAGTCCGCCCGGACGCAGCAGGCGGGGCGGCTGGCAGGTCAGATCCAGAATGGTGGATTCCACACCCACGGAGCAGGGACCGCCGTCCACCACGCCCTCGATCTTGCCGTCCATATCCTCCAGCACATCCTGCGCGGAAGTACAGCTGGGCCGGCCGGACGTGTTGGCGCTGGGTGCCGCAATGGGCACGCCCGCCTCCCGGATAATAGCCAGGGTGACCGGATGGTTGGGGCAGCGCACGGCGACGGTATCCAATCCCGCAGTGGTCTCATCCGGCACAATGCTCTGTCTCTGCAGAATCATGGTCAAGGGGCCGGGCCAGAATTTCCGCGCCAGCACATAGGCCATGGGCGGAATATTCCGGCAGTACCGGGGCAGCCACTGCGGCCCCGTCACATGGAGGATCAGGGGATTGTCCTGCGGGCGCCCTTTGGCCTCAAAAATCCGCTTGACGGCCTGTGCGTCCAGGCCGTTGGCTCCCAGGCCATATACCGTTTCCGTGGGGATCGCCACCAGACCGCCCTCCCGCAAAATCTTGGCAGCTGCTGAGATCTTATCCTCAATTTCCTTTTGCTGACCCTTGGTATCCCGCAGGTCGTAGTAGATCGTCTGCATAATTTCGCCTCTATCTCTTTTGATCGGGTTGTTACCCGGTGTTCACTCCGACGCATCCTCCGCGCCGTTTCGCAGCTTTTCGGCCTGATCCGCCGTCACCAGCGCATCAATCAGCTCATCGAGATCTCCGTCCATAATCGCATCGATTTTGTAGAGCGTCAGCCCTATACGGTGATCCGTCACCCGCCCCTGTGGGAAGTTGTAAGTCCGAATCCGCTCGGAGCGGTCGCCGCTGCCTACCTGGCTTTTTCTCTGCGCGGCGGTGGCAGCGGCCTGCCGTGCCTGCTCCATCTCGTAGAGACGGGACCGCAGCACCCGCATGGCCTTATCTTTGTTCTTGTACTGACTGCGCTCATCCTGGCATTCCACCACCAGGCCCGTAGGCAGGTGCGTAATGCGGATGGCAGACTCCGTCTTATTGACGTGCTGTCCGCCGGCTCCGGAGGCCCGGTAGGTGTCGATCTGGAGATCCTTGGGGTCAATCTCACACTCCACTTCCTCCGCCTCCGGCAGCACCGCCACCGTGGCGGCGCTGGTATGGATGCGTCCGCCGGACTCCGTCTCCGGCACCCGCTGGACCCGGTGAACGCCGGACTCAAATTTCAGGCGGGAATAGACGCCCTCGCCCTCAACCAGGACGCTGCACTCCTTCACGCCGCCCAGCTCTGTGGCGTTCATGGACACCGTTTCCATCTTCCAGCCCCGGGACTGGGCATACATCGTGTACATCCGCAGCAAGGACGCGGCAAACAAAGCGCCTTCCTCACCGCCGACACCGCCCCGGATCTCCATGATGACGCCCCGGCCGTCATTGGGGTCCTTGGGCAGCAGCAGCAACCGGATCTGCTCCCGGAGCCGCTCCTGCTCCGCCTTGGCCTGCTCCCACTCCTCCTGGGCCAGTTCCCGGAAATCCGGATCATGGAGCAGGGACTCCGCTTCCGCCCGGGCCTTCGCAACCTGCTGCCAGGCTTGGGCAGCCTGCGCCACGGGAGCCAGCTCCTTGAGCTCCTGATTGACGCGCTTGAGCTTTTCTGCGTCCGCGTACACAGCCGGGTCCGCCAGCTGCGCCTCCAGATCCTCATAGCGCAGCGCCAGAGCTTTGAGTTTTTCTTCCATACAACTTCTCCTTTCTCCGTCTTTTCACAGAGAAAGGGACTATTTCTGCTCCAGGAAATCCCGCACCTGACGGAGAAACTCCTCCCGCCAGAACGCATAGCCCACAGCTCCTACCCGCAGAGATGCGGCAGCCACATGGCCGCACGGAACATAGCGGTCCATCTGCTCGTAGACCTCCTCGCTCTTTTCCTCACTGCCCCGGGTAACCACATAGGCCGCATCCGGCAGCGCGTTTCCGTACTCCTTCAAGAAAGCCCGGACCACGCTGCTGCACCGGCCCGCCCACACCGGGGTCGCCACAATCACCAGGCGATAGTCCTTCAGGGGGCGCTGTGTCTCAATGGGGTCCAGGGGATGCGTAGTACGGCGCATCGCCTCCAATCCGCTGCGCAAAAAGCCGCGCCAGCCGCTGCGGTCCACACCGTCATGCAGCTCCAGCACCTCAGCGTCCAGCTCCCGGGCGATTTTCTCCACCGCCTTTTTGGTATTGCCCGTCCGGGAATAATAGATACATAAGATCTCGCTCATAGGATTCCTCCAATTCAGTCAAACACCAGACTCTTTACCATCGCAAACGCCTCCCGCAGGAAGTAATTGACCTCCAAATGAAGCCAGGGCAGCGGGGCCGGAACTCCCACGGTATGGCCGTATCCCTGTTTTTGGGCAATCAGCCGCGCCCGCGCGATGTGAAAGTCGTTGGTTACCACCGCCACAGTAGCCTGGGCGGGATCCACCCCTACCTGCTCCAGCTTTTCCCAGGAAAGGAAAAAATTCTCCGATGTATTGCCGGCATGCTCCTCCAGGATCAGCCTCTGGGGATCCGCCCCATGCTCTGTGAGATAGGCATACATGCAAGCCGCCTCTGTGATCTCCTCGCCATAGCCCTGGCCGCCGGTTAAAATCACCGGAATCTCCGGCCAGCGCTCCAGGTAATCCAGGGCCGCATCCAGCCGGGTGCACAGGGAGAGCGACGGCTCCGTGCCGTTGACTCCGGCTCCCAGCACAATCACTGCATCGGCAGGCAGGGCCGTCATAGTGGGCCGGCTCTGGTTGAGAACATAACACTCAATCATCGCCAGGGGAATCAGCACCGCTGCCACTGCTCCGCGGAAGATCCGCTTCCACAGCCGGCCCCGGCGGGAGATCGCGGCCCACTTCCCCAGCAGCAGATCCGTCACCAGCAGCGCCGCCGCACCCAGCAGCAAAAACCCGGAAAAGCGCATTCCCAAAGAGCGGATCAAAACCAGCAGCAAACCCAGCAGTGCGGCCGCTGCCGCCAGCCAAGGGATCGCCTGCCCGAACCTGCGGCCCCGATAGGACGACACCTCAGGCACGGAGGGTCGTTTAGCCCTCTGCCTCCTCACTGAGCTGCTCCCACCTTTCATACAACGCATCCAGTTCTGCCTGAGCGGCCTCTTTCTCCTTCACCAGCTCATTGAGCTTTTCATAATCACAGGCAGCGGCCTCCATTTGGGCATCCAGACCCGCAATGGCCTCCTCCGCCTTGGAAATCTCCCGCTCACAGATGGTCAGCTGGCGCCGCGCGGCCTGCTGGGCCTTGTTGCCGCGGACCGGGCGCTCTGTCACGTGTTTTTCCTTCACAGGCTTTTGCGCTTCCTGCTTTTCCGCCTCTTCCTGGGCTTTCATCTGGCGATACTGAGCAAAGCCCATGGGATAATCCGTAATGGTCTGATCCGACAGCTCCCAAATCCGGGTTGCAAAGCGGTTGATAAAGTACCGGTCGTGGGAGACGAAGAGCAGCGTACCGTCGTAGGCTTCCACCGCCTCCTCAATCCACTCCCGGGAATCGATATCCAGATGGTTGGTAGGCTCGTCCAGGATCAGGAAGTTGATCTCATCGTCCATCAGCATGCAAAGCCGCAGGCGGCTCTGCTCCCCGCCGGAGAGCACCGACACCGGCTTGAGGACATCCTCGCCCCGGAAATCATATGCCGCCAGGCGGTTGCGGGCACTCTGGGCGGACAGGCCCTTTTTGGCCGCCATCATGTTCTCCACCAGGTTCCAGTCCGGGTGGTCAAAGTGGATGATCTGCGGCAGGTATGCCATGCGCACCTGGGGTCCCAGCCGGATCCGTCCGTCGTCGGGATACAGCTCCCCCACGATCATCTTAATCAAGGTGGACTTTCCGGTGCCGTTATCGCCGATCAGGGCAATACGCTCGCCGCCTTCCACCTTCAGGCTGATGCCGTCAAAAAGATGCTTGTCTCCATAGGACTTGGAAAGACTGCGCAGGCCCAGCACCTCATCGCCGTGAAACTCCGCAGAAGTAAACCGGGCGTCCATTTTCCGGGCCTTGGTGGGCTTGGAAGTCGTGCGCATCCGCTCAATGCGCTTTTCCATGGAGATGGCCCGGCGGTAGGTCTTGTCCATTCCCTGGAACGCCCACACCCGCAGCTGTTCGGCAGCCTTTTCCAGCTGCTGAATCTTGGCCTGCTCCTTTTCATACTGCTTCATCCGCTCCTGGAAGCGCCGTTCCTTTTCCACGGCATAGAAGCTGTAATTTCCGCTGTAAAACTCCGCCTTGCCGTCCTGAATCTCAATGACCCGGGTCACGATCCGGTCCAGGAAATAGCGGTCATGGGAGATGGTCACCACCGTTCCCCGGAAGGAGCGGACATACTCCTCCAGCCACTCCGTGGCGTGGAGGTCCAGGTGGTTGGTAGGCTCGTCCAGCAGCAGGATATCCGTATCCTCCAGAATGAGCCGTCCCAGGTTCACCCGGGTCTTTTCTCCGCCGGAAAGGCTGTCGAACAGCTGGCGGCGCATCTCATCCGAAATGGACAGGCCCCGGGCGATCTTGTTCACCGCCACATCCGTATCGTATCCGCCGAAGACCTCGAATTTCTCACTCAGGGCGCCGTAGCGCTTGAGAATCCGTTCATCGCTCTCTCCCGCGGCCATCCGGGCGGTCAGGGACTCCATCTCCTCCGCCAAGGCGTGAAGCCGGGCAAAGGCGGAGCGCAGCACATCCTCCACGGTATACCCTGCGGGATAGACCGGAATCTGGGAAATCAGCCCCACCCGGCGGCCCTGGCCCACAGTGACCTGGCCCTCGTCATAATCCAGCTCACCGGTCAATATCTTGAACAATGTGGTCTTTCCGGCGCCGTTGCGCCCCAGAAGGCCCACCCGTTCCCCCTGGTCAATCTGAAAGGTCAGTCCATCCAGAACATTGTGTCCCACCTCAAAGGATTTGACCAGGTTGTCTACCTGTATTTCAATCATAGCTCTTTCTCAACTCTTCCACCAGTGCGCCAAAATGCATGGAATGAGACGCCTTGACCAGCATGGCCGTGTTGGGTCCCAGCTGCTCCCGCAGCTCCGAAAGGGCCTCCTCCTTCGTTGCAAAATGCAGCACCTCACCGCCGCTCTGAGCGGTTCCGTCGGCAATCTTGGCGGCCTTGGTTCCAATGGCCACCACAAAGTCCACGCCCAGCATCGCTGCCAGGGCACCCATGTTATAGTGGGCCTGCTCCGTCAGATCGCCCAGCTCACCCATATCGCCCAGCACCGCGACCTTCCGGTCACAGTCCGTCTTGGCCAGGACTTCCAGCGCCGCCGTCACAGACTGGGGATTGGCATTGTAGCAGTCGTCCAGAATCATCCGGCCCTCGGGCAGCCGGATCACCCGCATCCGGGATCCGGCGGGCTCATACTGGCCCACGCCCCGAATGATCT
Source organism: uncultured Oscillibacter sp. (assembly GCA_902490355.1). Classification (GTDB taxonomy): domain Bacteria; phylum Bacillota; class Clostridia; order Oscillospirales; family Oscillospiraceae; genus Oscillibacter. Next base: position 9,883 of record CABUDN010000061.1, read on the forward strand.
CCTCCCGGCTCAGTCCCAGCTCTTCTCCCACTGCCACGGCAATGGAGGCAGAATAGGCCATATAGGCCCCCGGCGCCGGAATGGACAGGGCATAGCTGTCCCGCGCCGTCACCACGGTACAGGTGATGCCCTCCACACCGTGGTCCGCAATCTCCGTGATCCGGACATCGCAGTGGGCCGACTGGCCGCATCGCACGATGCGGAAGTCCCCTGCCTCCACGGTATTGAGCAGGGCGTCATCTCCATTGAGCACGGCCAGTCCTCCCGACCGGAGATGCTGGAAGATTTCACACTTGGCCTGGAGAATCCCCTCCCGGCTGCCCAAAAACTCGATGTGGGCGTCGCCGATGTTGGAGATCACCGCCACATCCGGACGCACCATGGCGCCCAGATATTCAATCTCACCGAAGTGGTTCATGCCGGTCTCGATCACCGCCGCCTGATGCTCCGGCCCCAGGCCCAGCAGAGTCAGAGGAGTTCCGATATCGTTATTATAATTCTCAGGCGTTTTCAGCACCCGGAATTTTGCCCCCAGCGTGGACGCCACAATTTCCTTTGTGGTGGTCTTGCCCACGCTGCCGGTAATCTGAACAAAGGGAATCCGGAATTTGTCCCGGTACGCAGAAGCCAGAGCCCGGAATGCCAGGCGGGTATCGTCCACCTTGATATAAAACTTATCCGGGCGCAGGTCCCGGGGGAGCTTGGCGCACAGGCAGCCGGCAGCCCCGGCCGCCAGAGCGGTGTCGATGAAGTCATGACCGTCAAACTTCTCCCCCACCCAGGGCAAAAACAAACATCCCGGGGTGATCTTACGGCTGTCGGTGCACACGCAGGTGATTTCCGGTACATCCGGCATGGGATTCCACCAGATTCCGCCTACGGCGGCGGTAATCTCCTGAACTGTCATGGGCTGCATATCACGTTCTCCTCTTCAAACAGTAAGACTGCTGCACGATCTCCTCACACAGCGCGTTATAGCTCATCCCCACAGCGGCGGCCTCCTTGGGCACCAGGCTGGCCGAGGTCATCCCCGGCAGGGAGTTGACCTCCAGGCACCAGAAATGCCCATCTGCATCCATCAAAAAGTCCGTCCGGGAATAGACTTCCAGTCCCAGAGTATGATGCAGCCGCAGTGCAATGTCCCCCATGGCCGCCTGCTGTTCCGGTGTGATGGGCGCCGGGCACAGCTCCCGGGCACCGCCGGTCTGATATTTGGCCGCGTAGTCGAACTCTTTTTCCGCGGGCAGAATCTCCACCGCGGGAAGCGCCCGCTCGCCCAGCACGCCTACGGTCAGCTCCCGGCCATAGATTCGCTCTTCCCAGAGCACTTTTCCATGATAACCCAGTACCTGCTCCAAAGCAGAGCGCAGCGCCGCCCGGTCCTCCGGCAAAAATACACCCAGAGACGACCCGCCCGTGGCGGTCTTGATGACACAGGGCATGGGCAGTTCCCCGGCCAGACGGTCCACATCCTCCGGTCCGTATTCCAGCAGCTTCCACTTGGGCGTCGGGATTCCGGCGCTGTCCATCATCCGCTTGGTCATCACCTTGTCCATGGCCAGTCCCGAGGCCAGATACCCGCTGCCGGTATAACGAATTCCCAGCAGGTCAAAGGTGGCCTGGACCCGGCCGTCCTCACCGTCCTGGCCGTGGAGCCCCAGGAACACTATGTCCGACAGGGCGCACAGCTCCAGCACGTTGGGGCCAAAAAGCCGGTCGCTGGAATCCTTCCGGCTGGATCGCACCGCCTCCAGATCCGGCGCTTCCACGCCGATGCTGGCATCGGGGCACAGTCCGTCCGGTGCGTCAAACAGCGTCTCCAGATTCTCCGGAGCATGCTCCAGTCCCAAAAACAAGTCCACCAGCACAGCACGGTGGCCGTTTTCCCGCAGAGCGCGGCATACCGACGTCCCCGTCACCAGAGACACCGCCCGCTCCGTGGACAGTCCGCCTGCCAATACAACGATCTTCATGGATTCTGATCCCTTTCCCGCGATATGAGCACATTGAGCACATGATATATGCGCATACCGATTCTATTATAATCTGAATCAGTTTAGCACAAACCCGTGTGGAATACAACCGGAAAAGCAAAAGCCAGTCCTCCGAAAAAGCGCAGACGCTTTTTCAAAGGACTGGCCAAATCCACCAATCAGCCCAGCCAGTCAAACCATCCGCCGGATGGTTCCCCTTCCAGCAATGTTCTGGCAGCCGAGAGCATCTGGGCAGCATCCGCCCGGGTCACAGCCTCCTCCATGGCATCGCTGCCGAAGCTTCCGGCTGAGAGCACATTCAACGCCTCCATGTTTCCCACCGCCTGTGCCGCCCAGGTGGGCACCGCCTGCCGGTCTGCATACCATACCGTCAGGTCCACATCTCCGGCATCCAGCACCCGGTCCAGCATGGTGGCCGCCTCATTGAACGTAATGGCATCCGCACCGCGGAATGCCGCACCCTCCTCCGTGGTGCTGCCCTGAACCACACCGTCAGCCACGCCGGCAGCGGCATACGCCTTGGCCCAGGCCGGAATTCCCTCATCATCGCAGAATCCGGTCATGGTAACCTCTGTGACCTCCCGGCCCGCGGTCTCCAGCACCATCGCCAAAAACTCTTCCCGGGAGACCGTACGGTCCGGCTCAAAGTAATACTGTCCTCCGATCTGGGCGCCGGTAAAGATCCCGGCCTCCGCCAGATCCTGTGCGGCTACCGCGGCAGCGGAGCCTTCCGTATCGGCATAGGTGACGCCGGACTTGACCTTCTCAATGGTCACGGTCACCGTAGCGGGCACTGACACATGCCCCGCGCTGTCCGTAGCCGTGTAGGTGAAGCGGTCACCGCCGGTGGCGCCCTCCTCCGGCGTGTAGGTGAAATTGGCCCCGTCCACCTCTACGGTTCCCTTGCCGGGGGCCTCTTCCACAGCGTAGGTGATGTCGTCCCCCTCTCCGTCACTGGCCAGGAACTGCGCCTGGTACGGGATGCCCCGGTACGTGCGGATCTGGAGATCCTGGGCCACCGGCGCTCCCTCCTCCGGCACGGTGTCCGTCTTCTTTCCGAACAATGCCGCGGCACTGGAACTCAGTGCCGCCACCGCCAGCATCAGTGCGGCGGCACGCTTGATGGATTCCTGTTTCACGGTGATGAACCTCCTGTATCATTTGGTACAGGAGTAGTTTTCATCCTTCTGTGTGGAATTATGCAAAAAAAGGTCTGCTCCGCATCAGCGGAGCAGACGGGCCGTTCTGCGCATCGAGGGCGAACGTTTCTTGATTCCGGACACCACACCCATGGCCGCAAACAATGTCACCAGGGAAGAACCGCCATAGCTGAAAAACGGCAGGGTAATTCCGATGACCGGCATGACAAACAGGCACATGCCCACATTGATCATGGTTTGGAAAAGCAGCATGGAGGCCATTCCCACGCAGACATAGCAGTGGAACGGGGTCTGGGCGTTTTTCGCCACCAGGAGCACCCGGATAATGATGGCCGTCAGCAGCAGCAAAATTGCCACGCAGCCCACCATGCCCAGTTCTTCTCCCGCCACGGAGAAGATAAAATCCGTCCACCGGGCAGGCAGGGACGTGCCGTAGCCACTCTGGGTCTGCGTACCGTTGAGATATCCCTGTCCAAACACGCCTCCGGATCCCAGGGTGAGCAGGCTGCGGGTCTGCTGCCAGCCCGCGTCCAGCGGCTCATAAGAATGGTCGAACAGCACGATGAAGCGGTCTTTCATATAGCTGGGCATCAAATCCAGGTTCCAGGCCGCAATCACCGCCGCGGCACCGCCGCCCAGCAGCAGGGCAAACCACCGCAGGGCAAAGCCCGCCACAAAGGCCATGCAGATGAAAATAAACAGGAACACCAGCCCGTTTCCCATATCGCCGGAGACGACAAAATAAAGTCCGCAAAGGCCAAAGGCGTGAGCTGCCGTGAACATGGCGGAATGGAAGGAGCGCAGGTCCCGTTTCTCTTCCCGCAGCCAGGCAATCTGCCAGGCCAACAGCAGCACAAAGGTAATCTTCACCACCTCTGCCGGTCCCACACTGAC
>CABUDN010000062.1 GCA_902490355.1 uncultured Oscillibacter sp.
CGAGATAAAGGAATGTGACTGGAGTTCAGACGTGTGCTCTTCCGATCTGACCGTCAGGCCCGGCAGGATCTCATCGAGGGAAATCTGCGGCTGGTACTGTCGGTCATTCAGCGCTTTGCCAGCCGGGGTGAAAATGCGGACGACCTGTTTCAGGTGGGCTGCGTGGGCCTGATCAAGGCGGTAGACAATTTTGACATCAACCAGCCGGTACGTTTTTCCACCTACGGTGTGCCCATGATTATCGGAGAAATCCGGCGGTATCTCAGGGACAACAGCGCCATCCGCGTCTCCCGCAGCATGCGGGATACCGCCTACCGGGTCCTCCAGGCCCGGGACAAGCTCATCGCCCAGTCCCAGCACGAGCCCACGGTGGAGCAAATCGCCAAGGAGCTGAACATTCCCCGGGAAGAAGTGGTCTTTGCCATGGATGCCATCGTGGACCCGGTCTCGCTCTATGAACCGGTGTACGACAACGGCGGCGACGCCATCTGCGTCATGGACCAGGTCCGGGATACCAAGAACACCGATGAGAGCTGGACGGAGCGCATTGCGCTCAAGGATGCGCTCAAGCTTTTGGATGAGCGGGAGCGCCGGATTTTATCCCTGCGCTTCTACGAGGGCAAGACCCAGATGGAGGTCTCCCGGGAGGTGGGCATCTCCCAGGCTCAGGTCTCCCGTTTGGAAAAGGGCGCCATCAATACCATTAAAAAGCACATCTGAGGCACACAAGGCCCCGCTTCCGCCGCCCGGTTTGACGCCGGGAAAAAAACGCGGTACAATGGGCGGTATCGAAACAAAGGAGGCCCTTGACAATGGATCTGAAAGAACTGGCGAAAAGCCGTAATGCCAAAAACGCATTTTGCAACCGGCTGGGAATCCAAATCCGGGATATCGCACCCGGCCGTGCGGTGGTCGTCAAAACCGTAGGACCCGAGGATGTCAACCCGCTGGGAATTCCCCACGGCGGCGTATACTTCTCCATGGCCGACACCGCCTGCGGCACCGCCATGGCCACCCACGGCTATGCCGCCGTTACCATGGATGCCAATTACCATTTTCTGAAAAGTGCAGCAGTGGGCGACACCCTGACGGCGGAGTCCTTTGAAGTGCGCTCCGGCCGCACCATCGGCGTATACGATGTGCGGATCACCAATCAGGACGGAACCCTGCTGGGGACCGGTACGTTTACCTTCTACCGGCTGGACCAGAAGCTGACGGTCTGAGCTGCTTCAGCTGATTGAAAACACACCTGCATACAGCAAAACGCGGAGCGCATGCGCTCCGCGTTTTCTCTTTATTTCTTGAAGCTGTCCTTCAAAGACACGCTGCGGTTGAACACCAGGTGGCCGGGGGCAGAATCCTTGCTGTCGGCGCAGAAATAGCCCTGGCGCATGAACTGGAAGTGATCGCTGGGCTGGGCCTGAGCCAGTCCGGCCTCCACCTTGCAGCCGGTGAGGATCTCCAGAGAATCCGGATTCAGGCACTCCAGGAAGTCCTTATCGGCAGCGTCGGGATTGGGATCGGAGAAGAGGTTGTCATAGAGCCGCACCTCGGCATCCACAGCGGTGGCGGCGTCCACCCAGTGGATGGTGGCACCCTTGACCTTCCGGCCGTCAGCGGGATCGCCGCCGCGGCTGTCCGGATCGTACTCGGCCCGGATCTCGGTGATATTCCCCTGCTCGTCGGTCTCATAGCCCACGCAGCGGATCAGGTATGCGCCCTTCAGGCGGCACTCCGGTCCGTTCGGATACAGGCGCTTGTACTTGGGAATGGGCTCGGGCAGGAAGTCCTCCGCCTCAATCCACAGATTCCGGGAGAAGCTGACCTCCCGGGTCCCGGCGGCGGGGTCCAGGGGATTGTTCTCCACGGTCACCGTCTCATGCCGGTCCTCCGGATAATTGACGATGGTCAGCTTGACGGGGCGCAGCACCGCCATCACGCGGCTGGCCGTCTCGTTGAGGTCCTCCCGCAGGCAGTGCTCCAAAAAGCCGTACTCCACCACATTGGCGCTCTTGGCTACGCCGATGCGCTCGCAGAAATTGCGGATGGACCGGGGGGTGTAGCCCCGGCGGCGCAGGCCGCACAGGGTCGGCATCCGGGGGTCATCCCAACCGGAAACCTTGCCGCCCTCCACCAGAGCGCGGAGCTTGCGCTTGGACATGACGGTGTGATCGATGCCCAGGCGGGCAAACTCAATCTGCCGGGGACGGCTGGGCAGGTCGCAGTGCTCCACCACCCAGTCGTACAGGGGCCGATGGGCCTCAAACTCCAGAGAGCAGAGGCTGTGGGTAATACCCTCCAGAGCGTCCTGAATGGGATGGGCGAAGTCGTACATGGGATAGATGCACCACTTGTCCCCCTGACGGTGATGGTGCATATGGTTGATCCGATAGAGCACCGGGTCGCGCATGTTGAAGTTGCCGCTGGCCAGATCGATCTTGGCCCGCAGGGTCATGGCGCCGCTGGGGAACTCGCCGGCCCGCATCCGGGCAAACAGGTCCAGGCTCTCCTCAATGGGACGGTCCCGGTAGGGAGAGGTGGCGGGCACCCCAATATCGCCCCGGTGGGCCTTGAACTCCTCCGGGCTGAGCTGGCACACATAGGCCAGGCCCTTTTTGATGAGGCCCACTGCCTGGCGATAGTCCTCTTCAAAATAGTCGGAACCGTAGAAGAAGCGGTCGCCCCAGTCAAAGCCCAGCCAGTGGATGTCCTCCTTGATGGCCTCCACGAACTCCTCGTCCTCCTTGGTGGGGTTCGTGTCGTCCATCCGCAGGTTGCAGAGGCCGCCGTACTTCTCCGCCGTGCCGAAGTCGATGGTCAGAGCCTTGCAGTGGCCGATATGCAGGTAGCCGTTGGGCTCGGGGGGAAACCGGGTGTGGACGGTCATGCCCTCATACTGTCCTCCGGGACCAATATCCTCTTCAATAAACGCATGGATAAAGTTCCGGCTCTCCGGGGCCTCGTCCCGCGTGATTTTCGTCTCGTCAGCCATGGCTGTCAGTCCTTCCTGTGCAAGTTTTTCAGCATAGGATTGTATTATACCCAATCCCTCTGGAAATTGCAAGGAAAATCAATGCTTCCCGGTCTTTCTCAGGCCAACAGCCAGTCTTCCACCACATCCCGGACCGCTACCGGTGTGACCGCACCCCGAACCAGGACCTCCGCCAAGGCCCGCATTCGCCCAAAAGAAGACGTGAGATCACACAATCGGGCACACTCTCCGCCGCATTCCACCTCAATCCCATAAACAACCGCCTCTTGTGTGCACTCTTCCAGCAGATAATACCGCACAGCAATGTCACCGCACTTTGCCGTGCCGATCAACCGTCTGCGCAAGGTGTTCGCCTCCCTAGGTCATTTGTTTGGGCACAGCATACCACAGCGTCAAGGTGAAACATGTCGAATTTTGTCGAATGCCGGATACACATTCTGCTTTTCCTATCAAAAAAGAGGACACGCGCTCACGCGTGTCCTCCCTGTTGGGCCAATTGCAAAAATTCTTCCCGGGTATAAAGCAGGTTCAAAGCCTCCAGCATTCCGTTGGCGTTGAGATGCTCCGGCAGAGCCAACTGCGCCAGCAGCTCCTGACGGCGGGCAGCACTGTCCGGCCCGCCGGTGAGGCCCAAATCAAACAGATCTGCTTTGGTGATGGGGTCCCGGGGTGTTTGTGTCTCCCCTTCCCCTTCAAAGGTCGCGCCGCAGCGGCGCAATGCCTCCAACAGCACCTCCGGCCGCATGCCCTCGACGCCCAGCTTTCCCTCTTTGCCGGGGGTCCGCTTGCGGCGCTCCTTGCCCTTAATATCGGGAATATAGGCCTGCTTGACCAGTTCCTTGGGCAGGGCTCCCTTGAGAAATCCCCGGATCTGAAACCCTGCGCCGTCAGAGTCGGTGAGAATGATGAGGCCCCGCTTCTGGGCCAGACGCCGGAGAAACTCCAGCTTCTCCCGGTCCTTGAACACCTGGAACCCGCCCAGGGTGATGATGGTGGCGTCCACCACCTGAGAGAGGGTGTTTTGATCGTACCGCCCCTCTACCACGATGACTTCCCGAATCCGCATCATGCCCGCCGCGCTCCCAGCCGCACCAGCAGCAGCTTCAGTTCCCCGGCCGCATCGATTCCCTTTTCGCTCTTCATGCGTCGGTCCAGTACCTGGCACATTTTCACCGCGTCGGCACACCAGTCGGCGTTGGTCCGCTTGGCTGCTGCCAGCAGCAGCTTTGCCGGATAGTCGCTTTTCATCTCCCAGAGCTCCATGAGCCAGTAACGGTCGTGACCGCTGTCAATGGCCAGCCGGGCGGTGTAGATCCGCCGCAGCTGGCTGCCCAGAGCCGCCAGAATCATAATGGGCTCCGTCTGCATCTTCAAAAGATCTCCCAAAATGGACGCGGCCTGGTCGTAGTTTCCCTGCAGCACCGCGTCGGAGAGCCGGAAGACCTCCGCCGAGAGGACCGGATCGGCCACGGCGTCAATATCTTCCTTGGTAATGGCCGCACCCTTGGCGTAGGCGCCGATCTTGGCAATCTCCGGCACCAGCCCGGTCATGAGCCCGCCGCAGGTGAAAATCAGGTATTCCGCCGTCTGCCGGTCAATGCTCTTGCCTAGGGCCCGGAACCGCCGGGCAATCCAGGCTACCAGATCGCTGTTTTCCGCAGCCCGGAACTCCACCGTCTCCACGTGCTCCGAAACGGCTTTATAGAGCTTTTTGACCGTCTTGTTGGGCTTATACTCCACCGTATCGTATACAAACGCCACGCAGCAATAGGGCGGCAGATCTTCCAGGAAGGCAATCAGCTTTTCCCGCTGCTCCTCCCCCAGCTTAAACAGGTCAAAATCCGTCACCACAATGAACGTCCGCTCCGCCATCATGGGCATGGCCTCCGCCGCCTCCACCAGGGTCTGGACCGTCAGATCCTTTCCCTCCATGCGGTGGTAATTGAATTCCTCAAAGCCGCCGGGAACCAGCGTTTTGCGCAGCTGATCCAGATAGTACTCCCGCAGGTAACTCTCCTCGCCGTAAAAAATGTAGGCGCAGCCGGGTGTCCCGGCAGCCAGATCCTTCTTGAACTTGTCAAACGCCTCATTTTTCCGGGGCGCTTTTTTCGCGTATGCCATGTTGGTCTCCTTGATTCAAAAATAGCTCCACCGTGCCGTGGAGGTCCGTGCGGTATACCGTGCATCCCTGCCGGATCAGCCGTCCCAAAGTCTCGGATGCGGGATGGCCGTAGGAGTTGTCCCCTACGCTGATGCACACGGTCTGCGGGTCCAGCGCTTCCAGCAGCTCCTGGCTGGTGGAGTACTTGGAGCCGTGATGCCCCGCCACCAGCACCTCTATGTCAGAAAATCCCCACTGCTCCAGCAGCTTCCGCTCCGCGGCGGCATCCATGTCGCCGGTAATCAGCAGATTGGTCTCACCGGCGGACGCCAAAACGGACAATCCCCGCTCGTTGTCCTCCGTTTCGCCTTCCGGCGGCGGGTAGACCGTGACCGTTCCGGTCCCTGCCGAAAGCTCCACCGGCGCATTCACCACCTGTACCGCCGTTTTGTACGTGCGGGCCAGATCCAGCACAGCCTGCGGCGCCTCAGATGCCGGTACCAGCAGATGCTCCACCGGGATTCTGGCCAGCAGGGCCTCCACACCGGAGAGATGGTCCTCATCAAAGTGCGTCAGGATCAAATAATCCAGCTTCCCGCAGCCCATGGTCCGGAGCTGATAGGCTGCGGTTTCTCCCGGCGCGTACCAGCTGTTGCTGCTGCCGCAGTCCACCAGCGCGTAAGTCCCGGACCACGACAGTGCGATGCTCTGCCCCTGCCCCACATTCAGCACCACGGCGTTGACATCCGCATCATACCGGGCCGCACCCAGGAAAACCGCTGCAGCCAGGGACACGGCGGATAATCCCCCGGCCAGCAGATAACTGCGGCCCCGGCCCCGCCGCAGACACCACACCAATCCGAACAGCAAATAGGCAAATACCAGCCAGTACGGCAGATACGGGTTTGCAAAATACACCGCGTGACCGGGCACCATTGCCAGCACCCGTGCGCACGCCAGAATATATTGGGCCAGCAGCCCGGGAATCCAGCCCAGCGCCATGGCCAAGGGCCAGCAGATGATGCTGACAAGTACGCTCATCATAGCGCCTATGAACACCGCAGTGGCCGCCCACAAGCACAGCAGATTACTGACCGGGGAAATCAGCACCAACGTGCCGAAATAGAAGGCCGACAGTGGAACGGTGAAGATCAGAGCGCCCATGGTTGCGGAAAAACTGGCTGCTATAAAGGAAAACACCTTTCCACGCTTCCGGCGTCCCAACAGCATCCGGTAAAGCCGCGGCGAAAGGAACAGAATCCCGGCCACCGCCGCAAAGGACAGCTGCAGACTAATGGAACAGGCAGCAAAGGGGTTGGCCAGCAGTATCAGCATCAAGGCCGCGGCCAGAGAGGTCGGACCATCCCGTTCCCGGCCGAACAGCGGCGCCGCCACCAACAAAATCAGCATCACACAGGCCCGCAATACCGAGGGACTGGCGCCGGTAAGCAGTGCATAGAGAATCAGCACGCCCACGGCACACGCCGCTACCAGACGGCGCCGGTGCCGCCCCGCCAGCAGCCGGATCAAACCCAGCAAGAACCCGCAGTGCATGCCGGAAACCGCCAGCACATGATAGAGTCCGGCCTCCGTCAAATCCGCCGCAGCTTGGGTCGACAGGGCAGACTTGTCTCCGGTTAAGATGGCAGTGATAAATCCGGCGGTATCGCCGGTGTACAGCCGGGCAATCCGCTCTTTCATGGCCATGCCCAGCCGGACCGGCCACCAGCGGACTGAACCGGCGCTTCCCGTCTCAATCTGCGCTGTTCCCTGCCCATAGGCCAGCAAAAAGACGCCCTTGGAGGTAAACGCCGTAACATCGTCATCCCGGATGCGGGCCGCGCTTTGCAGCCGCACCGTGTCGGTGATTCTCTGCCCCGGACAGCAGGTCAAAATGGAGGAGTCCCCGTAGTAGACCGCCTTTCCCGGCAATCCTTCCAGCTCTACCGTCACCTTGGCACCGTAGTCCGTGGCCGTGGGCTGTGCGCATACTGTCATCACCACCGTGCCCGTCTGACCGGCCAGAGCCTCCATGGGCCGCTGCACCTGCCGGACATACAGCCAGTTGTATCCCAAGGCCAGGGCAAGCCCCACACCCATGAGCACACACCGCCTCCGCCAGATGCCCGGCAGCAGGAGGCCTGCCAGCGCGGCTGCCAGAGAGATCCAGGCGCACGGAAGCAGCCAATTGCCGGGCAGCAGGTATTGTGCCAGGAAAATACCGGCGGAAAACGCACCGGCAAAGATTGCCAGTTTCCTCATACCGGCTCCGGCCTTTCCGGATGATTGGTCAGTCCCAGCAGGTAGTCCGTGCTGACGCAGTAATACTCTGCCAGCTTCACAATCACCCAGGCGGGGGTCTCCCGCTCTCCGCTCTCATAGCGCCGGTATACGCTGCGGTGCATATTCAAATAGGCCGCAATTTCCTGCTGTGTGCGGTCGTGATCCTCCCGCAGGTCCCGCAAACGTCGGATCTCCATTGTCATCACCTGTCAAAATGTTACCAAACGGACACACCCAGCCGGGAGTTTGTGCCCATATGGGGCCTTTTTCTCCAAAAGAGAGAGCCGGTACCATCCGACTGGGACAGTCTCCGGCTCTTTCTTTTTGTCGCATTGGTCCAATCAGCCCGGAGGCCAGGTCATATCCCGGCCGCTGAGGACATGGAAATGCAGATGGAACACGCTCTGTCCTGCCTGCTCCCCCACATTGGACACCACCCGGTAGCTCTCCAGCCCCAGCTGGCGGGCCAGCTGAGCGATGACCTCAAAGATGTGGGCCACCACCGCGCTGTTCTCCCCGCTGACTTCGGAGACGGAGCCGATATGCGCCTTAGGGATTACCAGAAAATGCGTGGGAGCCTGGGGGGCGATATCATAAAACGCGTAGCAGATGTCGTCCTCATAGACCTTGTTGCTGGGGATCTCTCCCGCGGCAATCTTGCAAAAAAGGCAATCAGACATGGTTACTTACTCCTTTCGATCGGAATGGGACACCGCGATAAACTGATTATGCGCGGGATCGTACCGATAGTCAAGCCCCTCCAGCGCCGTCCGGACGGCGGACTCCTCCGCATCCAAGGAGGCGCACAGCTCTTCCAGGCTGGGATACTCGTCCCGCAGCTTGGCATTGAGGAAGCTCAGGAGAATATAGGGATCCTTGGGCAGCATTATCCACCCTCCTCGTCTTCTGAAGATCCGCATGCCCGTGCCGCACGCAGATCGGGGAATCCGCACCGCAGACCGGACCGGTCCGGTCTGCGGCGCAATCATGTTTGCCGGAAAAGCAGACTTATTTCAGCTTCTCCGCCACGTAATCGTCCACGGAAGCCAGAGCGTTGTCCAGCTTGAGAAGATCGCTGCCGCCGCCCATGGCGCTGTCGGGCTTGCCGCCGCCCTTGCCGCCGCAGATGGCGCACACGTTCTTGACCAGATCGCCGGCCTTGATGCCCCGGGCCACAGCTTCCTTGCCGCACACGGCCAGGAAGGTGATCTTCCCGTCGTTGACGGACGCCAGCACGGCCACAACGCCGGACTCCTTATCCCGCAGGAAGTCGCCCATCTGCCGCAGTCCGGCAGCATCCATGCCTTCCCGGGTGGCCGTGACAACCTTCAATCCGCCCACCGTCTTGGCAGACGTGAGGAACTGCCGTGCCTCGCCCAAAGAGGCCTCAGCGCGGAACTTCTCCAGATCATGGCGCAGGCCCTTGAGTTCCGCCACCTGCTGCTCGGCCTTGGCCGCCAGCTCGCCGGGATTGGTCTTGAGAATCTGAGCCACGTGGAACATCAGCTCCTGATTCTTGTTCATGACTTCCAGGCTCAGCTTGCCCACCGTGGCCTCAATGCGGCGCACGCCGGAGGCAATGGAGGCCTCGGACTTGATGCGGAAGGGACCCACCTTGGAGGTATTGTCCAAATGCGTACCGCCGCAGAACTCCATGGAGAAGTCGCCCATCTCCACCACGCGGACAGTCTCACCGTACTTCTCGCCGAACACGGCCACAGCGCCCTTCTTCCGGGCCTCGGCAATGGGCAGCACTTCGGTCACCACCGGATAGCCTTCCAGAATGGCATCGTTGACAATCCGGTCGATTTCCGCAAGCTGAACCGGGGTAATGGCTTCAAAATGCGTAAAGTCGAAGCGCAGACGGTCCGGCTCCACCAGAGAGCCTGCCTGGTGGACATGGTCGCCCAGAACCTTCTTGAGTGCCGCGTCCAGCAGATGGGTGGCACTGTGTGCCCGGCGGATGGCCTTGCGGCGCTCGGTGTCGATGGCAGTCTCGACACTGTCACCCACCTTCAATACGCCGTCTTGCAGCACACCCACATGGAGGAACTTGCCGCCCTTGTTCTTCTGCACATCCCGCACCTGGAAGGTGCCGCTTCCGGTGATGGTGCCGTGGTCGGCCACCTGGCCGCCCATCTCGGCATAGAATGTGGTCTGATCCAGCACCACGGTAGCCTCAGCGCCCGCCACGATCTCATCGCGCAGCTCGCCGTCCACCACGATGGCCAGCACCTTGGCACTCGTCTTGTCCTGCTCATAGCCCACGAACTCGGTAGCGGGCATCTCACTGCCGAACTCAATGCCGGCCCAGCCCAGATCGCCCAGAGCCTCCCGGGCCTTCCGGGCGCGGACGCGCTGCTCTTCCATCATCTGGTCGAAGCCTTCCCGGTCCACCTGCATGCCTTCCTCTTCCGCCATTTCTGCCGTCAGGTCAATGGGGAAGCCATAGGTATCGTACAGCTTGAACGCGTCGGCGCCGGAGAACACGCCCTCACCCTTTTCCTTGTGGGCGGAGAGCAGCTCCTGATAGATCTTCATGCCGCCGTCGATGGTGCGGGCAAAGTTCTCCTCTTCCGTGCGGATGACCTTGGTGATATAGGCCTGCTTCTCCCGCAGATCGGGATAAGCCGTCTCGTTTTCATGGACCACAGTGTCCACCACCTCATAGAGGAAGGGACGCTCCACGCCCAGGAGCTTGCCGTGGCGGGCAGCCCGGCGCAGCAGACGGCGCAGCACATAGCCCCGGCCCTCGTTGCTGGGCAGCACGCCGTCGCAGATCATCATGACGGAGGAACGGATGTGGTCCGTGATGACCCGCAGGGACACATCGGTCTTGTGGCTCTCGCCGTAATGGGCGTGAGTGATCTCCGAGACCTTGTTGGTGATGTTCATGACGGTGTCCACGTCGAACAGGGAGTTGACGTTCTGCACCACGCAAGCCAGACGCTCCAGACCCATGCCGGTATCGATGTTCTTGTTCTTCATCTCGGTGTAGTGACCCTCGCCGTCGTTGACGAACTGGGAGAACACGTTGTTCCACACCTCGATATAGCGGTCGCACTCGCAGCCCACGGTGCAGCCGGGCTTGCCGCAGCCGTGCTCGGGGCCGCGGTCATAGTACACCTCGGAGCAGGGGCCGCAGGGACCGGCACCGTGCTCCCAGAAGTTGTCCTCCTTGCCGAAGCGGAAGATCCGCTCAGCGGGGATGCCGATGTCCTTGTTCCAGATCTCAAAGGCCTCGTCGTCATCGAGATAGATGGAGGGATACAGGCGGTCTTCCTCCAGGCCTACCACCTTGGTCAAAAACTCCCAGCAGAACGGAATGGCTTCCTTCTTGAAGTAATCGCCGAAAGAGAAGTTGCCCAGCATCTCAAAGTAGGTGCCGTGGCGGTCGGTCTTGCCGATATTTTCGATGTCGCCGGTGCGGATGCACTTCTGGCAGGTGGTCACGCGGTTGCAGGGAGGCTCTTCCTCCCGGGTGAACCAGGTCTTCATGGGGGCCATGCCGCTGTTGATGAGCAGCAGGCTAGCGTCGTTGTGGGGGATCAGGGAAAAGCTGGGCAGACGCAGGTGGCCCTTGCTTTCAAAGTAGCTCAGGAACATCTCCCGCAGTTCGTTGAGCCCGTAATAGGGATGTGCCATGGTGTGTTCTCCTCCTGTATGTTGATTTTTTGAATGCTCTTTTTCACGGTACCGGAAAACAAAAAACGCCTCCGCCCCCAAACTAGGGGCGAAGACGATGCTCCACGGTACCACCCTAATGATCCCCCGCAGGGGACCGCTCGACCATCCGGTAACGGGGATGAACCGTTCCGCTCTTCGCGGACCGCTCCGAAGCGGCTGCTCCACGGCGTAGGCAAGGGGCTTGCACCGTCTCCCCTCTCGCTTGGCCGGTTTCGTGGAACTGACTTCCTCTCAGCAGTTTTTCCGATGAACCAAAAATATTATATCCTTTTTGTTTGAATTGTCAACGGGGATTTTCGCGCTTTCTCCCCCGCTTTTTCAGAATGCACGTTTTGCCGCCGGCACAGCATCCGCAGCCCACGCATCCGGTCGGGCCGCTTCCCTTTCCGTACAGAACCCAGACCACTCCGCCGGTCCCCGCCAAAATCACGCCCGCCATCAGCCACTCATACCATGCCATCGTGCCCCCCCCTTTTGAGGAGAGCTTACCATGGTGCAGCCAGCGCTGTCAGCGGCATCCGCAACAGCCGCATCCCCAAAAGCGGCAGCAGGGTTTCCGCTTCCCCCGGCAAAGGCGGCAGCGGAATCTCCTGGGGTTCCACGCTTCCGCCCTCCAGCCGGGGCAATGCCCGCTGCACGCACAAAACCGGTTCGGAAAGACTGGAAAGCGTGAGACTGTCCCGGTGGGAAAGGCCGTAGGTCACCACAGTTTCCGCCTGAATTCCCCGGGGCATTCCCTCTCCCGGAACCAGAAGCATCCCGCAGCGCAGTTCCTGCCCGTCCAGACACCGGCAGCCCTCCGGCGTCAGAGCCAGCAGATCCCACCGGCGGCCTGTGAGTTCCGCAGCGCACCGCACCGGCCGGACATCCGGCGGCAGATACGGGTCCCATTGCGCAGGCGGAATATAAAGCGCACACTCCATCCCAAAAACACCTCTCGGT
Source organism: uncultured Oscillibacter sp. (assembly GCA_902490355.1). Taxonomy (GTDB): domain Bacteria; phylum Bacillota; class Clostridia; order Oscillospirales; family Oscillospiraceae; genus Oscillibacter. The sequence goes on from CABUDN010000062.1 coordinate 12,006, forward strand.
TAGTCTTTCTCCTGGGGGAAAAACCATGCAAATTTTTCTCGTCATTTTTTCCGGAGTATGCTATACTGAAAAAAGTTTGAAAGTTCGAGGTGACCGTTTTGCATTTCTGGGCCCATTTGAGAACCATTGGCCGCCACCGCGCTCTGGTGCGCAAATATTGCTTCCGGTTGGGACTGTACTGGCAGGGACTGACTCACGACCTGTCCAAATACGCTCCAGTGGAATTTTGGGCCGGCGTACGGTACTATCAGGGAGATCACAGTCCCAATGACGCGCAGCGTCATCAGGACGGGTACAGTGCCTCCTGGCTTCACCACAAGGGCCGCAACCGCCATCACTTCGAATACTGGACGGACTACTCCCTCACCGGCGAGGGAATTACCGGTGTGGAAATGCCCAAGCGGTATGTAGCGGAGATGTTCTGCGACCGTCTGGCCGCCAGCAAGGTCTACCGGGGCGACGCCTTTGATCCGGCGGATCCCTATCGCTTTTTTCAGCGCGGCAAGCAAAAGCGGCTGCTGATCCATCCCGCCACCTCGGATTTGCTGGAATCCATGCTCGTCAAGCTCCGGGATGAGGGCGAGGACGCCGCCTTTGATTACATCCGTCATGAAGTTCTGGGAAAACGCTGACGCGGAGAGAGACGCATGGTCTCTCCCCGCGTTTTTCCTGTTTGGGATGGTTTCAATGGATATGCGCCCCCAGAACGGTCAGGATCCGCAGCAGCGGTCCCCACAACTCCGGGCAATGGGTACGGAGGAAGGCTTCCACCTCGCTTGCTGTCAGGCCGCTGCCCCACAGCAGGATGTGCGTCCCGGAGGCCTCCTGCCCCACGGCGATCTTCCCTGTGGCGGCAACGCCCACGGCGACCTCCGATCCCATGGCCGCCACACCGCCGGCATAGACACCCACGGCGCTGACGCCCAGGGCAACGATCCCCATGGCGGCTATTCCAAAAGCTGCCGCACCGAAGGCCACCGCTCCCAGGGCCAGGATTCCCGCCGCCAAAAGGCCCAGGCTGACGAGGCCGACACTGATGAGTCCGATGGCCACCAAGCCCACAGCGGCGTTTCCAATGGCGATGATTCCCCTGGCTACATCTTCCCGGGAAAGTCTCTGGTGCCGGGAAAACCCAATCCGAACGGAAACCAGCGGGATTCCCAGGACCCGGGCCTTGCTGTCATAGGCATAGACCGTTCCCCGGACGTACCGGGTCAGATCGTCTACCTTCTCCTCCAAACGGCGTGCCTGGGTTTGATCCATCTCCGGCTCCCGGGCAGGTTCTTCCAGATACTCTTTGACCAGATAGTCCACGCTGACGCCAAAAAGCTCTGACAAGGAAATCAGCTTGCCAATGTCCGGCATCGCAGCGCCGCCCTCCCATTTGGAGACGGATTGCCGGGTCACACCCAAGCGGTCCGCCAGCTGTTCCTGGGAGAAGCCCTCCCTGCGCCGCAGATCCGCCAGCTTTTGCGAAAATTCCATGGTTCCACACTCGCTTTCCATTTGACTGCCCCGATGATAGCCGATTTTCCCGCCCGCGGCAAGAACGCGGCAGGTGGAACTTTGTCATGCACCGCATCGGCCGTACCGGGCGTGCCGGACACGACGGAATAGCCATCTCTT
>CABUDN010000063.1 GCA_902490355.1 uncultured Oscillibacter sp.
GTCGAAAAGTTGTGAAAGAAAAGTGCAAATCCAATTTCTTTCCCATCTAAAACGCCAAAAATGACCTCTGCCTTCTGTTTATCAAAAATCCATTCTTCCAATGTTGCTTCATCCGCAACAACTTCATGCAATAATTTTTCATAATCAGCCAGTTCCTTTATGAATTGCAATATTAAACCTGTGTCTTTCCGCTCTGCATATCGAAAAGTAAGTTCATTCTTCATAGCATTCCCTCCATTTGTTGTTCTTCTATGCAATTTCTTCTTTTTCTCCATCGTGGAAAACTCATATAAAACAAGGCTGATTTTGTATCAACAAACTCCCAGTATTGCTGTCGCTAGAGTAATGGATAGTTCTCTCAAACTGGCATTTTTTTATTTTACCACAAGCAAAATGAAAACGCACCACATCCGGCTCAGACGCTGAATATGGTGCATATGGTTGAATGCTTCTGCCTGGCAGATGCCATACGTGTAGTTTTGCATAACTTCCTTTCTTGCGAGCACCCATCTAAAGAAGCGGGGCGTTTTTTGCCGGTTGTGCACTCTTTTTGCATGCGTAAAATTTTTGTGAACATTACGTAATATTTACTTGATATTTGCGCAATGGTCGCTTATAATGAGGTCACGGGCACCGCCCAATCAAACATACGTCTGGAGGTCGTCATCATGCGCTATCCGCAAACCGGCAACGAGGTATTCGTCAGCTTCTCATTGTCCAACACCATGTTCTCCGGCATCGGCAAGGGAACCATCACCCGGGAAGAGGTCTCCGCCGACTATCTCAAGGCTCTGTTTTCCAAATATGGCGTGATCGTTTCCGCCAAGCCGGAGCAGCGCCGTCTTTTGGAGCGGGTCAATGCCCTGTATGATCTGGAGCTGGAAATTCCGGACGCTTTGAAGATCATCCAGCTTTCGGAAAAGAACCGCCGTCTGGTGGTCATTTCCGTCCAGGGTCTGCGCCGGGTCAACGGATCTCTGCTGCCGGAGTACACGCCGGAAGAATTCCAGGAGGCAACCTTCAGTTTTGTAAAATATTACGTCCAAGGCCGCCACTACGACGAACTGGTGTCGGAAAACGAAAAACTCAAGCGGGACCTGAACAGCGAGATCGCCTGGCGCAATCGGGTCTCCGATATCTGAGGCCGGACCTTCCCCGGCCCTCCCCCTCTTCCATCGCCGCCCTGTTGGGCGGCGATGGCCGTTTTTTGCAGGAAGCATCCCCGCCGCCCATGCGGGGAATATCCCCGCCCGCTTTTCTTTTGCAGGCGGCTGTGCTACAATACTGTCTGCTGAATCAATTGCGATGCGGTTTATCCGTGCGGCGGCCGCCGCACAATTTTATAAATCCAAACAAGGAGGATCCCCTCATGCGTGTTCTTGCCGCCGTATTGGCTGCCTGGATGCTCATTGCCCTCAGCGCCTGTTCCGGGACGCAGGACCAGCCGGACTCTCAGCCGGAGCCGGACGTTTCGGAAGAACCGGTACAGCCGGACCCCCCGCCGCCCTCTCCGGAGGAACTGGCCGCGGCACAAGTGGAAGAACTGCTCTCCTCCCTGACTCTGGAGGAGCAGGTGGGCCAGCTGTTCTTCGTCCGCTGCCCGGCGGACCAGGCCCTGGAGGATATCACAACCTACCATCTGGGGGGCTATGTGCTCTTTACCCGGGACTACCAGGACGATTCCGGCGCCTGGCTGACGAAGGATCAGTTTGTCCAGACCCTCTCGGACTACCAGTCCGCCGCCCTGGCCGATACCGGCATTCCCCTGCTCATCGGCTCCGACGAGGAGGGCGGCACCGTCACCCGGGCCAGCCGGAACCCCAATCTCTTTGATGCCAAATTTCCCTCGCCTCAGACCGTTGCCGCGCAGGCCGGCGATGCCGGAGACGCCTGGGCGGAGGAGGCCTGGGAGAAAAACAGCGCTCTGCTGGCCCTGGGCATCAACGTGAATCTGGCCCCGGTGGCGGACGTCTCCACCAGCGCCCAGGATTTCATCTATGACCGCACCTGCGGCCTGGACGCCCAGGGGACTGCGGACTATGTCACCCGCTTGGTCACCGCCATGAAAGACTGCGGAATCGGCAGTGTGCTCAAGCACTTCCCCGGCTACGGCAACAACGTGGATACCCACACCGGCATCGCCGTGGATCAGCGCTCTTTGGATTCGTTCCGGGAATCGGACTTTCTGCCCTTTTCCGCGGGCATTGCCGCCGGAGACGGCACCACGGCCGTTCTGGTCAGCCACAACATTATGACGGCCGTGGACGACACTCTGCCCGCTTCCCTCTCCCCCGCCGTTCACGACCTGCTGCGCACGGAGCTCTCCTTTGACGGCGTGGCCATGACCGACGATCTGGCCATGGAGGCGGTGGCGGCCTACGCCCAGGACGGCGCGGTGGCCGTGCTGGCCCTTCAGGCAGGCAACGATCTCATCATCACCACCGACTACCGCACCCAGATTCCCCAGGTGCTCCAGGCCGTACAAGACGGAACCCTCAGCCCGGAGGTCATCGAAACCGCCTGCCGCCGGGTGCTGACCTGGAAGCAGGCCCTGGGTCTGCTGGAATGAAAGGAATGCTTTCCATGAAAACGGACACGCTTTACTATGAAGACCCCTTCCTGTGTACCTTTACCGCCACGGTCCGCACCTGCCAGGCCGCGGAAAACGGGTACGCAGTGACTCTGGACCGCACCGCCTTCTATCCCGAAGGCGGCGGACAGCCTGCCGACCACGGCACTCTGGGCGGCATCCCCGTCCTGGACGTGCAGGAACAGCACGACGAGATTGTGCACACCCTCTCCCAGCCTCTGGCAGTGGGACAGACCGTGGAGGGCGCAGTGGACTGGGACCGCCGTTTCGACCATATGCAGCAGCACTCCGGCGAGCACATTCTCAGCGGTATTCTCTGCGACCGCTACCACTGCGACAACGTAGGCTTCCATCTGGGAGCCGACACCGTCACCATCGACTACAACACCGATCTCACCTGGGAGCAGGTCCTGGCGGCAGAGGAGGCCGCCAACGCCGTGATTTGGGCGGACCGCCCGGTGGAAATCACCTATCCGGACCCGGACACTCTGGCCCATCTGTCCTACCGCAGCAAAAAGGAGCTGACGGGCCCCGTGCGGATCGTCACCTTCCCGGAGGCGGACTGCTGCGCCTGCTGCGGCACCCATGTGCGCCGGGCGGGACAGGTGGGACTGGTGAAAGTTCTCTCCTGCCAGAAGTTCCGCCAGGGCGTGCGATTGGAGATTCTCTGCGGCAAACGGGCCCTGTCCTATCTCTCCCAAGCCTGGGAGCAGGCCCGGGCGGTGGGCCAGAAGCTCAGCGTCAAGCCGGTGGAGATCCTGCCCGCCGTGGAGCGGCTGGAGGCGGAACTGGCCCAGACCAAGCTGCGGACCCAGGAGCTGGAAGAGGACCTGTTTGCCCACATTGCCCGGCAGCACGCCGGAGCGGGCGACACGCTGCTGATCCAGCCGCCCATGCGGCCGGACCGGGCCCGGCGGCTGGCCGACACCGTGGCCCGCAGCTGCGGCGCTCTGGCCGCGGTCTTTGCCGGAGAAGGAGATTCCTATGTCTACGCTCTGGTCCGTGCCGACGGCGCGGACATTGCCCCCCTGGTCAAGGCCATGAATCACTCCCTCCATGGCCGGGGCGGCGGCCGGGGCGGATTTGCCCAGGGCAGCGTCCAGGCCTCGTCAGAGGAGATCGCCGCATTTTTCCACAATCAGAAGGAGGAACCCCCATGCGCTACTACATGATTCAATGGCAGCCAGAGGCTGACGACGATCCCGTCCGGATGTATCTGGAGCTCAGCGACGACGGTCTGACCGCTTACCGGCGGCTGGAAATGTACCAAAACGGCATCTATGCCGCCCTGGAAGAGCCCTCCCCGGCAGATTTGAGTACTCTGACCGGTGAAGGCGAGCGGATCATTCTCACTGCCTCGCAGTTCAATGAGGTCTGGCACCAGACCCGGGAGCTGCCCGACGGGCTCATGGGCCTGTTTTTCTGAGCCGCGGTCTTTTCCACATTTGGCCTGAATTTGTGCAAAAAAAGCCCCGTGCCGTGCGGCACGGGGCTTTCTTCATGCAATGGCAGGGACTGCCATGGCGGTTTCTCAGTGGGTCAGGAAGAAGGTCAGGGCGAAGAGCACCACGATGATCCAGGTGGCGGGCTTGATCTCCCGGGCCTTGCCGGTGAACAGGGCGATGAAGGTGTAGGAAATCAGACCGAAGGCAATGCCGAAGGAAATGCTGTACGTGAAGGGCATCATGGCCACGGTGAGGAATGCCGGAACGGCAATCTCCGCGGACGTCCACTCAATCTCCCGCACGCAGTTCATCATCAGCACGCCCACATAGATCAGGGCGGCTGCCGTGGCGCAGGACGGAATCAGCTGTGCCAGGGGCGAGAGGAACATGGCGATGAAGAAGAACACAGCCGTGGACATGGAGGCAAGACCCGTCCGTCCGCCCTCGCCGACACCGGCGGAGCTCTCCACGAAGGTGGTGACGGTGGAGGTGCCGCAGATGGCGCCGGTGGTGGTGGCGATGGCGTCGGCCAGCATGGCACGATCCATGTGGGGAACCTCGCCCTCCTTGGTCAGCAGGCCGCCGCGGGCGCAGGCGCCGTACAGCGTGCCCAGGGTGTCGAACATATCCACCATGCAGAAGGCCAGAGCCGTGGTGATGAACATGATGACGAAGGAGCCCATGCCGTTGGCCTCAATGTACGGAGTGAAATTGAAGCCCTCGGTGAACACCTTGCCGAAGGACAGCTGGGCAAACTCGGAAAACGCGGTGAAGGGATTGAAGGACAGGCTCTCGGCAAAGCCGTCATAGAAGCCGGGCACCGTGAAGCCCAGGATGTAGTAGGCCACAGCGCCGCCCAGAATGCCGAAGAGCACGCTGCCCTTGACGCCCCGGCGGCTCATGGCCGCGATGGCCAGCAGCGCGAAGAAGGTCACCAGCATGGGCATGATGCTGCCCCAGGTGGCGGTGCCGGAGTACAGGTTGAAGGAAGCCAGACCCACCAGAGTGGAGCTGTCCACCACCAGACCGGCGTTCTGCAATCCCAGGAATGCGATGAACAGGCCGATACCGGCGGGAATGGCCATGCGCACAGCGGCGGGAATGGCGTCAAAGATCTTGCGGCGCAGACCGGTGATGGTCAGCAGAATGAAGATGATGCCGTCGGCCAGCACCAGCACCAGGGCATTGGCATAGCTCAGACCAATGCCGAAGCACACCGTGTAGACGAAGTAGGCGTTGAGTCCCATGCCGGAGGCCTGCGCCAGGGGCAGGTTGCTCAAAAGGCCGATGAGGACGGTACCGATCACAGCGGAGATTGCCGTGGCAATGTACACCGCGTTGTAGGTCACCTGACCTTCCAACTCAGCGAACATACCGGCATTGACCATCAGAATGTAGGCCATGGCCATGAAGGTGGTAAAGCCGGCCATAATCTCCGTGCGGACGGTGGTTCCATGCTGTTTCAATTGAAAGAACTGTTCCATATCTCTCCCTCTTTTCCCTGCGGTGCAAAAAGGAGCCGCACTTTCCGCACCACAGATATTTGTACTTTTATCTTACGGGAACCTTCCCGGAATTACAAGGGGGTGCTCCCCGATATTTTGTCAAAAAAGGTTCACCTCTTTTAGAGGATGTGACAAGAATTTGTTAAAAAAACGGCCGTCCCGCAGGACGGCCGTTTTCTCACATCAAAGACAAGCTGCGCAGCAGATAGATCCAGAACGTAAAGGTAAAGGCACTGAGCACCGTGGTCAGCATCACGGTGCCGGAGCTGAGGGTTCCGTCATGGCCCATGCTGCGGGCCATGCTGAAGCAGCTGACCGTGGTGGGCGAAGAGAGCATAATCAAGATGACCGCCAGCACCTCTCCCCGGTAGCCCAGAGCCACCGCCAGGGGCAAAAACAGCGCCGCGAAAATCACCAGCTTGAACGCCGTGCACACCGCCGTGGGCCGCCAGCAGCCCATGACCTTTTTCATGTCGATGGACGCACCCAGAGCCAGCAGTCCCAGAGGCGTGGCCGTCACCGACAAGCTCTCCACCGCTCTCTGCATGATGACCGGCTGGGGGATCTGCAGCAAGGACCAGAGAAGGCCCGCGGCAATGCCCAGAATGATGGGGTTGGTTACAATGCCCCGGAGGGTCTTGCCGATGGTCTTGCGGTCCAGGTGTCCGCCGGGGACCATCAGGGTCAACAGCGCCACGGCCGCCACATTGTACAATGGCACCGCGCCAATGAGCACCAGGGCCAGGGGACCGTTGCCGCCGTAGAGATTCTGCATCAGGGCCGAGCCCAGCAGAGCCTGGCTGCCCCGGTAGCCCGCCTGGACAAATTCGGCCTGGATGGACCGGTCCCGCAGCAGATAGGAAAGCGCCAGCAGCAGCAAAATGGACGCCAGCGTCACCAAAAAGCAGAACAGCACCACCCCGCCGTCCCAGATGGTGTGGAAATCCGAGGTGGACAGGTTTTCAAACAGCTGAACCGGCAGAGCCGCCTTGAACACGAACGCATTGAGGTAATCGGCAAAGCGCTGGTCCATCATCCGGGTCCTGCGGCGCAGCAGGTAGCCCAATACCATGATCAAAAAGACCGGTACCGTGGCGTTGAGACTGTATTGCAGATTTTCCACACTCATCCTCCTTTTGTGGAATGGGCCGTCCCCGGCTGGGGACGGCCCAAAGGGTCGCATGTTTGCCCGGTCAAAACCGCCTGGGCTCCGGCCGATTAATAAGCCAGCTTCTCCCGCAGGTAGTTCTTCAGCTCTGCGATGGGCAGGCGCACCTGCTCCATGGTGTCGCGGTCCCGGACGGTGACGCAGTTGTCGCCTTCCTTCTCGGCGTCGCCCACGGTGTCAAAGTCCACCGTCACGCAGTACGGTGTGCCGATCTCGTCCTCCCGGCGATAGCGCTTGCCGATGGAACCGGTGTCGTCAAAGTCCACCATCCACTCCTTGGACAGCTCTGCCTGGATCTCCCGGGCCTTGTCGGAAAGCTTCTTGGACAGGGGCAGCACGGCCACCTTGAAGGGTGCCAGAGCCGGATGGAAGTGCATGACCACACGCACGTCGTTCTTCTCCGCGTCCACGACTTCCTCGTCATAGGCCTCAATGAGGAAGGCCAGAGTCACGCGGTCAGCACCCAGAGAGGGCTCCACCACGTAGGGAATATAGCGCTCGTTGGTCTCGGGATCGAAGTAGGTCATATCCTTGCCGGAGGTGGTCTGGTGCTGGGTCAGGTCGTAGTCGGTACGGTCCGCCACGCCCCACAGCTCGCCCCAGCCGAAGGGGAACAGGAACTCAAAGTCCGTGGTGCCCTTGGAGTAGAAGCACAGCTCCTCGGGGCTGTGGTCACGCAGCCGCAGGTGCTCCTCGCTCATGTTCAGGCCCAGCAGCCACTCCTTGCAGAAGGAGCGCCAGTACTGGAACCACTCGAGATCGGTGCCGGGCTTGCAGAAGAACTCCAGCTCCATCTGCTCGAACTCCCGGGTACGGAAGGTGAAGTTGCCGGGAGTGATCTCGTTGCGGAAGGACTTGCCGATCTGGCACACGCCGAAGGGCAGCTTGCGGCGGGTGGTGCGCTGGACGTTCTGGAAGTTGACGAAAATGCCCTGGGCAGTCTCGGGACGCAGATACACGGTATTCTTGGCATCCTCGGTGACGCCCTGGAAGGTCTTGAACATCAGGTTGAACTGCCGGATGTCCGTGAAGTTGTGCTTGCCGCAGCTGGGGCAGGGGATGTTGTGGGACTCGATGAAGTCCTTCATCTCCTCCTGGGAGAAGGCGTCGATGGGCTTGGAGAGCTCCACGCCGTTCTCGGCGGCCCAGTCCTCGATCAGCTTATCGGCCCGGAAGCGCTCCTTGCACTCCTTGCAGTCCATGAGGGGATCGGAGAAGCCGCCTAAGTGGCCGCTGGCCACCCAGGTCTGGGGGTTCATGAGGATGGCGGCGTCCAGACCCACGTTATAGGGGTTCTCCTGGACGAACTTCTTCCACCAGGCCTTCTTGACGTTGTTCTTGAGCTCCACGCCCAGAGGGCCGTAGTCCCAGGTGTTGGCAAGACCGCCGTAGATCTCGCTGCCTGCGAAGATAAAGCCGCGGCCTTTGCAGAGGGCTACGATCTTCTCCATGGTTTTCTGCTGGTTATCCATGTCCGATTCTCCTTTTTCACACAAAAAATTTTGACAGGACAAAATAAAAACGCCCCGAGCCGAAACTGGCTCAGGGCGAACTTTACATAAAGTCCGTGGTTCCACCTGAATTTCCCCATGGGGGACACTCTGCCCGGTAACGGCGGGGACCGGCGGGGCATTTCCGCTCCGCGGCTCCAGGGCGCCTTCTCCCCCCTCCCGCCAGGACTTTCACCAGCCGTCCTCTCTCTTATCCGGGAATGGAAGGGATACTCTTCCCTGTCACAGCCTTTCATGGATATCGTGAAGAACTCTATCACGTTTTTTCTGCCTTGTCAAGAGAGCGGCCGGGCAAATTCTCCCTCCGGTGGGCGGGGCTACTCTCTGCGCTTCGTCAGAACTCTGCCCGGCAAACGCAGAGAAGCCGTCTTGACGGAGCTCTGCGGTTTTCCACAATGGGCCATGCAATTGGGGAATTTTCCCGGGGATTTGGGCCAATTTCACGGCAATTTCAGAAAAACGGCCCCAAACCGCGCCGTCTTTTGCACATTCTTTCCCTTTTTGGGGAAAACCATCCCGATGTGCCTGCCATTTGTCTGTTTCCTGAAAAAAGACCGCCGTCTTGCAACGGCGGTCTTTTTGTCAGTGCAATTACTGCTTTTCCCGGTCGTACGCCACGATCACCCGGCGGTTGGGATCCACGCCGGTGGAATAGGTGGTGACACCCGGCACGTCCTGCAGCGCCGTATGGATCACATGGCGCTCATAGGCGTTCATGGGCTCCAGAGTCACACTGCGGCGGTACTTGACCACCTTGCCGGCCACCTTCCGGGCCAGGTTCTGCAGACTCTGCTCCCGCTTTTCCCGGTAGCCCTCGGCATCCAGCTGGACCCGGACCCGGCCGCCGGTACGGTTGACGGCATAGCTGGTCAGCTGCTGGATGGCGTCCAGGGTCTCGCCCCGGCGGCCGATCAGAGCGCCCAGGTTCTCCCCTTCCAGGATCACCCGGTAGCGGCCCTTCTCCGGCAGGTACACCTTCACCTGGGCATTGCTCTCCATTTGCGAGAGCAATCCGGAGAGGAAGGTACGGATGGCCTGGGCCTTCTCGTCGTCCACTTCCTCACCCAGGGAAACCGGCTGGGGCTGTGCCTTGGGCTGCTCCGGAGCGGACTTTTCCTGCACCGGCTTTTCCCGCACAGGCTTGTCCGCCTTCTTTTCCGCTTTGGGTGCGGAGCGCTTTTCCGGATTCTTCCGGGGTTCGCTCTTGGCAGCAGGCTGCTCCGCCTTCTCCTGCACCGGCGCGCTCTGTACCGGAGCGGGCTCTTCTTCCTCGGGTCCGTAGCTCACCCGGACCTTGGCCGGGCAGCTGCCCAGACCCAAAAAGCCGCTTTTGGCGCGCTCCAGAATCTCAACGGACACATCATCGCGGTCGAGCCCCAGCTGGGCCAGTGCCTTGCTGATGGCCTCTTCCTCGTTTTTGCCCGTTACATCGATATACTCTCTCATAACGGTCCCTCACTCAATTGTCACTGTCATACCGGTCGGCCTTGTAAGACCGGCCCCGGGCATAGGGACGCTCCCCGACCCGGCCGGCTTCCGTGGTACTGGTGCCGGCTTTTTTGGCCTTTTGGACCTTGGCTTCCTGCGCGGCCTTGCGCTTTTCCTTCAGGGACTGCTTCTGCTCCACCTGCTGGCGGCGCTGCTCCTGCTGGACCTTGGCTTCCTCCATCCGGCGCTGACGGTCCGCCTGACGGGCGGCATACCGGGCGTCCTCCTCTTCCTGGAGCTTCTTGGTGAAGAACTTGCCCAGGACCACTTCCTGAATCAGGGAGAAGACACTCTGGGCAATCCAGTAGATACCCAGGGCGGCGGGCATGATGAAGGCAATGTACACGGACACCAGAGGCATCATGTACATCATGCTCCGGGTGGAGCGGGCGGCAGGACCCTCCTGCTGGGGCTGCTGCTTCATGGTGATGAAGGAGAGGGCAAACTGCGCAAGACCGGCCAGAATGGGAATCAGAATCAGGCCGATGCAGGCCCACTCCAGGTGGAAGTTGGTAAATCCGGTGCTGGGATTGGACGTCAGGTCCAGGCCCAGGAAGTTGTAGTTCATGTTGATCCACCCGTCGATGCTGCTGCCGTAGTCGGGCATCTGGGCGGTGATCTCCTTGACCAGGTTGATCTGGCCGTAGGGCTGCAGCTGGGGCAGGCCATCCTTGAGCACCATGGCGCCGTCCTCGGCAACCTTGACGATGTTGCCCATGGCCACGCCGGCATCGGCCAGGTGGTTGATGATGCTGTACATCGTCTCCTCGGAGAGCATCATGAAGTGGGTGATGGGCTGACGGATGATGGAGTACAGCGCGATCAGAATGGGCAGGGGCAAAAAGCTCCACAGACAGCCGCTCATGGGGTTGACCCCCTCCTCGGCATAGAGCTTTTGCATCTCCTCGCTCATTTTCGCCTGGTTGTTGGCGTACTTCTTCTGAATCTCCTGCATCCGGCCGGACATCCGGCTCATGCGCATCATGCTCTTCTTGGATTTCATCTGCAGAGGCAGCAAAATCAGCTTGAGCACCAGGGTGAAGAGGATGATGGCCACGCCGTAAGAGCCGGTGAGCTCATAGAACACGCGGACCAGCCAGGCAAAGGGGATACAGATGACGTATCCGATGCTAGAAAACATAAGGCGTATCCTCCAAATCGTGATACAAATCGTAATGAGCGGGATCGTCTCCGCAGCAGCGGAGCCATCTCCCAGGGTCAGGGCACCGGATCATATCCTCCCTTGTGAAACGGGTTGCAGCGCAGAATGCGCCGGAAGGCCAGATACCCGCCCTTCAGGGCGCCGTACTTTTCAATGGCCTCCAGAGCATACTGGGAACAGGTGGGCGTATAATTGCAGCAGGGCGGCCGGTAAGGAGAAATGGCCCGGCGGTAAAACTTCACCAGGGCAATCAAAATCCGCTTCATGTGCGCTCCTCCAGCAAATCCAGCTTCCGGCACAGCCGCAAAAACGTGTCATTGAGATCTTTCCAGGCCGCGGTCCCCGTCCGTCCCCGGGCCACCAGGATGATATCATATCCCTGGCGCAGCCGGTGGGCATTGAGACGGTATACCTCCCGCAGCCGGCGCCGGGCGCGGTTGCGCACCACGGCATGGCCCAGCTTCACCGAGGCCGTCAGCCCCAGGCGGTTGTGGTCCAGCTTGTTTTTCCGGCAGTATACCACCATACTGCCTCCCACCGCCGAGGCACCTTTCTGGTACATCCGGCGGAAGGCATGGTTGTCCTTCAGCGTTACCGCTTTTTTCATACGCTCATCCCCTGTCCGCGGAGGCACCGGTACATCCGATCCATACACGATTCATAGGGACGGAGGAATCCTAGAATTCCCGCCGTCCCTGAAGGCGTCTTATCCAGTGTCTCCCGCACGTTCCGTTTTCGCTTAGTAGGACAGACGGGCGCGGCCCTTTGCGCGACGGCGGGCCAGAACCTTGCGGCCGTTGGCGGTCGCCATTCTCTTGCGGAACCCGTGAACCTTCTGGCCGTGCAGCTTCTTGGGCTGATAGGTACGTTTCGTTGCCATCCTGAGACACCTCCTAACAGTATTCCGGCCGCCTTGCGGCGGCGCTTACTCGACACCTCTGCTTGCGCAAAGGCGCAGTAAACTTACATCAGGCGCCATTCGGCGCGTAGAACAAGTATACAGACTTTTTCAAAACGTGTCAAGAATAACTTGAAAATTCCGTAAAAACCGTGCTTTTTTTCATTTCCGGGACGCTTTTTTCTAAATCTGGTGGCTCCCGGCCCGCCGGACGCAAGATGTGGCGCTTCCCGGCGGTATTTTTTTCAACGCTTATTATTAGAATAAGTATTGCCAGATTCTCGTCTTTTTGTTATAATGCTATCGTGTAATTTTGTCCATTTTCAACTAGAGAGAGGTGTTTTCTTTTGAATTCCGTCGCTGACGTGTGGGATAACGTGCTCGCTCAGCTCAAGCGGGACCTTTCGGAAACCACCATCGCCACCTGGTTTGACGAACTCAAGGCGGTGGATATCCGGGGCAACACATTCATCCTGCACTGCGCCAACGATTTCAAGCGCGGCTATATTGAGACCCTGTTTTTGAAAAACATCAAGGCCGCCCTCCATGACATCTTCTCCATGGAGTTTGAGGTCTCCATTCTGGATGACGCGGGTCTTGCTGCTCTGAGCGGCGGCGAACCGAAAAAACAGAGCGACCGCTTTACATCCGACGAGTTCACCTTCGAGACGTTCGTGGTGGGCCCGTCCAACAAGCTGGCCTACGCCGCATCCGTGGCAGTGGCAGAGCACCCCGCCCAGAACTACAATCCCCTGTTGATCTACGGGGATTCGGGCCTTGGCAAAACCCATTTGATCTATGCCATCGCCAACGTCATCCGGAAAAACGACCCCAGGTCCAAGATCGCCTACGTCAAGGGCGACGATCTGACCAATGAGCTGGTGGCCGCCATTCAGGCCGGTCCCAACAAGACCGCCGAGATGCGGGAGAAGTACCGCCAGGCTGATCTGCTGCTGGTGGACGACGTGCAGTTCATCGCCGGCAAAAAGCAGACCCAGGAGGAGTTTTTCCATACCTTCAACAACCTGTATGAATCCGGCCGGCAGATTGTCCTGACCTCCGACCGCCCCCCCTCCGAGATGACCCAGCTGGAGGACCGGCTGCGCACCCGGTTTGAATGGGGCCTTCTGGTGGACGTGGCGCCGCCGGATTTTGAGACGCGCCTTGCCATCATCAAAAACAAGGCGGCCCTGCTGGGACTGGACCTGCCGGACAAGGTCTCCGTCTACATCGCCCAGAACGTCACCTCCAACGTCCGGCAGCTGGAGGGCACCATCAATAAAATCATGGCACTGAAGGATCTGCTGGGCAACGACACCGATGAGGAGACCGTCTCCCGCGCCATTCAGGACATGCTCCGGCGCAACAACGAGTACGTCCCCACCCCGGAGGCCATTTTGGACTACATCAGCAAGTACTACAATGTGGAGCAGTCCGTCATCCGGGGCCAGCAGAGAATCCGGGACGCCGTGCAGGCCCGCCAGATCGCCATTTACCTCATCCGCAGCATGACCAACCTGTCTCTGGACGATATCGGCAAGGAATTCGACAACCGGGACCACTCCACCGTGCTCTATTCCATCCAGCAGGTGGAGAAGAAGATGAAAAAGGACGCCGCGTTCGCCGAAACGGTCAAGGAAATCAAGACCAATATCAACGCCAAACGCTGAGGCGTTTTTCTGTCCACAAATTCCACATCCCCCGTGGAAAAGGAAAACTCTGCTGTGGAAAAGCATGCCTTCAGATCGGAAGAGCACACGTCTGAACTCCAGTCACATTCCTTTATCTC
>CABUDN010000064.1 GCA_902490355.1 uncultured Oscillibacter sp.
AGATAAAGGAATGTGACTGGAGTTCAGACGTGTGCTCTTCCGATCTGAGGTTGCCCAGTTGCCTGTGTCCTGCTGCAAAGGTTAGTTTTAACTAACTGCAAGACTATTGTATCGTCTGCAAGGGGATTTGTCAAGGAGAAAATGGAAAAAAGCAGAGCTGCCCTGAAGAGAAATACAAAAACCCCCCGTTGGCCTGCGGCTGAAAATGGCTGCAGGCCAACGGGGGAAACCGGAAGCGGGGGTCAGGAAGAGCTGGAGGACTGGAGGGTCAGACCGGCCAGTCCGGCAATGAGCTGGGAGCGGGCAGCTTCCAAAGAGGTTTGCGGCGCAGTGCCGGTCAGATAGAACAGGGCATCGTTCCAGCGGTGCAGGGAAGCTGCATGACAGGGAATCGCGGCGACGTCCGCAGCCAAATGCCGCCGCTGGCAGACGGACAGAAACCGCAGATCCGAAAGATACTCGCAGCCGGCGCAAGCAGCCAGATGTTCCAGGATCGGGAAATCCTCTGACGCCGGATAGTTCATGGCATGGTCTCCTTTCCAAAGGACGGAATCCGCCTTCCGTCTTTGAAAACGGCGGGAAAAGGGGATGTTTTCCAGTTGCCGGTTATGCTGGATGTGGAACACAGCCCGTAATCGGATAAAAACCACTGAATGACACCATACAAGCGAAATTTGCGCGCAAATCAGAAGAGCCGGCAATCGGCAGCGATTGACGGCTCTGCTTCTGCATACCCAAATGTCAAAACAGGGGATTGATTTTTTGAGAAAAACTGGTAAACTATAATATGCGGAGGAATCACACTGTGTGCGATTCCATAGAAAGCAGGACGGAAGGCGGATTCCGTCCTTAGAGGATCAGATGAAGGCGTTCCAGAGTTTTGACATGTTCGCTTCCCGTGGAAATGAGATAGATCCGGGTGGTGTCGATGGAGCTGTGACCCAGTATGTCGGCCAGCTGCGCCACGTCCCGGCAGACGCGGTAGAAACAGCGGGCGAACAAATGCCGCAGGTTGTGGGGGAACACCTTTCGGGATTCCACATTGGCCATGCCGCACAGCTGCTTCATTTCCAGCCAGATTTGTTTTCTGGACAGACCCTTCCCGCTTCTGGTGAGAAAGATCTCACCGGAGGCGGTTTTATTTTTCCTGGCAAATGCAAGCAGTTTTCGGCACAGCCGGGAGGGAAGCAAAATGGTGCGGATTTTTCCCTTCAGGGCAATTTCGGCCTTCCCGGACTGTGCCGCCTCCAGGGTGATGCAGGATACCTCGCTGACCCGGATGCCGGTAGCGCAGATCGTTTCCATCAGCAGGGCGAGACGGGTTTTCCCCTGCTGCCGGGCTGTGCGGACCAGGCGCAGATAGTCCGACCGGTCCAGTTCCCGGTCCGGTTCCCGGAACAGCCGCCGCTGGATTTTTAAAAAGCGAACACGGCAGTCCTCCCAGCCCAAATACTGAAATAAGCTGTTGAGGGCTGACAATGCCGCGTTGACGGTGACGGGTGCATAGGACTGAGCAACCAGGTGTGCCTTCCAGGCAGCCACAGCGTCTTTGGTAACGGTTCGGCCGTTCAGCCAGCAGGCAAAGACGCGTACGCTGCGCAGATATTTTTCGATGGTGCTGGGACTTCGCTCTGCATGCTGGAGATGGGAACGGAATATCTCCAGAACAGACGGCGGCAATGTGCGGTCTTGCATATGCAATCAGCCTCCTTTTCCAGGTACTCCGCGGGCCGTAAAACGGCGAAATTCAGGCCGGCGGCAAATAAGATTGTTTCATCTTATCACATGCACGCAGGGGAGTACAAAAAGATTTTTGGGAGGAAACCGGGACGGAAGACGCCCGGAAAAGAAAAGAGCAGATGGAAAAAACCGCGGTGAACAGGTGTTTAGAAACAGTAAAAATTTGAGCTAAAAACGAGAGAAGTACACTCCGCACAGATGGAAAATACCCCGTACAGGTGCCGGGAGCCAATTGGAAGGAATTTGTGTAATTTGTATAAAAAAATCCACTTGTCCAGCGATGGACAAGTGGATTTTGCCAAATATTTGGGCGAATTTCATAAAGAATGCGAATTGAAGCCCTGGGAAAACGGGTGGTATAGTTAATGTGCGAAGGGGAGGATGACGGTTGTCAGCGGGAGGTTGTCCAACAAGTCATGGGAATTGTGGAAATTAAAAAGACAAATGTGGGCGAACAGGTCTACCAGCAGATGAAAAACCAGATTCTGGCAGGCGAGTGGCGTCCGGGGGAGAAGATTCCGTCGGAGCATATGCTCATGAATATGTTCAACGTCAGCCGCGGAACCGTGCGGCAGGCGGTGCAGAAGCTGGCGGGAGAAAATTTGATTGAAACCCGCCGGGGCGAGGGGTCCTTCGTGCGGGTCAACCGCCTGGCGGATTATTTTCGCCCTGCGTTCCTCTTTTCCGTGGACAATCATGAGATGGAGGAAATTTACGCCTTCCGCAGCATGTTTGAAAGTGCCACCGCGGAGGCGGCGGCCCGGAAAGCGACTCCTGCCCAGATTCGCCGCCTGGAGCGCAATTACACGCGCATGTGTCAGGAGACGGATCATTACGAGCAGTATGTTCACACCGATCTGGAGTTTCACATGATGATCTGTGAGTGTACGCAGAATACGCTGGCACTGCAGATTTACAACTCCTATGAAAATCTTCTGGCACCATCCATCCTGCATACCACCCAGACCATTGGCGTGGGAAATGGGGTCAAATACCACGGATTGATTCTGGAGGCCTTGAAAAACCGCGACCCGCAGCAGGCACAGGCGGTGATGCGGGAGCATATGGAAAACAACCTGGAGCAGTTCAAGCGGTTGGCCGCGGACCTGGATCCGCATGGATAAGCTGTGAACAACGGCAGATTGCTGCCGCAATCAAATCGGAAATTGACAGGGGGGATGCGGACGGATTCAGCCGGTTTGGACGCATAAAACGATGTTTTTGAGAGGGATGAATATGAAGGTAGTAAAGAAGATCGCAGATAATTTTGAAGGCTACTGCTGTGCGGTCATGCTGACTGTGATGTCGGTAGTCGTATTTTTGCAGGTCATTTTCCGGTTCGTCATCAAGGCGTCGCTGCCCTGGTCCGAGGAGCTTTCCCGGTACCTGCTGGTGTACATTACTTATTTCGGCTGTGCTTACGGCATCAAAACCGGCGCCCATCTGGGCGTGGAGGCGTTCGTGCTGATTCTGCCCAAGACGGTGCAGAAGGCCATCAATGTTCTGGTGCAGATCGGCGGACTGGTGGTGTGTGTGCTGATTTTGAAGTTCGGTGCGGACATTGTCTTTTCCCAGATGCAGTCCGGACAGCTCTCCCCGGCCATGCGGCTTCCGATGTGGACGATTTACAGTGCCATTCCCATCGGCATGGCATTTTGCGTCATTCGGTATGCAGTGGAAATTGTCAAGGCGGTTCAGGCACTGATCCGGCCCGGCGAGAAGGAGGCGTGAGCAAATGGCAGCGTATTTGTTTATTACCTTTGCGGTAACAGCCCTGCTGGGTTTCCCCATCTGGGTGGTGCTGGCGGCGTCGTGCTTTGTGGCCATCTCCGCCGGATCCGCCACGCCCATGCTGGTCATTGCCCAGAGAATGTTTACCTCGGTGGATTCGTTCCCCCTGCTGGCAATCCCGCTGTTCATGGTGGCCGGCAGCCTGATGGAGGGCGGCGGCATTTCCCGCCGGCTTATCAACTTCTGCAACGCCCTGCTGGGCAGCTTCACCGGCGGACTGGCCATGGTGGCCATCCTGACGTGCATGCTCTTTGCGGCCATTTCCGGCTCCGGTCCCGCCACGGTGGCGGCCATCGGCGGCATCATGATTCCGGAGATGGTGAAGGCAGGCTATTCCAAGCCCTTTGCCGCGGCGCTGATGTCCGTGGCGGGCGCCATCGGCGTCATCATTCCCCCGTCACTGCCCATGGTCAACTACGGTATTGCCGGTTCTGTGTCCATCTCCACGCTGTTTGCAGCGGGCTTCGGCCCTGGCATCCTGGTGGGTGTGGCTCTGATGATCGTGGCATATTTCTCCTCCAAGAAAAACGGCTATGGCCTGGCGGCCAAGCAGTCCTTCTCATGGAAGAACGTAGCGGTGAGCTTTAAGGAGGCCTTCTTCGCCCTGCTGATGCCCTTCATCGTGCTGGGCGGCATCTACGGCGGCATCTTCACTCCCACCGAGGCGGCAGCTGTGGCGGCCATGTACGGCTTTGTGGCCGGAACGTTCATCTACCGGGAGCTCAAGCTCAAGGATCTGCCCGCTCTGCTGATGAATGCCGGCAAGAGCACGGCCATGGTCATGGTGATTGTGGCGGCGGCCTCCAGCTTTGGCTGGATCCTCACCTCCGCCCGGATTCCCGACGCCATCGCGTCCTTCCTCATCAGCCTCTCCGACAGCAAGTATGTGATCCTGATCCTCATCAACATCTTCCTGCTGATCGTTGGCTGCCTGATGGATGTGACGGCTTCCATCATCATTTTGACCCCCATCTTCATGCCCATCGTGAATCAGTTCGGCATCGATCCGGTGCACTTCGGCATCATCATGACGGTGAACCTGGCCATCGGTATGTCCACACCGCCTCTGGGCGTGAACCTGTTCGTTTCCTGCGGCATTGCCAAGATTTCCATTGAGGAAAATGCCAAGGCCATGATCAAATTCCTCATTGCCAATTTGATCGCACTGATCCTGATTATCTTTATTGAACCGATTTCCCTGACGATCCCCAAGCTGATGGGGCTGATGTGAGCACCGGTGCGGTGCATGTTTTCCGGATGCTGCTGCCAGAGTAATCTGGTATCTGCATAAAATAGAAGGAGGTTTTTTCATGAAAAGAATCGTCACGTTGTCCCTTGTTCTTGCAATGTGCCTGGCACTGCTGACCGGCTGCGGCGGCAGTCAAAGCGAGGAGACTCAGGAGCCTGCTGAGTCCCAGGGCACCGAGGAAACCGGTTCTGCCGGCGGTTCCGAGGCCGAATTTGTCTGGGTGGCTTCCTGCGCCAACACCGAGGACCATCCCGCTGTGCAGGGCGTGATGAAGTTCGCTGAGCTGCTGGAGGAAAAGAGCGGCGGCCGCATCCACATGGATGTGTTCCACAGTGCCCAGCTGGCCAGTGACCGTGACTGCATCGAAGGCATGCAGATTAACACCATCCAGTCCGGCATCATGGTAGGCTCCGCCCTGGCGGGCTTCACCGATGAGCTGCTGGTATTCGATCTGCCCTTCCTGTTTGAAAACAGCGAACAGGGCCAGAAGCTGTGCGACAGCGATGTGGGCAAGGAAATGCTGGCCAGCCTGGATGACATCGGCATCAAGGGCCTGGGCTTCATGGAGTACGGCATGCGCAACATCACCAACAGCAAGCTCCCCATTGAAAAGCCTGAAGATCTCCAGGGCATCAAGATCCGCACCATGGAAAACCAGATCCACATGGAGGCCTTCAGCGTCATGGGCGCTGACCCCACCCCCATGGCCTTCGGCGAGCTGTTCACCGCTTTGCAGCAGGGCACCATCGATGCCCAGGAAAACCCCCTGAGCGTCATTACCTCCAGTAAGTTCAACGAAGTGCAGACCTACCTGAGCGTCACCGAGCACGTCTATTCCGCAGCACCCCTGATGGTCAGCAAGGCCGCCTATGACGCCCTGCCCGAGGACCTGCAGGCCGTGGTGGACGAGGCTGGTATGGAAGCCTGTGTCTGGGAGCGCGAGTATCTGGCCGAGGCCGAGACCGCATGGCTGGACGAGCTGGAAGCCGCCGGTATGCAGATCAATTATCCCGAGAAGGATGCCTTCGTGGAGGCTACCAAGAGCGTGTATGATGAATTCGTGGGCGACGAGGCCGGCAAGGTCTCTCCGGAGCTGCTGGAGAAGGTCTACGAGATCATCGGCAGAGAGTAAGCGCCTGATGGGCCCCGCGGGCCCGGAGGACTGACGCCGCGCCTACAGGCCGGCGGGATCAAGTAAAGGAAGGAACAAAAACACCATGCGCAAACAATCACGCATTCATACCGTGGTCATCGCAGGCCCGGGCATCATGGGCGCGTCCTTCGCGCAGATCTTTGCCAAGTGGTATGACCGGGTGTACCTCTACGGCGTGTCCGAGAGCTCCCTGGAGAAGGCGGACTACCTGATTTCCATCAACCAGAAGTCCCAGGTGGAACAAGGAGCTCTGACGCAGGAGGAGTCCCGGGCACTGCTGGAGCGGATCACCATGACTACATCCAAAGACTGCTTTGCCCAGGCGGACTTTGTTCTGGAGGCCATTCCCGAGAAGATGGATGTCAAGCACACCTTCTGGGAAGAGGTCAGCCGGATGGTGGGGGAGGATGTGGTGCTGGCCACCAATACCTCCGGCATGTCCGTGACGGAAATCGCCCAGGCGGTGTACCGTCCGGAGCGGTTTGCGGGCATGCACTGGGTCAATCCGCCCCATCTCATTCCCCTGGTGGAGGTGATCGCCGGGGAAGCCAGTGCGGATGAGACGCTGGACATCCTGTGTGACATTGCGGTGAGCCTGGAGAAAAAACCGGTCCGGGTGTACAAGGACCCCACCGGCTTCATCCTCAACCGCCTGCAGTACGCCGTGGTGCGGGAAGCCTTCCACTGTGTGGAGATGGGGTATGCCAGCATGGAGGATGTGGACAATGTGGTCAAGTACGGCCTGGGGCTGCGCTATGCCTGCATTGGCCCCTTCGAGACCATCGACTTCGGCGGCATCGACATCTTCAACAAGGTGGGCAGCTACATGTTCGACGCGCTGTGCAATGACGGAGGCCTGCCCCGCCTGCTCAAAGAGGCTTACGCGGAAGGCAAATGCGGAGTGAAGAACTGCAACGGCTTTTATGATTACAGCGACGGCAAGGACCAGACGGCCCTGGCCCGGCGGGACGCGGCGTTTATCGCGGTGTGCAACGCCCTGTACGGAAAACCGAAATCCTGAGGCACCTGAGGGCGCCGGCGGCAGCCGGCGTCCTCTTTTTTTGCCGGAACCGGCCGGCCGGCGGATACATAGACTGGCGGGGGCGCCCGGGCGCGGAGCGTTTGACGCGGGAATTCCCGCGGGAAAGGAAGGGAGCATGCGTATGCGGATGGATGGCAGAATGTTCCGGACTTTCGTCATGAAAGGACCGGCAGGAAAGGGGGCGGCCGTGTGAAAGGGTGGAGAGCCCGGTGGGCATCGGTCCGGGCAGCCTGGCGCCGGATTCCCATGGTGGACCGGGGATTGATGCTGCTCATGGCGGTACTGCTGGTGCAGTCGGCCTATGTCATATTTTTCCCCGCAGCGGACAGCGGCGCCACGGCGGGAAACATTGATATTGTGGTACGCACTTCCGCGGCAGCGATTTTCGGCTATTTCCTCAGCGCCAGCTTTGCTGCGCAGAAGACGGCCGGGGTACCAACTGTCTCCGGCGGGCATATAATGGAAATGGCGGATCAGGGCGGCGACGGCACGGAGGCCAGGGGAACGATCGGCTTTGTTTCTGAAACGTCCGTCCAAAGCGGAAGCGGTGCCCAAACCCGCGGAACGGCAGAGACCGCAACGGGCGGCAGCCGCCTGCAGGTAGTGATGGCAACGGGAATCGGATTGTTCTGCATGGTGGTGCTGATCGTGGTGCGCAACAGCGCGCAGCTCACCGAGGCGGCCGCTGAGTCTTCCACCATGATGGCCACTGTGGTGCAGTTCCGGGACTTCGTCTCGGCCTGCGTGGGATTTCTGATTGGCTATCCCGCTGAGACTGCCGATCCGCCCGTATAAACACTTTTTCGGAGGTTATCTCGATATGGCCGATGTGAAAACGGACCTTTTGAGCCTGCAATACAGCCAGAACTTTGCCATTGAGGGACTGCAGGAAGCGAATGTAGACCTGGAACTGCCTCCTGCATCCGCGCAGACTGCCACGGTTTTCGGTGTCGTGACCGACGGCTCCCTGCCGGTGGCCGACGCCACGGTGAAGCTCTTTGACAGCGCGGGACTGCCGTTTATGCACACGCTCACCGATGCGGCCGGTGCCTATTCCATTACCGGAATTCCCGCCGGAACCTACAGCCTGGGAGCGGTGAAAGACGGCTACCGCCTCAGCGACGCGGCGGGTGTCACCCTTTCCGGCAGTGCCACCACCCAGATGGACCTGACGCTCAAGGTGGACGCCACCCTGGCGCTGGGCGCCATTGCGGGTGTTCTCAGTGCGGTGGACCTGACTGGAAAAGTCACGCCGCTGGGCGGCGCCAAGATTTCCCTGCGGGGCTCTCTGGGAGCTGAGGTGGCCGTCACCTATACGGCGGCGGACGGCGAGTTTGCATTCTATGATATTGCCGACGGCGTGTATACCCTGATGGCTTCCGCCGAGGGGTATCAGGCTGTGGCTCCAGTGACGGCCACGATCCTGGGCGGGTCCATCGCCAATGTGGAGATGTCCATGATGGTAGACCTGCGGACCTATAACGGCACGGTCAGCGGCCTGATCCGCAACGGCGCGGGCCAGGCGGTGGCCGGATGCTTCGTGGGTCTTTACCGCGTGGTGACGGAAGGCGGAGTTACCCGGGAACAGCTGGTCTCCGTCACCAAAACCAATGCCGCGGGCAAGTATATGTTCGGCGGGGTCGGTGCCGGAGAATATCTGGTCAAGGCAAAACTGGAGCAGTAAGCGGCATCCTCAGCGCCGGAGCACGATTCTGCCTGCAGGAGGCCAAGGAGGCGGATGTGCCGCTGCGCCTGGGAACCGGATATGACCGCTGCGGCATCCGGATTCTGGTGGAGGACGCCTGTCCGCTGGACCGTGTGATCCTGCGTCCCTGCCGGGGATGCTTTTGCTGGATGCGGCTGCTTCTTTGCACGAAAGAAACGGCTTTTGCGGGCCTTGCGCCGGGGCTGTACCGGCTGACACTGGTACGGCCGGGAATGCGGGCGGAACTGGCAGTGGGGCTCTCCCCCGGCGGCAATGTGGCGGTGCGCTGGAATGGCCGCCGCGGGTTGTGGAGCTGGGAGCGGGACTGGTTTCACTGTTTCTTCAACCGGCCCTGAACGGCATTTTCTCCGGCTGCAAAAAAGGCCCGGACCTTCTGGTCCGGGCCTTTTGCTGATGAAAAGCGGGGAACGGGATCAGCGCTCCAGCTCCCGAATGAGGTTCACCATTTCAATGGCGCCCTGGGCGCACTCAGAGCCCTTGTTGCCGGCCTTGGTGCCGGCACGCTCCACGGCCTGCTCGATGGTGTCTGTGGTGAGAACGCCGAACATCACCGGGATGTCGCTGTTCAAAGCCACCTGAGCCACGCCCTTGGAGACCTCGCTGCACACATAGTCATAGTGACTGGTGCTGCCCCGGATCACGGCGCCCAGGGCGATGACGGCGTCGTATTTGCCGCTTTTGGCCATCTTGGAGGCAATGAGGGGGATTTCAAAGGCGCCGGGAACCCAGGCCACGGCAATATCCTCCTCCCGGACGCCATGGCGCAGGAGCGTGTCCTCACAGCCGGCCAGCAGCCGGGAAACGATAAAGTCGTTGAACCGGGCGCAGACCACGCCCACGCGGATGTTTTCCGATACCAGTTTGCCTTCAAAGCGTTTCATAATGGATTCCTCCTGTTGAAAAAATGATGAAAGATCGGGAACTCAATAGCTGACCAGATGGCCCATGCGGGTTTGCTTGGTGCGCAGGTAAAAGAGGTCCTCCGCCGTGGGGGGAATCTGAATGGGGACCCGCTCCGTGATCTCCAGACCGAAGCCGGAGAGCTGATAGATCTTGTCGGGGTTGTTGGTGAGCAGCCGCATGGTCTTCACGCCCAGATCCCGCAGAATCTGCGCGCCGGTCCAGTACTCCCGCAGGTCCGGGGCGAAGCCCAGCTTCACGTTGGCGTCCACGGTGTCCAGACCTTGCTCCTGCAGGGCATAGGCCTTGAGCTTGTTAATGAGGCCAATGCCCCGGCCCTCCTGGCGCATGTACAGCACCACGCCCCGGCCCTCTGATTCAATCTGGCGCATGGCGGCGGCAAGCTGCTCGCCGCAGTCGCAGCGCCGGGAGCCGAACACGTCGCCGGTGAGGCATTCGGAGTGGACCCGGCACAGGACGTTTTCCCCGTTGCCGATGTCGCCTTTCACCAGGGCCACATGGTGTTCGCCGGTGAGATCATTGATGTAGCCATAGATCTGGAAATCCCCGTACCGGGTGGGCATGTGGGCCGTGGCCTCCCGCACCACGTGCTTGTCGTGGAGGCGGCAGTAGTCCTGCAAAGCCTGGATGGTCAGCACCTTCAGACCCCACTCCCGGGCCTTTTCCAGCAGCTCTGTGGTACGCATCATGGTCCCGTCGTCGCGCATGATCTCGCAGCACAATCCGCACTGGGTCAGTCCCGCCAGACGGCACAGGTCCACGGTGGCCTCGGTGTGGCCGTTGCGCACCAGAACGCCGCCCCGCCGGGCCACCAGGGGAAACACGTGGCCGGGACGGCGCAGTTCCTCCGGCTTCGTGGCCGGATCGGCGCATTTGCGGCAGGTGTAGCCCCGCTCCTCGGCGGAGATGCCGGTGGTGGTGTCCACATGGTCGATGGAGACGGTGAAGGCGGTGCAGTGGTTGTCCGTATTGACCTTGACCATCTGCTCCAGGCCCAGCCGGGCGGCCACTTCCTCACTCATGGGGGTGCAGATCAGGCCCTTGGCGTGGACGGCCATGAAGTTGACATTTTCCGTGGTGGCAAACTGGGCCGCGCAGATCAGGTCCCCTTCGTTTTCCCGGTCGGGATCGTCGATGGTAATGATCAAATGGCCTGCCCGCAGCTCTTCCAGAGCTTCTTCCACGGTGCAGAATTGGGATTGCATGGTTGATTCCTCCTTGCTGAATGCTTAAAATCCGTTTTGCCGCAGAATCTCCAGGGTCAGGCCGCCGGAGGCGGGTTCGTCCCGGAAGGAGAGCAGCTTTTCCACATATTTGCCGATGAGGTCCGTCTCCAGGTTGACGGTGTCGCCCGGGCGCTTGGTGCCCAAAATGGTGTTTGCCGCCGTATGGGGAATGACGGAGACGGAGAAGGACGTCTCGTCCACCGCTGCCACGGTCAGACTGATGCCGTCTATGGCGATGGAGCCTTTTTCCACAATGTACTTGAGCAGGGCCGGCGCGGCGGAGACGGTGTACCACACGGCATTGTCGTCCTGCCGCAGGGCCCGGATGGTGCCGGTGCCGTCAATATGGCCGGAGACGATGTGCCCGCCGAAGCGGCCGCCGGCGGCCATGGCCCGCTCCAGATTCACCGGACTGCCGGGCCCCAGGGTCCCCAGGGACGAGCGATTGAGGGTTTCGTGCATGACGTCGGCGGTAAAGCCGTCGGGAAGCAAGCGCGTGGCGGTGAGGCATACGCCGTTGACGGCCACGCTGTCTCCGATCTTCAGGTCTGAGAGCACCCGGGAGGCTCCGATGGTCAGCACCGCCGAGTGGGCGCCCCGCCGGACGGAGCGAAGGGTGCCGACCTCCTCAATGATTCCTGTGAACATCTGTATCCACCTCGCTTTCCAGCAGCAGGTCCTCTCCCAGAGGGGTGACGGACCAGTGCTTGAGTACGATGCCCTGGTCGGGCAGATCCACGCCGGTGCCGCCGACCGGGGTGGGGGCGGCGCCGCCGAAGAGCTTGGGCGCTACATAGGCCTGGACTTTCTGGACGATTCCGGCTTCCAGTGCCGCCCAGTTGAGCTGTGCGCCGCCTTCGAGCAGAACACTGTCCAGCTGCTCCCGGCCCAGACGGTCCATCAGGGCGCGAAGGTCCACATGGCCGCCTTGCTCCGGCAGCTCCCACACCTGGCATCCGGCGGCGCGGAGGGCCTGGGCCCGGTCCGGCGGGGGAGCGCAGCAGGCAAGGATGGTGGGAACTTCACCGGCGGTTCGGACGATCTGGCTTTCCGGAGGCGTGCGCAGGTGGGTGTCGCAGATCACCCGGACGGGGTTCCGGCCGCCCTCCATCCGACAGGTGAGCAGGGGATCGTCGGTCAGAACCGTGCCCACGCCTGCCATGATGGCGGCGCAGCGGTGGCGGTCCTGATGGACGCGGCGGCGGGCCTCTTCACCGGTGATCCACCGGGAAGCGCCGGTGCGGGTGGCGATCTTGCCGTCCGCGGTCATGGCGTATTTTAAGATGACATAGGGACGGCCGGTTTGGATGTAGTGGAAAAATATTCGGTTCAGGGCGTCACACTCGGCCTTCATCACGCCGGTTTCCACCTGAATGCCGGCCTGGCGGAGAATCTCCAGCCCTTTTCCCGCTACCAGGGGATTGGGATCGTCGCTGCCCACCACCACCCGGGCGATGCCTGATTCTATAATGGCGTCGGTGCAGGGGGGCTGACGGCCGTGGTGGCAGCAGGGCTCCAGAGTGACATACAGCGTTGCACCGGCGGGAGATTCCGTACAGCGGGACAGGGCGTGGCGCTCGGCATGGAGGGCGCCGCAGCGTTTATGGTAGCCGGTGGAGAGGATCCGGCCGTCCCGGACCAGCACGGCCCCCACCATGGGATTGGGGTTGGTCCATCCCTCGCCCCGGCGGGCCAGTTCCAGAGCCAGACGCATGTAATCCGTATCGTTCATGGGTTGCCTCCCGGAAAGAAAAAAGATGCCTTGAACGGATGGTTCAAGGCATCTTGCATGAAACGGCAACAAAGCGGCAAAGCGGCGCGGCATTCCCGCCCATGGAGCAAGAAAAAAACTCCGGAACGCATCACACATTCCAGAGCAAAAACCCCATGGGCGCAGGGGGACAAATCTCCTGCGTTCACACGATCTTCTTCCATCCAGACTATACTGTCGGCCCCGGAATCGCACCGGGTCATGCCTTGCGGCTCGTGGGCTGTACCACCGGTGGGGAATTGCACCCCGCCCTGAAGATCCTGATTCAATTGAGCAAAGTATACGCCCCTTGGCGAAACTTGTCAATCCCTTTTTCGCGCCGGAAACGGTATCGTACATAACGCAAGGCATTCTGCATATGCTGAACGGGGGTGATGGTGCGTGAAACAACGCGATTGGAAGCTTTACGGACTGTGGATCCTGTTTGTGGAGGCGGTGGGCGCCCTGTCCGGCTGGCTGACCCGGGGGGGAGCAAAGCTGTATGAGCAGACCATTGTGCAGCCGCCGCTCTCGCCGCCGGGCATTGTGTTTCCCATTGTATGGGGAATTCTCTTTGCCCTGATGGGCGTCAGCGCGGCCCGCATAGACACGTCCCCGGCCTCGGCGGCCCGTACCCGGGGACTGGCGGTCTTTTTGGTTCAGCTGGCGTTCAACTTTTTCTGGAGCATTCTGTTTTTCAATTTCCAGGCCTTCGGCGCTGCACTGGTATGGCTGGCGGTACTGTGGCTCCTCATCGTATGGATGATTGCGGAGTTTGCCAAGGTAGACAAGACCGCAGCCTGGCTTCAGGTGCCGTATCTGCTGTGGGTAAGCTTTGCAGCCTATCTCAATGCCGGAGTCTGGCGGCTGAATTAGGACGACGGATCAGAGGGGGATTTGGTTTCATCGATTGAAAAACTGTCATCTTTTGATAGGATTTGTTTCT
>CABUDN010000065.1 GCA_902490355.1 uncultured Oscillibacter sp.
TCACATCGCCCCTGCCCAGCCGACATGCCGCAGGGAGCTGGAGCGGGATCTACGCTGTTGAAAAGATGAACAAGGCGTCGCCGGGAAGCGGCGCCGCCTTGTTGCGCTTTGCTGAAAGTACAGCAGAATGCAGGGTTTTGTTTGACTTCCCGAAGGGATGTCCTTACAATGGGACCCGATGACTTTGTGAAAAAGGTGGCGAAGGTATGAAGATTCTGCTGCAGATCGGCGTTGTGTTCGGTGTGTACTGGGGGAGCCAATGCATTGAGGCAGTGCTGCCCTTTCCGTTTCCGGCCAGTGTGATCAGCCTGCTGGTACTGCTGGGATTATTGCTGCTGGGCGTGGTGAAGGTGGACCATATTCGGGAGAAGTCGGACTTCCTGCTGGGGAATTTGGGCTTTTTCTTTGTGCCGGCGGGCGTGGGAATCATCAACTATGCCAATGTGATTTGGGAGAACGCGGCCGCATTTGTGACCATCTGCGTGGTGTCCACGGTTTTGACCTACGGAGCCACAGCCTGGGCGGTGCACCTGACGTGCCGGCTCATGGAGAAAAAAGGAGGACGGGAAAAATGAGTGCCTTGCTGGAATCCCCCTTTTTTGGCGTCACCATTACCATTGTGGCCTATTGGATCGGCGTCAAGATTCAGCAGAGAACCAAGCTGGCCATCTGCAACTATATGCTCATTGCGGTGGCACTGCTGGTGGCGGTGCTGGTGATCTTTGATATTCCCTATGAGTCCTATTATGTCGGCGGCAGTCTGATCAACCTCTTCCTGGGACCGGCCACGGCCTGCATGGCGGTATCCGTGTACGCCAAGCTGGAATTGCTGAAAAAGAACTGGCTGCCGGTTCTGGTGGGCTGCGCCGTGGGCGTGGCGACTTCCCTGGTCAGCATCTTTGTGATGTGCCGGCTGTTTGGCCTGGACCGGGAGATGACGGCGTCCCTGCTGCCCAAGTCCGTCACCACGCCCATTGCCACGGCAATCTCGCAGGATCACGGCGGCCTGGTGGCCATTACCGTGGCGGCGGTGACCGTCACCGGAATTTTGGGAAATCTCATCGCCCCCATGCTGGTGCGGCTGTTCCGGATCAAGGATCCCCTGGCGGTGGGGCTGGGCATCGGTGCCTGCAGCCATGCCGTGGGAACGGCCAAGGCCATGGAGCTGGGCGAGACGGAAGGCGCTATGAGCGGTCTGGCCATCGGCCTTTGCGGTATTTTGACCACGGTGGCTGCCCTGGGCTTTGAGCTGTTTTTATAAAAAACAACATAAAAAAACAATGTCCCGGTTCCGGCGCTGCGGCGCGGAACCGGGACGATTTGTTTTTTAGACGGAGAACATCAAGTCGGCGTATACGGGGAAAGGCCAGTACTCGGAAGCGGTGTGCTCTTCCAGCTGGTCTGCGGCTGCCCGGGCCTCGGCCATGTGGCCGGTGAGGACCTTGTGACAGAAGTTCATGGCTTCCTGAGGATCTGCGGGCATGGCACGCAGATCCTCTTCCAGAGCGCTGCAGGCATCCATGAGGGCGTCCGTCAGGGCGGAGATGACCTGCGCGGTGTCGCTTTCATAGCGGTGGGAGACACCGGCGGTTGCCTTGGCGTTTGCACGGCTGCACAGATCCGCGGAGTAGCGGGAGACGGCCGGCAGGATCTGGTGGCGGATCATATCCACCATGGTGGTGGCTTCAATGACCAGAATGTTGCGGTAGTTTTCCACATGGATCTCGAACCGGGCCTGGATTTCCTCCTTGGTGTAAATGCCGTGCTTGACAAACAAATCCACATTCTTGGGGGCGATGTAGGCCGGCAGGGCATCGGCGGCGGACTTGAGGTTGCTCAGGCCGCGGCGCTGGGCCTCGGCCAGCCAGGCGTCGTCATAGCCGTTGCCGTTGAAGATGATCCGCTGATGCTCGGTAAAGGTCTTTTTAATCAGGCGCTGGAGATCCTCCTGGAAGTTGGTGGAACCCTCCAGCTCGTCGGCAAACTGCTTGAGTTCCTCGGCCATGATGGTGTTGAGGGCAATGTTGGGGCCGGAGATGGACTGGGAGGAACCCAGCATCCGGAACTCGAACTTGTTGCCGGTGAAGGCCATGGGAGAGGTGCGGTTGCGGTCGGTGTTGTCCTGCCGGATGGCGGGCAGCACGTCCACGCCGATTTTCAGGTTCCGCTTGCCGGCGGCCTTGAACTCGGTATCCTGAATGATGGACTCCACCACGGCGGTGAGCTCATCGCCCAGGAAGATGGAGATGACGGCCGGAGGAGCCTCCTGAGCGCCCAGACGGTGGTCGTTGCCGGGGAAGGCCACCGTGGTGCGCAGGAAGTCCTGATAGTCGTCCACGCCCTTGATGAAGGCAGCCAGGAAGAGCAGGAAGCGGGCATTCTGCCGGGGGGTGGAACCGGGCTTGAAGAGGTTGCGGCCGGTGTCGGTGCCCAGAGACCAGTTGTCGTGCTTGCCGGAGCCGTTGACACCGGCGAAGGGCTTTTCATGGAGCAGGCACACCAGGTTGTGGCGGTCGGCCACCTTCTTCATCATCTCCATGGCCAGCTGGTTCTGGTCGCAGGCGGTGTTGGCATCGGAGAAAATGGGGGCCATCTCGTGCTGGGCGGGGGCCACCTCGTTGTGCTTGGTTTTGCTCAGCACGCCCAGGGCCCAGAGGGTTTCGTCCAGGTCCTTCATGTAGGCGGCCACCCGGGGACGGATGGCGCCGTAATAGTGGTCATCCAGCTCCTGGCCCCGGGGAGGCTTGGCACCGAAGAGGGTCCGGCCGCACATGCGCAGATCCTCCCGGCGGTTGTAGAGGTCCTTATCAATGAGGAAGTATTCCTGTTCGGGGCCTACCTGGGGGATGACCCGCTTGGTCTCCGTGTCGCCGAACAGGCGCAGCAGACGGATGGCCTGCCGGGAAACCTCGTCCATGGACCGCAGCAGAGGGGTCTTCTTGTCCAGGGCCTCGCCGGAGTAGGAACAGAAAATGGTGGGGATGCACAGGCTCCCCTCCTTAATAAAAGCGAAAGAGGTGGGGTCCCAGGCGGTATAGCCCCGGGCCTCAAATGTGGCCCGCAGACCGCCGGAGGGGAAGGAGGAGGCGTCGGACTCGCCGCGGACCAGCTCCTTGCCGGAAAACTCCATCATGATCTTGCCGCCGCCCATAGGCGTAATGAAACTGTCGTGCTTTTCGGCAGTGACGCCGGTCATGGGCTGGAACCAGTGGGTATAGTGGGTGGCGCCCTTTTCCACGGCCCATTGCTTCATGGCCTCAGCGATTTCGTTGGCGGTGGAGATGTCCAGAGAGGTGCCGTCGGTAATGCATTTTTTCCAGGCACCGTAGGATGCGGACGAGAGCCGCTCCTTCATCGTCTCTTCATTAAAAACCAGGCTGCCGAACAGCTCGGGGAGTTTTGCGGGTGTAGGCATGGTGATTCATCCTCCTATCGTACTCAATAGCCATGGTATCACAAATTCGGAGAAACGCAATAGGTAATACTTCCAGAGTTTTGCATCTTCACACGCCGCTGGCACCGTAGTTTGCCAGCACCCGGGCGGAAGGATCGGAGACCCGGCAGCCCTCCCAGTCCCGGTTGGGCATCCAGAAGTCGGCAATCATGGCAGCCTGGCCGGGGTAATATTTTTCGAAAATCTCCCGGTAGAGCAGACTCTCCTTGGTAAAGGGCGGGCAGTAGTCGTACTTGCGGCGCAGCCGGGCAAACTCGGCGTCGGTGTAGCGGGTTTCGGCGTAGGCCTTGAGATCGTCCACCATGGAGTGGCCCACGGCGTCGGAGAAGGCGGCCTTCTCCCGCCAGAGAATGGCGTGGGGCAGGATGTTGTCCTGGTCAAAGGCCTTGCGCAGCAGGTACTTGCCCATGCCGTGGGTGTTGCGCTTGCGGGCCGGGTCCACCTGCATGACGTAGCGGACGAAGTCCAGATCGCCGAAGGGAACCCGGGCCTCCAGGGAGTTGACGGAGATGCACCGGTCGGCCCGGAGCACGTCGTACATATACAGCTCATCCACCCGCTTTTTGGCCTCGGCCTGGAAGGCCCGGTCGCTGGGGGCAAAGTCCGTGTACTTGTAGCCGAAGAGTTCGTCGCTGATCTCGCCGGTGAGCAGTACCCGCACGTCGGTGTGGGCGTGGATGGCCTTGCAGCACAGGTACATGCCCATGCTGGCCCGGATGGTGGTGATGTCCCAGGTGCCAAGCAAAGCAATGACCTCCTCGAGAGACTCGAGCACCTCGTCCCGGGTCATGTAGAACTCGGTGTGGTCGGCGCCGATGAAGTCGGCGGCCTGCCGGGCATACTTGAGGTCAATGGCGTCGGTGTCCATGCCGATGGCGAAGGTCCGGATCTTCTTGCCCAGCACGATGGCACTGATGGCGCATACCAGGGAGGAGTCCAGTCCGCCGGAGAGCAGGAAGCCCAGAGGGGCGTCGGCGTCCAGGCGCTTGTCAACAGCGGCGATGAGCTTGTTGCGGATGTTGCGGCAGATGGTTTCCTCATCGTCGGGCAGATACTCCCGGACGGTGGTCAGATCGGCGTAGCGGACGAACTTGCCGTAGGCGTAGTAATGGCCCGGCGGGAAGGGGCAGATCTCCTTGCACAATCCCACCAGGTTTTTGGCTTCGCTGGCAAAGACGATGGACCCGTCGGCATCATAGCCGTAGAACAAAGGACGGATGCCGATGGGGTCCCGGGCGGCGATGAGGGAGTCGGTCATGGAATCGTAGATGATCAGGGCAAACTCCGCGTCCAGCCGGGAGAACATGGAAAGGCCGTACTCATGGAACATGGGCAGGAGAATCTCGCAGTCGCTGTTGCTGCGGAAGGTGTACTTGCCCGCCAGCTCCCGGCGGATGGACCGGAAGCCGTAGAGCTCGCCGTTGCACACCACATAGTCCCCGTCCAGGGAGAACGGCTGCATACCGTCCTCGGAAAGGTCCATGATGGCCAGCCGGTGGAAGCACAGGTAGCCAGACGGCGTCTCTACAATGCGGCTCATGTCGGGCCCGCGGGAGCGGGTACGGGCAAAGTAGGGCAGGATCTCCTCGCGGGAGCGGGTCTTCTTGGAAAAGCCCATGATGGAACACATAAAAAAGCACCTCCGGATATAAAAAAGCGCAGCGACATCCTAAAAATTTTAGGACGAATCGCTGCAATCCGCGGTGCCACCTAATTTGCCGCCATGAAAAACGGCCACCTTCAAAGGCTCCAACAAGCCCGTGTGAAATAACGGTCACAACCCGGCGCACTTACCAGCAGGGGAGCATCCCTGCGTTGAGATTGCGGCTCCGGAGTGTTCGTTCCCGTGGATTCTTTGCGCGGGGTTCGCACTCTCCCCCACTCACTGGAGCGGAACGTCCGCGGTACTTTTCTCCATCAAAGCCTTTGGATATTTCGTTTTGGATGGATGGAGTGTACCACGATCCGCCCCGGCTGTCAACGGCGAATTTCACAAAAGTGAGGGGGAGAAGGCGGTGAAAAATTTTCCAGAAAAAGGCGGCGGTCCGGAGAGGACCGCCGCCTGAGGGGCTTAGAGATTGATTTCGGGGGTCTGGGTGGAAGCCTGGGCCAGCAGGGGTTCCACCCGGGCCAGGAAGGCGTCCACCTGGGCCGGGCAGCGGCCGATGTAGGCGCTGGGAGTCAGCACGGCTTCCATCTCCTCCTCCGTCATGCCGAAGGCGGGCTCGGCGGCCAGACGGCTGAGCAGATCGCACTTTTCGCCCTCCTTCATCCGGGCGGTGGCGGCCATGGAGCAGGTGCGGATGATCTCATGGAGCTCCTGCCGGTTGCCGCCGCGCTTGACGGCCTCCATCATCAGGTTTTCCGTGGCGATGAAAGGCAGGTACTCCCGCACGGTGGCGTCCACCACCTTCTCATTGACGTGGAGTCCGTCGGTGACGTTCTGGCACAGGCGCAAGATGGCGTCGGCGCACAAAAAGCCCTCGGGCATGGAGATGCGGCGGTTGGCGGAGTCGTCCAGAGTCCGCTCCATCCACTGGACGGAGGCGGTCATGGGGGCGTTCATGGCGTCGGCCATCAGGTACCGGGACAGAGAGCAGATCCGCTCGGAGCGCATGGGGTTGCGCTTGTAGGCCATGGCGGAGGAGCCGATCTGATTCTTCTCGAAGGGCTCTTCCACCTGCCGGTCATGCTGCAAAAGCCGGATGTCGTTGGCCATGCGGTAGGCGCTCTGGGCGATGGAGGAGAGGACGTTGAGGATGCGGCTGTCCAGCTTCCGGGGATAGGTCTGGCCGCAGACGTCGAAGCAGCGCGCAAAGCCGAACTCGGCGCTGATCTGGCGGTTCATCTCGTCAATCTTGGCGCCGTCGCCGTCGAACAAGTCCAGGAAGCTGGCCTCGGTGCCGGTGGTGCCCCGGCAGCCCAAAAAGCGCATATTCTCCAGCACGAAGTCCAGCTCCTCCAGGTCGGACAGAAAGTCCTGCAGCCACAGGGTGGCCCGCTTGCCCACGGTCACCAGCTGGGCGGGCTGATAGTGGGTGTAGCCCAGGGTGGGGGTGGCCTTGTACTGGGCGGCAAACCGGGACAAATTGGCCATCACGGCCAGCAGCTCGCCCCGCAGATACCGGAGGCCCTCCCGGTAGAGGATCACGTCGGCGTTGTCGGTGACATAGCAGCTGGTGGCGCCCAGATGAATGATGCCCGCGGCGGAGGGAGCAGCCTTGCCGTAAGTATAGACGTGGGCCATGACGTCGTGGCGGACTTCCTTTTCCCGCTGGGCGGCGGTGTCGTAGTCAATGTCGGTGATGTGGGCCTCCAGCTCGGCCACCTGCTCCGCCGTTACCGGCAGGCCCAGGTTGTGTTCGGCCCGGGCCAGGGCCACCCACAGCCGCCGCCAGGTCTGGATGCGGGCGTCCTGAGAAAAGAGGTGCAGCATGAATTCGGAGGCGTACCGGGACGCCAGAGGGGATTCGTAACGGTCTTTGGACATAGGAGGTCCACCTTTCTTTCATCTAAAAGTTAAGAGGCACCCATATGGGTGCCTCCAGTGAGTACAGTCTGTTTCGCCGGAGGCGAAGCGATTTGGTCCGATATCCAATGGGATTCGGTTGATTACCGCAGGATGATGGAATCCCGCTCGGGACCCACGGATACGTAGGTGATGGGGCAGCCGATGGCCTTTTCCACATACTCCACATAGTCCCGGGCGGCCTGGGGCAGATCCTCCCACTTGCGTACGCCGGAGATGTCGCACTTCCAGCCGGGCATGGTTTCCCACACGGGCTTGGCGTCGGGCAGGATGGCGGGGAAGGGGAAGTAGTCGATCTGCTCACCGTTCAGGGTGTAGTGCGCGCAGATGGGGATTTCATCCATGTAGCTGAGCACGTCCAGCTTGGTCAGGGCGATGTCCGTGGCGCCCTGACACTGCACACCGTAGCGGGTGGCCACCAGATCGATGGGACCCACCCGGCGGGGCCGTCCCGTCTTGGCACCGTACTCGCCGCCGGCCTGACGGAGCTGCTCGGCCTCCTCGCCGAACCACTCGCAGGTGAAGGGGCCCTCGCCCACGCAGGAGGAGTAGGCCTTTACCACGCCCACAACCTTTTCAATCTTGACCTCGGGATAGCCGGAGCCCACGGGGGCATAGGCGGCGATGGCGTTGGAGGAGGTGGTCATGGGATAGATGCCGTAATCCAGGTCCCGCAAAGAGCCCAGCTGCGCCTCAAAGAGGATGGACTTGCCGTCCCGGCTGGCCTGACGCAGGAAAGCGCCGGTGTCGCAGATAAAGGGCTTGATCTTCTCACCGAAGTCCGCCACCCAGGCCTTGAGGTCGTCCATGGTGTAGGGCTTGGCGCCGTAGACCTTGGTCAGAATCAGGTTCTTCCACTCCAGAATGCCCTCCAGATGGGCCCAGAGCTTGTCCGGATAGAGCAGCTCACCGGCCATGACGGTCTTTTTCTGGAACTTGTCGGAATAGAAGGGGGCAATGCCCTGCTTGGTGGAGCCGTACTTCTTGTCGGCCAGGCGCTGCTCCTCCAGGGCGTCCAGATCCCGGTGCCAGGGCAGCAGCAAAGAGGCCCGGTCGCTGATCTTCAGATTCTCGGGGGTAATGGACACGCCCTTGCTCATGACGTCTTCCATTTCGGACCAGAGACTCTCGCAGTCCAGGGCCACACCATTGCCCAGAATGTTCACCACGCCCTTGCGGAAAATGCCGGAGGGCAGCAGGTGCAGGGCAAACTTGCCCAGATCATTGACGACGGTGTGACCGGCGTTGCCGCCGCCCTGATAGCGCACGACCACGTCATAGTCGCTGGTGAGCAGATCCACCATGCGGCCCTTGCCCTCGTCGCCCCAGTTGATGCCTACGATGGCGCAATTCGACATAACGAAAAACCTCCCGGTTTTGATTTACTTCACATTGCCGGGCCATACGAACCCAGCTTAAAATATTATATCGGGCCTGACCGCATAAGTAAAGTATAAACTGATTATGTCTGCAATAATTTTCCCTAATAGGTTGACCTATTCCGGCCCTTCCCAAACGGGACAGGGTGTGATATACTCAGTCCCGGAAAAGAATCTAAACAGAAGAAGGGGCGTTGCAATATGGCAGCCATCGGTTTTGACAATCAAAAATACCTCACCACCCAGTCCGAGCAGATCAAACGGCGCATTGCCCAGTTCGGCGGCAAGCTGTATCTGGAGTTCGGCGGCAAACTCTTTGATGATTTTCACGCATCCCGGGTACTGCCGGGCTTTGCACCGGACAGCAAGATCCGG
Organism: uncultured Oscillibacter sp.; assembly: GCA_902490355.1. Classification (GTDB taxonomy): domain Bacteria; phylum Bacillota; class Clostridia; order Oscillospirales; family Oscillospiraceae; genus Oscillibacter. Next base: position 8,738 of record CABUDN010000065.1, read on the forward strand.
ATGCTCCAGCAGCTCAAGGAGGATGTGGAGATCGTCATTGCCATCAATGCCGCGGACATTGAGAAAAACAAGGTCCGGGGCGATCTGGGCATCACGTATGACGAGGATGTGCTGCGGCTGATCGACATCTTCCGGGGGATGGACCTGTATGTGGGCAGCGTGGTGCTGACCCGGTATGCCCATCAGAGCGCGGCGGACGCGTTTTTAAAGCGCCTCAACGCCCTGGGCATCCGCTGCTACCGGCATTATCCCATTGCGGGGTATCCCTCCGACGTACCCCATATTGTCAGCGATGAGGGCCTGGGGAAAAACGACTATATTGAAACCAGCCACTCCCTGGTGGTGGTGACGGCGCCGGGTCCCGGCAGCGGCAAGATGGCCACCTGCCTGAGCCAGCTCTATCACGACTACCGCCGGGGCATCACCGCCGGCTATGCCAAGTTTGAGACCTTCCCCATCTGGAACCTGCCCCTCAAGCACCCGGTGAATCTGGCCTACGAGGCGGCCACGGCGGATCTGGACGACGTGAACATGATCGACCCGTTCCATCTGGAGGCCTACGGCAAGACGGCGGTGAACTACAACCGGGACGTGGAGATCTTCCCGGTGCTCAACGCCATCTTCAAGAAGATTCAGGGAACGTCTCCCTATCAGTCCCCCACGGACATGGGCGTGAACATGGCGGGCAACTGCATTGTGGACGACGCGGCCTGCTGCGCGGCCAGCCGTCTGGAGATTCTGCGCCGGTACTATACGGCCTGCGTGGAGCGTCTTCAGGGCAAGTGCGACGATGAGACGGTGCGCAAGCTGGAGCTGGTGATGAACCAGGCGGAGGTGACGCCGGACATCTGCCCGGCGGTGTCCGCGGCCCTGCTGAAGGCGGAGACCACCGGAGGCCCTGCCGGCGCCATGGTCCTGCCCGACGGCCGGGTGGTGACGGGCAAGACCTCCGACACTCTGGGTGCGGCCTCGGCGCTGCTGCTCAACGCCATGAAGGCTCTGGGCGGCATTGACGATCACTTTGAGCTGATTTCCGCCCAGGTGCTGGAGCCGGTGTGCCGCCTGAAAACCCAATATCTGGGCCATAAGAATCCCCGGCTGCACACCGATGAGGTCCTCATGGCTCTGACCATCTCCGCTCTGACCAATCCCCTGGCGGAGCTGGCCCAGCAGCAGCTGCCCAAGCTCCGGGGCTGTGACGCCCACTTCAGCGTGGTGCTCAGTGAGGTGGACGAGAATCTCCTGCGGCGGCTGGGCATCAACGTCAGCTGCGAGGCCCGGTACGAGACCAAGAAGCTCTATCACAAATAAAAAGCGGACTGTCGGACCCGGCGGCTCCATGAAAAGGCGCGCACAGACCATTTCTGTCTGTGCGCGCCTTCTTTGCCGCGGCCGGAACAAAGAATCCGGCAAACCGGATGCCGCCCGGCAGGACCGCCGGGGCAGCCGGGGAGCGGCCTGCTGCATCCGTGAGGGAGGTTATCCGCCTACAAACTGCAGGCGATATTCCGTCAGATCGTATTGCTGGGCGAAAAAGCCGGTGAGAATCTGACGGGCGTTGTCCCGCGCCGCGTCCAAAAGACCATGGGTGATGGCATCCTCCTCCGCCCGTGCCTTGAGGTCCGACAGGGCGGCGTTGTTTTCCTCCAGGGTGATGGGACGGAAAATGCTTTCCTCCTCATGGTATACCTGCAGGGAGTCCAGGTCAATCTCATTGCTCAGGACCCGGATTTCCGGAAGCGTCACCCGGATGGTGCCGTTTTCTTCCTGCCAGGTGATGTCCGCGAAGTTCAGCCCGGCTTTGATAACCACATCGTAGCTGTAGATGTACTTGCTCTGGGTGAAAGGAATGCTCATGCCGAACAGCTCCCGGGAAGCCTCCGTGACTTCCACCTCCGTGCAGTAGGCGGACTGCGTGGCCAGCTCCCCGATATCCTCGAATCCAAGCGCAGTGGTTTTTCCGTCGGCGGAGAGGATGTTTTTTGCGCCCAGTGTCACAGCGGCGGCCAGCAGCAGGACAATCAGAATCCCCAGCATGTGGGGAAAAAACTGCCAGCAGAACAGAGCCTTCATCCAGTTGTGCCGCGTTGGCCTGCGTGCTGCTTGGTTCTCGCTTCGCTCCATGGAAATGCCTCCTTTTGGCGGATTCCCAATAGTATGATGATGGATCCGCACCGTTTCAACAAAATCAGTATATCGAAAAAAAGAGTATTTTGCGAGAGGCCTGGGCAATTTTGGATGGATTTCGATACGGGATTTACCGCAGCGGAAAACTATGGTATAGTGGTATGCAAACTTTTGTAGTTGGTCTGCGCCCAGGCGCGCACCGGAAAGGAACACGATGGACCCTATCATACAACGTATTGCACAGGAACTGGATCAAAAACCGGAGTATGTGGAAAATGTGGTGCGGCTGCTGGACGAGGGAAATACAATTCCCTTCATTGCCCGCTACCGTAAGGAGCTTCACGGCGCCATGGACGACACGTCCCTGCGAACGCTGGAAGAGCGCCTGGCCTATCTGCGGGGACTGCAGGAGCGGCGGGAAACCGTGAAAGCGGCCATCGAGGCCCAGGGGAAACTCACCGAGGAGCTTGCCCGCGCCATTGATGAAGCGGCCACTCTGGCGGAGGTGGAGGACCTGTACCGGCCCTATAAGCAAAAGCGCCGCACCCGGGCGACCGTTGCCCGGGAGAAGGGCCTGGCGCCCCTGGCGGAGGTGCTCTTTGCCCAGGGACCGGATTGTCCGGACCCGCTGACGGAGGCGGCCAAATACGTAGACGCGGACAAAGGTGTGGAGACGGCCCAAGACGCTCTGGCCGGGGCGTCGGACATCGTGGCCGAGCAGATCAGCGATGACGCATCCCTGCGTGCCCGGCTGCGGACGCTGCTGGAGAAAAACGGACGATTGACCAGCACCGCCGCCACGGAGGAGGACACGGTCTACCGGCTCTATTATGACTTTTCCCAGCCGCTTTCCCGGCTCCAGGGCCATCAGATCCTGGCCATCAACCGGGGAGAGAAGGAGGCGGTGCTCAAGGTCAGTGTGGAGCTGGACCGGGAGCTGGCTCTGCGGACGGTCCGCCGGCAGGTGGTGGTTCCGGGCAGTGCGGCCATGGAGTTTGTCAAGGCCGCGGCGGAGGACGCCTACGACCGCCTGCTCTTCCCCTCCCTGGAACGGGAGGCCCGCTCCGCTCTGACGGAGACGGCCAGCGAGGGTGCCATCGGCCAGTTTGCCCTGAATCTGCGGCCCCTTTTGATGCAGCCGCCGGTCAAGGGCAAGGTCACCATGGGGCTGGATCCGGGCTACCGCATGGGCTGCAAGGTGGCGGTGGTGGACGGCACGGGCAAGGTGCTCGCTACCGCCGTGGTCTATCCCACCCAGGGAGAGCGGAAGAAGGAAGAGGCCATTGCCGCCCTGGCCCGGCTCATTGAGCAGCACCATGTGGAGCACATTGCTATCGGCAACGGTACTGCCAGCCGGGAGACGGAGCAGATGGCGGTGGAGCTGATCCGCCGGGTGGCGGCCAAGGGCCACCGGGTCAGCTATATGATCGTCTCCGAGGCGGGTGCGTCTGTGTACTCCGCCAGCCCCCTGGCGGCGGAGGAGTTTCCGCAGTTTGATGTGAACCTGCGCTCGGCGGTGTCCATTGCCCGGCGGCTTCAGGACCCCCTGGCGGAGCTGGTAAAGATCGATCCCAAGGCCATCGGCGTGGGACAGTATCAGCACGACTGCCCGCCCAAGCGGCTGGGCGAGGCTCTGGACGGTGTGGTGGAGGACTGCGTCAACGCCGTGGGCGTGGATGTGAATACTGCCTCACCCTCCCTGCTGGAGCGGGTGGCGGGCCTGACCCCGGCCACGGCCAAAAATGTGGTGGCCTACCGGGAGGCCAATGGACCCTTCACCTCCCGCAAGCAGCTTTTGAAGGTGCCCAAGCTGGGACCCAAGGCGTTCCAGCAGTGCGCGGGCTTTTTGCGGGTGCCGGAGAGCGATTCGGTGCTGGACAATACCGCGGTGCATCCGGAGTCCTACGCTGCGGCGGAGCAGCTGCTTCAACTCACCGGCCACACGCTGGATCAGGTCCGGGCAGGTGCCCTGACAGGCCTTGCGGATGAGGTTCAAGCCTACGGCGAGGAAAAGGCGGCCCAGGCCCTGGGGGTAGGCGTGCCGACGCTGCGGGATGTGGTGGGCGAGCTGATGAAGCCCGGCCGGGACATCCGGGAGGACCTGCCCCAGCCCATTCTCCGCACGGATGTGCTGGAGATCAAGGATCTCAAACCCGGCATGGTTCTCAGCGGCACGGTGCGCAATGTCATTGACTTCGGCGTGTTTGTGGACATCGGCGTCCATCAGGATGGGCTGGTCCACATCTCCCAGGTGGCGGACCGGTTTATCCGCCATCCCTCCGAGGTTGTGCGGGTAGGCGATGTGGTCAAGGTCGTGGTCCTGGAAGTGGACGAGAAGAAAAAGCGGATTTCCTTGTCCATGCGCCAGGTGAAAGAGTCCTGAGTGTGAACAAGCGGGCGGCAGAAGATTCTGCCGCCCGCTTTATATTTTAGTAAGGAGAAGCCCTGGCTGGATTTTTTGAATGCGCAGAGTTGCAGGCGCAAGGCATAGGAGACCGGTGAGTGCATCCTCGGAAAATATATCCGGTGCATCTTTCCGGACAAAGGAGTGCGCCCCCGCGCGGAATCCCGCGCGGGGGCCATATGAGGGGGAAAATATTTTCATGAAATTGGGACGTGCACCGGCGATAATTGTTACTTTCATCTTATT
>CABUDN010000066.1 GCA_902490355.1 uncultured Oscillibacter sp.
TTACTTTTTTCGCGCCTGCGGGCGCGAACTCTGCGAGGCTTTTTCGGCAAACTGAAGGGCGGCCCGTTCGGGCCGCCCTTTTTTGCGGTTACAGCATTTTCAAAAGTTCGATCTGTTCACCGGAGGGGCCGGTGAAAAACCAGTTTTCCAGACCGCCGAAGAGGCCCGGCACCACCCGTTTTTCCGGCGTGAGGAACGTATCCACACCGGCGGAGCGCAGATCGGCGGCCGCGGCGTCCACATCGTCCACGTAGATGGCGAAGTGGGGCAGGTTCCCCTCCTCCATGGATACCGGCGTGGGAGACTGGATCAGCTCCAGCGTCACGCCGCCCAGATCCACCAGCGCCAGGAGTTTCTCCCCGGCCGGGGTGGAAACGCTGCCCCGGCGCAGCACGCTGCCGCCGATGGTTTCGTAAAACGCAATGCTCTGGCCCATGTCCCGGGTGTAAACGGCCACATGGCCCAGTCCCTGATAGTGCTCCTTCATGCGAGTTCCTCCTTTTTTTCCGGCCCGCCGGAGCGGCCGCGGATATGGTTTCTATACCACATTTCTCCGGGAAAGGGAATGGTTTTGGGCAAAGAAGGAAAAAAGAAAAACTTTTTCTTGACATTTTACGGGATTCATATATAATAATAGGGCCTGCGATTTGCGGGCAAATCCTTGCTCTCATCTTGGAATGAGGGCCATCTGTCCAAAAGGAGGTGCAAACATGGCAAAGGTTTCTGCCAATTATGAGGTCGTGTATATCATCGACCCTGCACAGGGTGAGGAGGGCATCGCCGCTCTGGTGAACAACTTCAAGACCCTGGCTGAGCAGAATGGTTCCGCCGTCGAGGTAGAGGAGTGGGGCAGCCGCAAGCTGGCTTATCCCATCGACTACAAGACCGAAGGCTACTACGTGCTGATGAGCTTCACCAGCGAGCCTTCCTTCCCCCGCGAGCTGGATCGTAAGCTGCGGATCGCTGACGGCATTATGCGTTCTTTGATCGTCTGCAAGGGCGAATAAGGAGGCATATCCCACATGCTGAACAAAATCATTCTCATGGGTCGCCTGACCCGTGACCCCGAGCTGCGCCGCACGGGAAGCGGCACCGCCGTCACATCCTTCTCCCTGGCCGTGGACCGGGACTTCAAGTCCCAGAGCGGCGAGAAAGAGACGGATTTCATTGACGTCGTGGCCTGGCGCAGCACCGCGGAGTTTGTGAGCAAGTACTTCACCAAGGGCCGCATGGCCGTGGTGGAGGGCCGGCTCCAGATCCGGGACTGGACGGATAAGGACGGCGGAAAGCGCAGAAGCGCCGAAGTCGTGGCCGACAACGTCTATTTCGGGGATTCCAAGCGCGACGGCGCCGGTGATTACGGCGCACCCCCCGCGTATGGCATGCCCGCTCCCAGCCGTTCTGCGGCTCCTGCGGGTGACTTCGCCGAGATCGGCGAGGAAGACGGCGAACTGCCGTTCTGATTTTGAAGTAAGGAGGAACCATTCCATGGCTTTTGATCGTGAAGCTCGTCCCGCCCGTCCCATGCGCGGCAAGCGCCGTAAGGTGTGCCAGTTCTGCGCTGAGAAGTGCGAGAGCATCGATTATAAGGACGCTGCCAAGCTGCGTCGTTTCGTTTCCGAGCGGTCCAAGATTCTGCCCCGCAGAACCACCGGCACCTGCGCCATGCATCAGCGTCAGCTGACCGAGGCCATCAAGCGTGCCCGTCAGATCGCCCTGCTGCCCTACGTCACCGACTAAGGGTCCTGCGACGAATGAAACCGGCCTGTCCCAACAGGGACAGGCCGGTTTTTGCATTTTGAAAACGCCTTGTCCGGGCGCGCTCCCCGGATGGAGGAGTGCCTGCCGGAACAACACGGCTTTCCCGGCGGAACACCGGAAAAGCCCGCGCGTTTCCGGCGTTACTTGCTCCGGGCCTGGAGCACTTCCGCCATGCTCTGGGCAAACAGCTGCCCGGCCAGAACCGCTTCTTCCGGGGCGTTGCCTGCCGCGCCCACCTCCAGCAAAAGGGCGCCCGGCGCCACATGCTGGTTGTAGCGGGAGTTGCGCAGCAGCATGGGCCGCATCAAGGTGGGGTATTGCCGCAGGGTTTCCTCCTGAAGAGCCACTGCCAGGCGGAGATTATCCATCCAGTTGGGGTGGGTCAATCCGCTGCCGTCGCTGCCGACCACCAGGGTCATCTGGGCGGCAGTCCCCTCCTCCACAGTGGAGACGACCTTGTACTGATTTCCGTCCGCGTCCTCAATGGCATCCCGGTGGACGTCCAGGACAAACTGAATGGAGGGATACTGCGTGAGGTACGTCTCAACGGCGGCCAGGGAGCGGTCGTAGGCCTCGTTATAGGAGGGGTAGTCGTAGAGCGTGCGGTCGTGGAGGACCGAGATCCCCGCCTCCCCCAGCACCCGGGCGATTTCATCCCCCACCCGCACCACATTGTAGCGGGTATCGGTGGTGCGGTAGTTTCCGGACCAGACCACCTCTTCCCCCGGCGCGGGAGTGTAGCCCTCGCTGCCGTGGGTGTGGAGAATCAGAACCTGGGGGCCTTCTCCGGTCAGCACGGCGGAAAAGGGCTGCTGCAAGTCCTGAACTTCCAGGGAATAGTCGGTGGAGTTGGAAATATACGTGCGGCCGCAGACGGTATAGCCGGCGGTACCGGTGGGAACCAGGGTCCGGGCGGGCACGCCGTTGTCCGGCGCCTCGGGGGCGTCCAGGGGCGTCTCCTCCACAGGCTCCACAATGTCCCCGGTTTCATCGGCCGGAGGCGCCACTTCCTCCCGGGACCACAGCTCCGCCACGGCGGGGCGGGCCGCCAGCAGCAGCGGCGCCTCTCCGATGGTCAGGGCCGCTGCGGCGGAAAGGGTGTCCCGGGTCCACAGGTCCCCCAGCTCCCAGCGCAGCGCCCGCAGGGGCGCCGAGGATATCAGGGCGTCCGCCGCTTCCGCGGCGGTATCGCTGCCGGCCGTGACGCACACGAGCCACAATGTACCGGCAGCCAGAGCGGCAGCTTCCAGCCGCTGGATCATACGGCCAAGAGGTCGCTTCATGATGCCATCACCTCCGGGACAACCTTATGCGCCGGCCGGGGAAGATATGCCGGGAAAGCCCGTCCGCAAGAGATGGGCGGAAAACGGAACAGACTGCCGCTCATGCAAAACACCAGGCGCCGTATGGCGCCTGGTGTTCTTTTAACCGAAGGATATGCGGTTCGGGCGAAAATCCGATTAGGCTTGCTCCCTGGGAATGGCCCAGTCCTGAAGGATGTCGCCCAGGTCGGTCTCATAGTCCACTGATGCAAGGAAGGCGTGGGACTGACTGGGAAGGGTGCCTTCCGGAAAGGAGAGCTCCAGATGATCCGGGAAAAAAATCAGGGATTCCGGTGTCAGCGCCGCTTCCATCTCCGCGCGCAGACCGTCCGTCCCGTCAGACGGCTGGGCCAGGTCCAGCAGGGTCTGCCGGGCCTCTTCCTCCGAACAGGCAAACAGGTCCCACGGGGAAAGATGTTCGCCGGTTTCCCGGTCAAAGGCCGCGCCCAGCCGCACCTCGGTGGCCACCGACCCGTTGATGGGCAGAGTCACGCTGGTGAGGAAGTAGATCACCCGGTCGGAGCTGGCGCAGGGGCTGGTCTCCTGTCCCACCAGGTAGGAGTCGAAGCTGGGATCCCGTCCGCTCTCCAGATAGGCCGCGTAGGCATTTTCCAGCTCATCGTATGTACGGTACAGCAGTCCCAGGGAATCGTAATAGGCCTGAATGGCCTCCTGGGCGGTGAGGGAGAGATCGCCCAGACTCGCCTGGCCCGCTGTGTGCACCCGGCCGGGCCCCACGGGCCGCTGCTCCCAGAGAAGCTCTGTTCCATCGGCAAGCTTATAGCGGTTGTCCCGGCTTCCCTGCCAGATCTCCACCGCTGTCCCGTCGGATAATGTAATCTCTTCTGCCAGCCGTATCTGGGTAATCTGGACCTCCGAGGCCTCATAGGCGGAAAGACCGGTGCTGCCGGCGGCAGTGAGATCTGCCGGATCTCCCGTCACCACCGATACGGCGATTCCATCCAGGGTTCCGGCGGCAAAGTCCTGACCGCTGACGCCGTCCACCCAGGAAAAGACGCGGGTTTTCTCCGTCATGGTCAGACTGATCCGCTCCCCGCTATGGGTTTCCACCACAAAGGCGCTGAGCGTGCCGTCTTCTTCCGTGGTGCGCTCCACAACCTGGCCGGATATCGGCTGCACGGTGCCGCATGCGGTCAGGATCAGTACACAGGAGGCCAGCAGGCCTCCCAGGTATTGTTGTCGCTTCATATGCGCTCCTCTGCTTTCTATACTCAATCGTAGGATGAGCATACCATGGAAACCCGGCGAATACCATCCTTTTTTGAAAAAATGCAGCAGGGACGGGCTTTTTTGTACAGGAAACGGCAGCCGGTTCCGATTTGGGAACCGACTGCCGGAAATGGTGGAAAATTCTGCGGGTTTCTTACAGTGCTGCGATGTCTGCCTGAAGAAGATCCCGGGCTGTGAGCGTATAGGCGGCATCCATCAAGGCCGCCCGGAAGGAGCCGGGGCCCCGTCCGCCGGCTTGGGCCTGGGCCCGGGCGGAACAGCACTTCCAAAAAGCGGAGGCCAGAATGGCGGCCTCTTCCGGCTCCGCCACGGCGGCAAAGGCGCCGCACAAAACGGAGAGCATGCAGCCGGTGCCGGTGACAAAGGGCATGAGATCACTGCCGCCCCGGACCCGCCAAAGCCGGTCTCCGGCGGCGATCACATCCTCCGGGCCGGAGAGCAGCACCACGGTCCGTCTCTGCCGGGCCAGGGCGGCGGCTGCCTGCAGCCGCGCCTCCTCCGGAGCGCCGGCGGGGGTATCCACGCCCCGTTCCCCGCCCTCCAGCTGCAAAAGCGCCCGGGCCTCTCCCAGATTCACCCGCAGGATGGACGGGGTGAACAGATGGAGCATCCCCTGGATGCTCTGCAGGCGCCAGCGGCTGGCTCCGATGCCCACGGGGTCCAGCACGGTGGGATGCCCCAGGGCGGAGGCGGCGCGTCCGCAGGCCAGACACAGCCGGAATTTTGTATCGTCCGGCGTGCCGGTGTTGAGGACGGAGGCCGCGGAAGCGGCGGTGATTTCCTCCGCCTCCGGCAGGGCCTGGGCCATAATGGGACTGGCACCGGCGGCCAGCAGCAAATTGGCGCAGTCGTTGGCGGTGACCAGATTGGAAATGCAGTGGATCAGGGGACGGCGGGCGCGCAGGGTGTCCAGCCGGGTAACGTCAGGCATGATGGGGATTCCTCCGAACGGCGGGGGTCAGATGGCCGCCCGCATGGATTTCATGGCGCCGCTGCGCTCCAGGGAGAATACCAGGATGCCCGCCAGCACGGAGCCGCCCACCGTGGATACCAGGAAGGGCACCACATAGGCGTAGAACGCGATGCTGCCGGCCTCCACACCCATAAAGGCCACGGCAATGGGATAGGACAGCAGTCCCCCGATGATGCCGGTGCCGAAGACCTCGGCGCACAGCGTTGCGGGGAGATTGCGGGTCTTTTTGTACATCAGGCCGCACAGCAGAGCGCCGCACATGCTGCCGGGGAAGGCCAGCAGGCTCCCCAGGCCCAGCAGGTTGCGCAGGAGGCTGGCGGCAAAGGCGGCGGCCACGCCGTAGCCCGGGCCCAGCAGCACGGCGCACAAAATGTTCACCATGTGCTGCACAGGCGCGCATTTACTGGAAAAAACGGGAAAGGAAAAGGTACTGCCCACCACGGCCACGGCCACCAGCAGGCCGGCCAGGGTGACTTTTCTTGCAAAATGCTCTCTCATAATGAAGAACTCCTTTGAAAAGATGGAGATTGGCAGGGAGAAAACGACGGATTGCAGCGTCTTCCCCTTGCATGGCAAGGCAGCGGACCCTCTGGTCCGCCCGGGAAAATCGGTCGAGGCTTGCTGGCCTCCTCTCACGCCGGAACACGGCTTCCCATCGCTGCATTATTGGCCCGAACCCAGGGCGCTCCCCCTCGGTCCGCTCCCGGCCGCAGCCGGGGCGCCATGGTCGTGTGTTCTCCCCCTCTCTTTCCAAAGTGTACAAAAAAACAGCGGACCCCATGGGGGTGCCGCCGGATTGGAACAACCAGATGACTTCCTACGGTGGCATGACCCACATCAGGTAAAAAGGGTCGAAGCAACAGCTTCCTCTCAGCCGCGGACGGCTCCCCTGTTTTTCGCTGTATTATGGCATCAAACGAAAAAAATGTCAAGAGGAGGGTTGCAAAACAGAAAAAAGGGGCGTATCATAAGCCCAACAAAAGGGGAGTCCGCTGGCGCGGGCTGAGAGGAGGCCGCAAGACCTCGACCCGGAACCTGATTTGGGTCATGCCAACGTAGGGAGATACCGCCGCAGACAGACACCCATTTCGTGTTTGTCTGCGGCTTTTTATTTTGCAAAGCAGGAGGAACCCATATGAAACTCACACCCAGCATGCTGCGGCTTTACGCCGTGACGGACCGGAGCTGGTCCGCCGACGAGGCGGATTTCTGGCGGCGGGTCTCCGAGGCCATGGAGGGCGGCGCGCAGGTCGTGCAGCTGCGGGAAAAGCATCTTTCCCATGAAGCAATGCTCCGGGCGGCGGAGCGGTTTGTGGCATTGTGCCGCAGTCACGGCGCGGTGAGCATCATCAACGATGATGTGGAGGCAGCCGCTGCCAGCGGCGCCGACGGCGTCCACGTGGGCCAGGAGGATCTGGAGGCGGGCCGCGCCCGGGCGCTGCTGGGGCCGGACAAGCTCATCGGCGTCTCGGCCCATAATGTGGAGGAGGCTCTGGCCGCCCAGGCGGCGGGGGCGGATTATCTGGGCGTGGGAGCGGCCTTTGTGACGGACACCAAGTCCGACGCCTCCCCCATCAGCCGGGAGACGATCCGGGACATTACGGCGGCGGTGGACATCCCGGTGGTGGCCATCGGCGGCATCGGGCCGGAGAATATTTTAGACCTGGCGGGCTGCGGCCTGGACGGTGTGGCGGTGGTTTCCGCCCTCTTTGCCCGGGCAGACACCGGGGAAGCCGCCCGGCAGATGCGGGCGCTGGCGGAGCAGATCGCCCGCTGATTTTCTGCGGAACAGCGGCTGCGGCCGCTTTTCCGGCGGTACATTGGGGGCACCACCTTGTATCGCCTAATAAAACTGTGCTGTCAAAGGAGAAAGGAGAACCACATGAAAACAGCATTGACCATTGCTGGAAGCGATTCCAGCGGAGGCGCCGGCATCCAGGCAGATCTCAAGGCCATGACTCTCAACGGCGTATTTGCCATGAGCGCCGTCACGGCCCTGACTGCCCAGAACACCACCGGCGTCACAGACATTCTGGAAGCCACCCCGGCCTTTTTGGAGGCGGAGCTGGACGCGGTCTTTACCGACATCTTTCCCGATGCGGTGAAGATCGGCATGGTTTCCTCCGGGGAGCTGATCACCGTCATTGCCCGGAAGCTGCGCCAGTACGGCGCCCGCCACATCGTGGTGGACCCGGTGATGGTAGCCACCTCCGGGGCAAAGCTTTTGCGGGACGAGGCCCGGACTGTGCTGATGGAGGAGCTTTTGCCCCTGGCGGAGGTGGTGACGCCCAATATCCCGGAGGCGGAGCTGCTCTCCGGCCGGTCCATCACCACCCCGGCGGATATGGAGGCCGCGGCGGCGGACATCGGCGCGCGGTACGGCTGCGCCGTGCTGTGCAAGGGCGGCCATCAGCTCAACGACGCCAACGATCTTCTGTGGAAAAACGGAACGCTGCGCTGGTTCAACGGCCGGCGGATCGACAACCCCAACACCCACGGCACGGGCTGCACCCTCTCCAGCGCCATCGCGGCGAATCTGGCCAAGGGCTTTGATCTGGAGACGTCTGTGGAGATGGCCAAGACGTATCTCTCCGGCGCGCTGGCGGCGGGCCTGAATCTGGGGCACGGCTCCGGACCCATGGACCACGCCTTTGACATCAAGCCCCAGTACCGTCAGGAGGCCCAGGGATGAAAAAGACCTCAACGTTTCAGATGAGCCTGATCTGGTTCGGCGCGGGCGTCTCCCTGGCGGAGATCCTGACCGGAACCTCCTTTGCCGCCCTGGGCATGGCCCGGGGTCTGGCGGCCATTCTTCTGGGCCATGTCATCGGCTGCACGCTGTTCTTCCTGGCCGGTCTCATCGGCGGCCGCACCGGCCGCAGCGCCATGGAGACAGTGAAGATGTCCTTCGGCCAGAAGGGCGGACTGCTCTTTGCGTTTTTGAACGTGCTGCAGCTGGTGGGCTGGACGGCCATCATGATCTACGACGGCGCCCTGGCCATCGGCGGAATTTTTGACGGCGGCCACTGGATCTGGTGCCTGGTCATCGGCGGACTCATTGTGGTGTGGATCCTGGTGGGCATCACGAATCTGGGCGTCATCAACAAGGTGGCCATGGCGGCGCTGTTTGTGCTCACCCTGGTGCTGTGCAAGGTGATTTTCTTCTCCGGCGCGTCGGCGGGGACCGTCCAGGGCGAGGCCATGAGCTTCGGCGCGGCGGTGGAACTGGCCGTGGCCATGCCTCTGAGCTGGCTGCCCCTGATCTCCGACTATACCCGGGAGGCGGAAAAGCCCTTCCAGGCCACCCTGGCCAGCACCGTGACCTACGGCGCGGTGTCTTGCTGGATGTACATCATCGGCATGGGCGCGGCCCTCTATACCGGGGAGAGCGACATTGCCGTCATCATGGTCAAAGCGGGTCTGGGCCTGGCGGCACTGGTCATTCTGGTGCTCTCCACCGTGACGACCACCTTCCTGGACGCCTGGTCCGCCGGCATTTCCGCCGAGTCCCTCAGCGCCAAATGCAGCGGCAAGTGGACGGCGGTGGTGGTGAGCGTCGTGGGCACGGCGGCGGCCATCCTCTTCCCCATGGATGACATCACGGGCTTTTTGTATCTGATCGGCTCCGTGTTCGCCCCCATGATCGCTGTGCAGATCGCGGATCACTTCCTGCTGCACCGGGACCGTTTTTCCGTGGCGCTGGACGGACGGAATCTGGTGATCTGGCTCATCGGCTTCATTCTCTACCGGCTGCTGATGTATGTGGATATTCCCGTGGGCTATACCCTGGTGGACATGCTCATTACAGCGGCGCTGTGCGTGGCGGCAGACCGCCTGTTCCGGCAATCCCGGCCGGTTCATTCCTGAAAAAACGGATAAAAGCGGAGCGGTACAAAAGTGCCGCTCCGCTTTTTTGCTTGGCCTTTTTGTGAATTTCCCCAACTTCACAGGAAAAAAGAGGAAAATTTTTACGGAAACGGGTCGGAACCGGCCCGTTCTTTCAGGTCCATTTTAGCTTCCGCGGTTATGCTCAATGTGGATTCTGGGAAAACCCCCACAGAAAGGAATTGCGAGCGATGAACGAACAATTGCTGGAACCACAGTCCGAGACTCGGATGGAAGAAACGGCGCCGGCCAAACCCCGGCTGAAATTGCGCAACCCCCTGAAAGGACTGCGCGGAAAGAAAAAACGCTGGTTGCTGCTGCTGGTGGTCATTGTAGTGGCCGGCGGCGCGGTGACGGTGCGGCTGCTGTCCAAGCCGCAGACAGCCTCCGCCGTTACCAGTTATCAGGAAGAGACCGTATCGCAGCGGGATATCGTCAATTCCCTCAGCTCCAGCGGCACGCTGCAGCCGGCAGACTCCTATACGGTTTCCACTCTGGTGTCCGGAGAAATTCTCAGCGATACCTTTGAAGAAGGCGACCTGGTGGAAGAGGGCCAGCTGCTCTATACGCTGGATTCTTCCGATGCCTCCACCAGTCAGAGCCAGGCGCAAAACAGCTATGCACAGGCGCAGAAGAGCTATTCGCAGGCGGTCAAGGCCAAGTATCCCACTGCGGACCTCACCGGCACAGTCAGCGAAGTGTATGTGAAGAACGGTGACACCGTCAACGCCGGCACGGAGCTGATGACCATTGTGGGGGACAATAACCTTTACATCAACTTCCTCTTTACCTACGCCGATACCTCGGACTTTTACGTGGGTCAGACGGCCACGATCTTCATCAACGGGATGGCCGGCACCATCACCGGCACCGTGACGGCGGTGTCCAGCGGCTCTACCGCTTCGGATACCGGCAAGATGATTACCACCGTTCGGGTCAAGGCGCAAAACCCGGGACTGGTGACCTCCGCCTATACGGCCAGTGCCGTCATTGGCAGCTATTCCAGCTACGGCAATGCCTCCATTGAGATGGGAGAGTCCAGCACCATTACCGCGGAAACGTCCGGCAAGGTGACCAACATGAACTGGCTGGCCGGTGACGCCATCTCCAGCGGCGATCAGATCTGCACCATCACCGGCGACACTGTGGACAATCAGATTGACAACGCCCAGCTGAGCCTGGACAATGCCCAGACCTCTCTGGAAAACGCCCAGGAAAAGCTGGAAGATTACCAGATCACAGCCCCCATCTCCGGCACCGTGGTGACCAAGATTGCCAAGGCCGGCGACAAGATTGAAGGCGGCTCCACCGGCACGCTGTGCACGATCTATGACCTGAGCTATCTGGAAATGACCATGAACATCGACGAGCTGGATATCGGCAAGGTGGAAGTGGGTCAGACGGTGGAGATCACGGCCGATGCCGTGGAGGGGCAGACCTATACCGGCGTGGTGACCAAAGTCTCCGTGGCGGGCACCACTACCGGCGGCATTACCACCTACCCCGTTACGGTCCGCATTGACGAGACCGACGGCCTGCTGCCCGGCATGAACGTGGATGCCGAGATTGTGCTCGAGCAGGAAAGCGGCGTGCTGGCGGTACCCAGTGCTGCGGTCAACCGGGGCAACACGGTGCTCATTACCGCGGATTCTCCCAGTGCGGTCAACGCTCTGGACCAGGAAGCCCCCGAGGGCTACGTATATGTAGAGGTGGAAGTGGGCATCAGCGACGAGAGCTATACCCAGATTCTCTCCGGCCTGCAGGAAGGCGACATGGTAGCCTATCTGCCCACCTCCTCCGGCGGTGATATGGCCATGGCGATGACTATGATGCCCGGCGGCATGAGCGGAGGAATGCCCAGCGGAGGAATGCCCAGCGGGGGCATGAGCGGTGGTCCCGGCGGCCGGGGAGGCATGTAATGGGAGCCCTCATTGAATTCCGGGACGTATGCAAGTTCTACCAGATGGGTGATACCACCGTTAAGGCGGCCAATCACATCTCTTTCCAGATTCAAAAGGGCGAGTTTGTGGCCATTGTGGGCCAGTCCGGTTCCGGCAAGTCCACCTGTATGAATATCATCGGATGTCTGGATGTCCCCACCTCCGGCGCCTATTTGCTGGACGGACAGGATGTGGGACAGATGAACAAAAATCAGCTGGCGGAGATCCGCAACAAGATGCTGGGCTTCATCTTTCAGCAGTATAACCTCCTGCCCAAGCTCACCCTGCTGGAAAATGTGGAAGTCCCTCTGATGTACGCGGGAATGCCCCGCTCCGAGCGCCATGAGCGGGCAAAGCTGGCGCTGGAAATGGTGGGACTGGGCAACAAACTCCGCCATAAGCCGGCCCAGCTCTCCGGCGGCCAGCAGCAGCGGGTGTCCATTGCGCGGGCCCTGGCGGGCGATCCGGCGGTGATTCTGGCCGACGAGCCCACCGGCGCACTGGATTCTCACACCGGCCGGGAAGTGCTGACCATGCTCCAGCAGCTCCATGTCGCGGGCAACACCGTGGTGCTCATCACCCATGATAACTCCATCGCCGTGCAGGCACAGCGGATTATCCGCCTGGAGGATGGGCAGGTGATCTACGACGGCGATGCCAGCGCACCGGAGGCTGTGGTTCGGCCCGATGCCGCCGGGAAGGGAGGGATGGGACTGTGAGCGTTCTGGAAACCTTCCAGCTGGCGATCAAAAACATCCTCAGCAGCAAAATGCGCACCTTCCTCACCATGCTGGGCATCATCATCGGCGTGTGCGCCGTGATTGTCATTGTGGGCCTGGGCAACGGCATGCAGGGCTACATCGAAGACAGCTTTGCCGACATGGGCACCGACTCCCTGACGGTCATGATTATGGGCCGCGGTTCCTCCCGCAGCGTCAGTGAAGAGGACATGTACGAGCTGGTGGAGGAAAACAGCGAGTATCTCAAGCAGATTTCTCCCACGGTCACCATGATGGGCAGCGTGAAAATCGGCAGCGACACCCTGAGCGCCACCACCATCACCGGGGTCAGCGAGGATTACTTTTCCATGAAGGGCTATGAGGTGTCTCAGGGCCGGGGCCTGCAGTACATGGATATGACGGAGCGGAAAAAGGTCTGCGTGGTGGGCCAGTATCTGAACATGGCCTATTTCGGCGGCAACGCCGTGGGGCAGACCCTGAAGATCAACGGCAATACCTTCACCATTGTGGGCGTCATGGCACAGGAGGGCTCGGAGCTGGAAGAAGGCGGGACGGATGACTGCGTCTTTCTCCCCTATTCCACAGCGGCCCGCCTGAGCTATACCGGCACCATCTCCAGCTACACCATCACGGTGCAGAATACCGATCAGATCTCCGAGGCCAAGGCCCTGGTGGAGCAGAAGCTCTACAACGTCTTCTCCGATGACGACGCCTATACGGTCAGCAGCATGGCGGAGCTGGTGGAGGAGATGAACAGCATGGTCAACATGATCATCTACATCCTCGCCGGAATTGCCGCCATCTCCCTGGTGGTGGGCGGCATCGGCATCATGAATATCATGCTGGTGTCCGTGACGGAGCGCACCCGGGAGATCGGTATCCGCAAGGCACTGGGTGCCAAGGAAAGCGCCATCATGCGCCAGTTCGTCATTGAGGCGGCCACCACCTCCTCGTTGGGCGGCGTGCTGGGCATTCTGTTGGGCTACGGCCTTTCCGCACTGGCAACGTCGGTCATTGCCAATATCATGCCCGATACCCCCATCACCGTCAGCCCCAGCTTGTTGGCGGTTGTGGTGGCCTTCGGCGTGTCCACCGGCATCGGTGTGGTGTTTGGTTATCTGCCTGCCAAAAAGGCGGCCAATCTCAACCCCATCGACGCACTGCGTTACGACTGATGGCAGGGCCGGATTCCCCGGTTTCCCTTAGTTAAAAATATTACTCTTGTTGATTACTCAACTTTTCCGATAAATCGGTAATATATCTCAATTTCCTGTATTCTTTCGTTATCCTCATTCGTTGTTGCTTCATGTATGAGGATTTTTTCTATCATGGCATTTAATAATGGTGCTGTCAGTTCCTTTGGTACGGAATATTCCTTGATTAACTCAATCCACTTTTCAGCACCTATCATATCCTGTTCCATTTTAC
>CABUDN010000067.1 GCA_902490355.1 uncultured Oscillibacter sp.
CGCGGCGGCTGCATCCCACTAAAGTCAATAGTGAAGATAAAAGTACAAGAATTGACCAGCCACCGCTATCTTAAGTTTTTCAAAACTTCTCTGAGTTCCACCCTCCGCTGTCTCAAAGATGCCCTCCCAGAAGCCGGACATGTTGCCGTTGGCCATGGTAAAGGCCCAGCGTCGAAGAGGCTCACAGGCTGTGACGGTGAAGCCCGTGGCATAGCCGCTTTTGGTGTGCTCCACAAAGTGGGCCTCGTCCAAAACTTCCACCCGTGCCAAATCACTGCGCCAGGCGGTATGGGTAAGGTCCGTTACGGTCCGCCACACCTGCTCCACCGGGCAGGGAAAGTTGACCGTCACCTTGGAGGTCGCCATAGAATCACCCCTTCTTTGGCTTCTTGTTCAGTTTCAGGCTGATACCCCGGCGGTCCGCTGCCGCCTGAAGCAGTTCCACAGCGGCGAGGGCCCGTTCCTTGATTGGCCGGCCTTCCAATTCCGGCCTGCCGTCCAGAACAGCCATTACGGACTGTAAATCTTCCAGGGGCAGGAGATACACCGCCGTGTTGAAAAGGGTCTTGCGGCGGCCATCGTTGTAATGGGCCAAAAGCTCCTCCAAAATCGCCCGTTTTTCCTCCAACCGGGCAAGGTGGGCTTCCAGACCCAGTTCCCGGGTCTGGGCGATGTCCTGCTGCCGGTTCCGGTGCGGGACAAAGGAATCCCCATCGTCAAAGCCCTCGTATCGGGGGCAGGGATATTCCGGGCACTCCCAGCAAAACGGAACGCCGCCATGCTCCAGAGAGCACCTGGCTATGGCGCAGCTCTGATTGCCTGCTCCACCGCCGCAGCCGGGACAGCAGCTGCCCAGGTGCATGGAGCACAGGGCGCAGTTCAGGCCGCACAGAGAAAACCGGGTTTCCGCACGGGTAAAACCTTTCATAGCGTTTCCTCCCTCAAAACCACAGCGCCTGCTCTTCCCGGAACACCGGTATTTTCCCTTGGGCATAAGGATCGTAGCGGTTTTCATTGCAGCCGAACTCCTGCAAGAAGCAGATCTGCCCCGCTCCATTCCAGCGGATGAGGGAGAGGCCGTCAAAGCTCTGGACGGTGCCATCTGTCATAACGCACCGGAAGGACCACTCCACCACGGTCTGATCCTCCCTGTGGAAATACTGGCGGATGTCCCATCGCTGTACTCTTCCCCGAGTATTCCACTCCTCAAACCACAGCTTGATCTTCCCGCTGCCGTGATATTCCGGCCCCCAGCTCTCGATGTAGACGGCATCCGGCGCAAAGAGGTCGGCAATGCCCGTGTCCTGCTTGTCCAGCCACATGGAAAACCACTGCCGGATTTTGGCTTCTCTTTGTTTCTCTATGGTATGTTCCATATCCGTATCCTCCTGCTGCCCCGCCCGGGTCATGTCCCGCAGCATCAAACATTCACTGCCTCTTTCCGTTACGATGTAAAATCCCGCCCGCGCATACAGGCGAAGAGCCGGATTGTCCTTCTGAACGGAGAGAGACGCCCGGAGATATCCGTTTTCCTGCAGCAAACGCAGGAGGCCGCTGAGCAGCCGGGTCCCGATGCCCCGCCCCCGGTAATCCGGCAGCAGTGAGATCGCCAGCGAGGGTGTATCGCTGTCGATGTGGCCATAATCCTCCATGATGCGGCTCCACGCCGCGCCCACCACGTTTCCCTCCGTCTCGGCTACCAGGCAGTGGTCGCCGGGCCGTGTGCCGAACCCCGCAAGATAGACCTGCAGTTCCGGCAGATCGATCACTGACCGGGGCGGCGGCTGGGTACCCTCCGGGAGATAGATGGCCTGATAGAGAAATTCCCGCAGAAGGTCGTATTCCTCCGGGCGGATTCTGCGAATAATCGTATCCATCTTCTTCCTCACTCTGCTCGTCTGATCGGGTGCCGGATGACCGTTTTCAGCCGCTCCGGCTGGCACCGCCGCACATCGCTCAAATAGATCTCGTGGTGGAACCGGCCTTCTCCGAAGTCCTCTTCGTACCCCTGCGCCTTGGCGTATGCCTCCATGTCCGCCACGGTGGCGGGTTCGTCGTCATAGGGGCCCATGTGCATGCACTGGACACACAGTCCCTCTTCCCAGGAAAAGAACTCCACTGGGGAGAAGTCCTGCTGTTTCTTTTCCGCGGCCTCCCGGACAGCCCATTCAAAGACTTCCCTTGTTGCAAACTCCGGCAGACGGATGAGGGAGATCCACTGAAACTCCTGTTTATGGGCATAGTCCACCCCGCAGGCACCCTCCTGCCACCACAGGCCCTCCAGCGGCGGCACCACATAGTCGAAGTAGCCCTCCAGCTTATGCCTGCCCAGTTTGCTCATCTTGATGGTGAAAGCCACGGCATAGAGCATCCCCAGGGCCTGTTTGTATGCGCCATCTTCCTCGTTGGGATCACCCCGGCCCCGCACGGCCAGAAAGTTCATGGCAGGCACGGTGACGATGCCCGGTGTCTTGGGCGGCAGATAGAATTCCCTGTACGCCTTTTTATAGTCAAAGGCCATGGTCATTTCCTCCGTTTTTTAGGCTGTTCCTGAAGTGCCAGACAGGTAAGACGGGTGAGCGAAGTCATGGTATCCCGGTCGTCCACATCCTCCACCCAGATGTAATCCCTGGCCCCCTCGTACGGCGGAGCTTTGGGCAGGTTCGGAAACGCCGCCTCCCCTGCCGGGGTGACCTTTACGAAAAGCTGGTCGTCACAGATGACGGCGAAGAACACCCCGTCGCAGTAAAGGCCATATTCGCCGAACATCTTCCGGCTGTGGATGGCCCCGGCCCCACACAGCTGTTCGGCCACATAGTCCACAAAGTCCTTATGAGAGGCCATGCTGATCCCCCTTTCGGTAACGATGGGCCAGTGTTTCGGTCAGTTCCCACAGCTGCTCCCGCAGCTCTTGCGGCTCCAGCAGTTCCGCCTTGTCTCCAAAGGTCAGAACCCAGCTGAGCACGCTGTCAGCGTCGGGAAAGCCTCCGGTAAAGCGCAGCTTGCCATCCGGTTCCACGGTGAAGCGGTCCGCCCCATATTCCTCCACCAGCCGCCAGCGGCAGGTGGGATCAAAGAGAACGGAGACCTGATAGTTTACTGGAAAGATGCGCTCCGGCGTAAGGTCTGGCAGCGGTGCGCAGCGCGGGGCAAAAGACTCACCGTCAGTAAGCTCCGTCATGCGGTTTAATTTGAACAATCGGAAATTCTCTCGCATCCGGCACCAGCCCCACACATACCAGGTGGACCAGTGGAACACCAGGTAATAGGGCTCCACGGTGCGCACCGACTCCCCCTTTGGGGAAAAGTAGGTAAAGCGGATGGTGCGGTGCTGCTCGATGGCTCCCTGGATGCGCTCAATTTTCGGCGGCAGGCTGGTCTTGTACCAGGAGGAGAGGTCAATGAGCATATGGGCGCCGCCCGGCACCAGTCCGCCTGTTCCGGCAGACAACTTTTCCATCAACTGGGCATAGCGCCGGGTGCCGCTGACGCTGTCCAGACTTCTGAGACCCGCCAGGATGGCCTGCATCTCTGGATCGGTGAGCACCGTCCGGTCCACCCGATAGCCCTCCATGATGGAGATACCGCCGCCCGCACCCTGGGTCGTGGAGATGGGAATGCCCGCCCGGCACAGCGACTCAATATCCCTCTGGATGGTCCGGCGGGACACCTCAAACTGCTCCGCCAGCTCCGGGGCGGTGACCTTTTCCCTCTGGAGCAGAATGGACAAAATGCCGATGAGCCGCTCCATCTTCATGGGCTGCACCGCCTTTCCTGATTTTATCTGTATTATAGCACAGGAACACGACAACTGTCTGTCCTGTTTCTTTTTGCCTTGTTCTTTTTACAGCGCTCGGGTACAATAGGAACAATGGGGGATTGCCATGGGAAAAATCGTATTATATCTTGCCATAAGCGTGGACGGGTATCTTGCAGATGAGCGGGGCGGCGTAGACTGGCTGGCGGGCGACGGCAGTGAGCCGGATGCCCCCGGCAGTTATCCGGCATTTTTGGATACGGTGGACGCCATCGTCATGGGCTGGACCACCTATCACCAGCTGGTTACGGAGCTTTCCCCGGACAGCTGGCCCTATGAGGGCCGCCCCTGTTATGTGGTAACCCACCGGCAGGAAAAAGATCGGGAGAACATTTTCTTCTGGAATGGGGAGCTGCCGATCCTGGCAGACAAGCTGAAAGCGGAATATGCAGGCAATGTCTGGATCTGCGGCGGTGCGTCCGTGGCCGGGCAGCTGCTGAGAGAGGGCCGCATCGATCAGCTGTGGCTGTCGATCATCCCCACCGTGCTGGGCAACGGCGTACGGCTGTTTCCGGAGCTTCCGCAGGAGCTGCCTCTGAAGCTGGTGAAAACGGAACATTGGAATGGGATCGTGGATCTGGTGTATGAAAAGCGGTGATAGGTAATGAACGAACAATTTCTCAATCTGACGGAAGAGAATCTGGATCGGGAGCACCTGTGCTGCATCATTCGCAGCAAGAAGCCCCACCCCGGTGTGGAGGCCAAGCGGGCCTGGCTCCGGGAGCGGCTGCGTGAAGGCCATGTGTTCCGCAAGCTGGACGTCAAGGGCGTGGTGTTCATTGAGTACGCTCCCCTGGAGACGGCCTGGGTGCCGATAGAGGGAGAGCATTATCTCTACCTCTACTGCCTGTGGGTTACCGGGGAATTCAAAGGGAAGGGCTACGGCAGGCAGCTGATGGAGTACTGCCTGGCTGACGCCAGGGCCAAGGGGAAATCCGGCGTGTGCATGCTGGGCGCGGAAAAACAAAAGGCCTGGCTCTCAGACCAGGCCTTCGCGCAAATGTATGGGTTTGAGACGGTGGACACCGCTCCGGACGGCTACCGGCTGCTGGCACTCTCCTTCGATGGGACCAAGCCCCGGTTTGCGGAAGCCGTCAGGCAGGCGGAGATTGCACATCAGGAGCTGACCATTTATTATAGTCCCCAGTGTCCCTACATCCACCAGAGCGTGGAACTGGTGCGCAAGACCTGTCAGGAGCTGGAGGCCCCCTACACCCTCATTCCGGTGGACACTCTGGAAAAGGCCAAATCTCTGCCCTGCGTATTCAACAATTGGGCGGTATTTTATGGGGGCAAATTCGTAACGGTGAATTTGCTGGACGCCGCCGCACTGAAGCGGCTCTTGAAAAAGTAACGGAAGGTGCGCCCATGGAGATCCGAAACGTTGAGAAGGATAAAAAACGCTACCTGGAGTTGCTGTTGCTGGCGGACGAGCAGGAGGACATGATCGACCGCTATCTGGAGCGTGGGACCATGTATGTGCTGGAAGATGGCGGGGTCAGAGCCGAATGCGTGGTAACCGACGAGGGCGACGGGATCCTGGAACTGAAAAACATTGCCGTGCAGCCGGATGCTCAGGGCAGGGGCTATGGAAAAGCGCTGATCGATTTTCTCATCCGAACCTACAAGGAGCAGTATGCGGTGCTGCAGGTGGGCACCGGGGACAGTCCTTCCACCATTCCGTTTTATGAATCCTGCGGCTTCCGCCGGCATCATCTGGTCAAGAACTTTTTCACCGATCACTACGACCACCCGATCTATGAGTGTGGGGTTCCGTTGGTGGACATGGTGTATCTGCAAAGAGCGCTATAAAAATGTGGAGTGTCTCCATGGACACTCCACATTTTTTCAACATCCGGGATGCATCACAGGTTCAGTCCTTCTGCCCAGGCTTTCAGCTCGGCCTCGTTCAGGCGGCCATTGAGCATCCGGCCATCCACGATCTTGGCGCCGGGGGCGCTGACACGCAGTCCAGCGGCCGACTTCCCCAGACCGCTGCCGCCGGAGGTGGCGAAGAGGACGATGGTCTTGCCGGTGAAATCATAGGCCTCCAGGAAGGTGTTGAGAATGGTGGGCGCCACATACCACCACACGGGGAACCCCAGGAAGATCACATCGTGTCCGGCCACCGGAGCATCGGTGTCGGCCAAAGCAGGACGGGAATGGGCGTCCTTCATCTCCACACTGGAGCGGGAGTTCTTGTCCATCCAGTTCAGGTCGGCACTGGTATAGGGTACAGCGGGTTTGATCTCATAAAGCTCTCCGCCCACAGCGTTTGCCAGAGCCTTTGCCGCCTTAGCGGTGGTGCCGGTAGCGGAAAAATATGCAACCAATGCGTTCATACGAACAACCTCCTTACGCATTTTCTGGCTTTATTGTAAATCCAACATTCAGAAATGTAAAATACTCATTTTCTATTTGCAGCTATTCTGTAAAAGCATTTTTATCTTGCGGACACGAGATGAGAATGGTAGGATAAAAATGAGGAGGAATGGCCATGGAACTTCGTGTTTTGAGATATTTTCTGGCAGTAGCCCGGGAGGAGAACATCACCAAGGCCGCTGCCCTGCTCCATCTGACCCAGCCCACCTTGTCGCGGCAGCTGATGCAGTTGGAGGAAGAGCTGGGGGTACAGCTCTTTCACCGCAGCCGCTACCATATCGTGCTCACCGATGAGGGAATGCTGCTGCGCCGCCGCGCGCAGGAACTGGTGGACTTGGCGGACAAAACAGCCCGGGAATTTGCCGCCCGGGAGACAGAACTGATGGGGGAAATCGCCATCGGCGCAGGCGAAACCCGCAGCATGACCTTCCTTTCCCAGGCCATCCGCACCTTTCGGGAACACTATCCCAAGGTCACCTTCCGGATCTTCAGCGCCAACGCTGACGATGTGAAAGAACGGCTGGATATGGGGCTTCTGGACATGGGACTGCTGACTGAGCCGGTGGACGTGGGCAAATATGCTTTCTGCCGAATGCAGGAGAAGGACCGCTGGGGTGTGTTGGTTCGGACAGACTCCCCACTGGCTGAACTGGACGCAGTCACACCGCAGGACCTGGAATCGGCTCCCCTGCTGGTCAGCGGGCGGGAAGGCGTCCAGCAGGAGCTGGCCAGTTGGTTTGGAGATCATTGGGATCATCTGCAGATTGCCGCTACCTTTAACCTGATCCTCAATGCCGCCAATATGGTGCGCTGCGGCGTGGGAGCGGCGCTGGGCTTTGATCTGAACCTGGCCTTTGACGGCCTCCGGTTCCTGCCCCTTTCTCCGGCCATGGAGACGGGAACGGTGCTGGTCTGGAAAAAGGATCAGGTATTGACTCCCGCTATGGAGGCATTCCATCAGCACATCAAAAATGTCCAACAGGCATATCAAGAGAAAGAAAATAAGCATTAGACATTGTGAAAGAACCATCTTAGAATGTGGGTATCCGAGAACGGACGCCCACATTTTTTATTTGGAGGCTTCGACATGACCATGCAGGAGGCGAGCGAGCGCTATCATATCCCCATGCACATTCTGCAGGAATACCGGCGTTGGGGGCTGTGCGGCGCGGTAAAAAATGTGATGGGCGATTGGCAATATGACGATGCCGACCTGGAACGGCTGAGTACCATCATGACTCTTCACGACATTGGATTTACCGCAGAGGAAGTGGAGGCCTATATGCGCCTCCTGCTGGAAGGAGATCATACGGCAGCCCAGCGGCTCAACATGCTGGAAAAAAAGCGCAGTGCCGCCCTGGAAGAAATCCATTTCAAGGAGCGCCAGCTTCAGCGGCTGGATTACCTGCGCCATGAGATCCGAAAAGGCCAAGGAGGCAAGAAGGAATGAAACAAATCTTTGCTGCTCTGACTGCTTTGACACTGCTCTGTACCCTGACAGCGTGCGGCGGGATGGCGGACCAAAGCGCCTCCGCTCCCTCCCCGTCTGACCAGAAGGAACTTCTGTCCGAAAACGGAACTCCTTCCACGCCGGGCGAACGTGAACCTGCCGCAGCTGAGGACCCCCGTGTGCTGGTAGCCTACTTCTCCGCCACCGGCAATACGGAACATATCGCCCAGTATATCCAAACCATTCTGAACGCCGACCTCTATGAGATTGTCCCGGAAGAACCCTACACAGATGACGATCTCAATTACAACGACGACAACTGCCGGGCCAACCGGGAACAAAACGACCCCGATGCCCGGCCCGCCATAACTGGAACGCTGGAACACCCAGAGGACTATGATGCGGTGTTCTTGGGTTACCCCATCTGGTGGGGTCAGGCACCGAAGATCATATATACCTTTCTGGAGAGCTATGATTTTGACGACGTGACTATCGTGCCCTTCTGCACCTCCGGCTCCAGCGATATCGGCTCCAGCGCCGAGTCCCTCCATGCCCTTGTCCCTGACGCCAACTGGCTGCCGGGACGACGTTTTGACGGCAGCACACCCCAAGAAGAAGCAGCAGCCTGGGTGGAAGAACTGGAACTGCCCGAATAATCGACTTTAGTTCTATCGTCCGTCTTCCCGTCATAACGTACATCCACCGTCTGGGATTACTGCATAAATGCAGCAGACCCAGACGGTGGTTCCATTCTGTGGGCCATAGTTGCCTATAGAATCACACCTATTTTCACTCATGATTTTGGCCGCACCTCATTAATTTTACAAGACAAGAAACGTGCAGCTTCCCGGGGCAAGCAAAACTGTTCCCCGGGGCTGCAGTTCCGGTGCAAGTTCAGGGAGCCCGCAAGTGTCCGAAATGGTTAATTTCTTTCCGTTCAGCAACATCGCAGAAGAGCGCATCGTTTGGGCATGCAGCGTATAGCGCAGGGCTTCTTTGGGGATCGTCACGGAAATGGCGTCTGTGAGCGAATTGTTGATGATCAAGTATACGACCCCGCAGGTTCCATCTCTCCGGGAGTGACAGTAAACATGAGCGTTTGCCCGATTGAGATGCCCACAGTCATATACGGCAGTCCCCATCAGCCGGTTCCAGAGCAGAACGGCAAAGTAATTGGGACGGGGCAAAAAGGTGCCGTGTTCCAGAAAACCGTAGTCGGAGGAAGCCAATGTGTTATGGAAGATGATCCCGTCGGTGATGGTACCATAGCTGCCCAGTTCGTTGAGCGTGCGCAGAACATCCAGATACGTGGAGGCCCAAGTATCTCCGCCTCCGCCGGCGTCGCCGGATTCCGTAACCCACACCTGTCCGCCGGGGACGAATTTGTCCCTGAGCGCAGCATGGGCTCTGGCGCAGTCCGGAGCCACAGCCAGATATTCGTCGCTGTGGGCCAAATGTCCAGGCCAGTGAGTAGCCGGCATAACCCCGGCAATTCGTTCAGAGACGCCATTGTAATA
Organism: uncultured Oscillibacter sp.; assembly: GCA_902490355.1. Lineage (GTDB taxonomy): Bacteria > Bacillota > Clostridia > Oscillospirales > Oscillospiraceae > Oscillibacter. The sequence continues at coordinate 9,167 of CABUDN010000067.1, forward strand.
GTGATAACTGAACACATTCAGGGGGATCTGCGTGCCTGCCAGCAATTCTTCTGTGGTGCAGGTCTTGGTCATACTGGCAATTCCGGCCCCGAACCCTTTGCTCTTTGCACCTGCGGCAGCAGGATCTCCGGTGGTGCAGGGCCCGACCAGGAGACAGTTGGGGTAATTGGCCCGAACCCACCGGTATAGAATGTCCTGGTCCCGGGCATAGTCCGCGGCGGTATAGCCTTGGGGAGCACCGGATAATTCCAGCATATTGGGCTCATTCATAAATTCCACCGCATCAATATCCCTGCCGTGCTGATGACTGAAGTCAAAAATTTTCTTTGCCTGGGTCAGATCCAAGGGTCCCCCATTGGGATGGTCACCGGCACAGTTGCTGACCGAAATCAGCAGCTTGGCGCCGACATAGGCTGCAAAGTCCAAGACCCCGATCCACTGTTCGCCAGTCAGGACACTGCTGTAACCGTCGGGCACCCTCCCGCCGGTCACTCCTTCAAAGTCGTAATAGGTTTTTGTGGCCCATGTACCGGATACGCGGATCCAGGCAGGACCCAGCGCTTTGGTAAGCTCCCGCAGCCGCTTGTTATACAGATCGATGGGGGGATAATACTCCATCAGTTCCGGCATGGCAGTCACATCGGCGAACGATGTGACCGAGGGAAACTCCGCTGTACCGGCAATCTGTTCTTCGGTATAGGTCTTCCAGAAAGTTCCGCCGGTTACCTCCGTCATCTCAATGTTGTAGGACATCAAGCGCTTGTCCACATGGCGGATCAAACGGGACGGACAAGCAGTCAAAAGGATGCTTTCTCCGGGACTTTGGCTCTTATTCTTCATACCTTTACACACTCCTTTGTTTGGTGGCGATTGACATCTTCCTTGACAAGCCGATACAAAGCTGCGGCCAGTGGAACGCACAGCAGCATTCCCGGAATCCCCAGTAAGCCGCCGCCCAGCGCGATGGCTGTCAGTACCCAGATCGCCGGCAGTCCCAAGGAGGCGCCGACAACGCGGGGTAAATCAGATTCCCCTCCAGCTGCTGCAATATCACAATGAGACCGAGGAAAACAATTGCCTTAACCGGTGAGACCGTAAGAATCATAAACGCCCTGATGACCGCGCCCGTCATGGTGGCACAGGGAAGGTTTAGAACCAACATCCCCACGCGGATATTGGCATAGATGCCCCGACTGCATGATCCCCAGCTCTCCAGCGATGACCGCGGCGGGTCGATCATACCTACCAACCTCATGCAGGTCATGCCGCATTTCAAATTTTTCGATGAAGGATTTTCAGGCAGGGCGCCGATCTTTTTGCAGGCAACAGCCAAAACCCGGAGGGTGTCGGAGCTCATCGCGTCAATCACGTTCCATGCGGTCTCCAGATCTCCGCTATACGCCGCAGAGCCAGCATATCAAAGGCACCCTTGACAATAACAATATTGTTTCCATCGATCTGTTGGACCGTGGTCAGCAGCTTTCTCTCAGAGTCAAAGGGCTGCTCCGCCAGGCGGGGATCCTGTTTCCCCAAAGCATCCTTAGGCATTCCGTTTTTGTGGGCGGCAAGAACAATGGCAGTTTCAGCGGGCCGCCGATATGCTGCTCCTGGCCGTCACGGATCACCCTTGCATGCGGGGCAGATAAGTTTTTCAGAGCATCCTGGGTCTTTTCCGCTGAAATGTCAAATGAAAATTCTCCTTATCTGTCCTATGTGAGGAACATTGTAATCGTAAAATCAGATTGTTTCATTAGGCAACCCCCTGCCTGCGTTACACTTTTCCTCAGTTCCGCCGTCAGTGTTACATTTTGCGACAAAACCCGTTGTTTGTCCCAAACTCTTCAGGAAAGAATTCTTGACAAGAAGCTGCTTTCCCTGTAAAGTTAAGTCACTCTTTGCACTGCATTACATTCCGTTTGGAATGCGAGTTCAACAGTACAAACTGAACAGGCAATGGCCAGCAGGCCATTTGCCGGGCCATGGAGGCAGCAGACATGAAGCATCTGCGGGACAGTTGTATGCCCCGCAGGTGCTTTTTATATTCACCTGGGGAAACGAGAATTTTGAATGTGTGCGGATAAGAGCAATGCCCGATCATCCACGATAAGCAGGAGGAATTCCAATGAAAACAGTAAAAAAGCAGGCTGACACCGTTTCCCGCAGAAATACCGTTGACGAAGCGGCGGCAATCCGTAAAATGTCATTTGTCAGCGTCGCGGGCAATACGGTGTTGTCGGGATTTAAATTCTATGCCGGCATCACAGGCAACTCCGGCGCTATGCTCTCCGATTCGATCCACTCTTTTTCCGATGTGATTACCACCGTGATTGCCTGGATTGGCGTAAAGGTCTCCAAGAAAGAAGCGGATTGCGACCATCCCTACGGACATGATCGCATGGAATGCATCGCCTCCCTGCTGCTGGGGATCATTCTGCTGGCAACCGGTCTGGGTGTCGGCAAGGCAGGCATCGAAAACATTATTTCCGGCAGTTATGAGACCCTTGCCATTCCCAGCACGATCGCCCTGGTGGCGGCCATCGTCTCTATTGTGAGTAAGGAGGCGATGTATTGGTACACCCGGTATTATGCCAAGCTCATCAATTCCTCGGCGTTTTTGGCGGATGCCTGGCACCATCGCTCCGACGCGTTTTCTTCCATCGGCTCCCTCATCGGCATCGGCGGCGCCATGCTGGGTTTTCCTGTAATGGACTCCGTGGCCAGTGTGGTGATCTGCCTGTTCATTGTGAAGGCCTCTTACGATATTTTGAAAGACGCCGTGGTCAAACTGCTGGACACCTCCTGCGGCAAAGGTTATGAGGAGCAAATGGAACAATACATCGCTGCGCAGGAGGGCGTGGTCCGTGTGGATTCGCTTCGTACCAGAATGTTCGGCAGCAAGGTCTATATTGATCTGGAAATCCAGGTGGATGGGGAAACGTCCCTGCGGGATGCTCACAAGGTGGCAGAGCATGTCCACGATGAAGTGGAACATACCTTCCCGGATGTAAAGCACATTATGATCCATCTGAATCCCGCCAATGGAACCGGCTGATCGCCATGAAGGGGCATCAAAAGAATTAGGACACAGAGATGGATTTGTCCAAAGATGAATTGTTGAATTGTGTTGAGAACATCCCGGAGATATGATATACTTGCTGTTATGTAAGGGAGTAGTCAGCACTTTGGTGTGGTGATACCAACATCCTGGAACTTTCCTGGTATTATCTTAAATGACGAGACTTACCTGTTAGGGCAGGTAAGTCTCTTTTTTTACCTGCCAACTCAATTGCTTTGGGAGGTAAAAAATATGGGAATCGGAGAACTCATAGCTATTTCCATCGGTGTTTCCATGGACGCCTTTGCCATTGCGATCTGCAAAGGCCTTTCTGTGGAGCATGTGGAGCCAAAACACCTGCTGTCCGCTGGGCTTTGGTTTGGAGGATCACAGGCAGTCATGCCCCTGCTGGGTTATGTCTTGGGCAGCGGTTTCCGATCCGCGATCGAAAGCCTGGACCACTGGATCTCCTTTATCCTGTTGGCGGCCATCGGAATTCATATGATCCGGGAATCCCGGGAGCCTGCCAAGGAAATGGAAGCGTCTTTCGCTCCGCGCGTCATGTTCCCTCTGGCTGTGGCCGACAGTATCGACGCATTGGCTGTTGGAGTGTCCTTTGCGTTTTTGAAGGTGGATATTCTCCCCGCTATCCTTATGATTGGACTGACAACGTTTGCCTTTTCTGTGGCCGGTGTAAAAATCGGTAATCACTTTGGAGCCAAATACAAATCCAGGGCCGAAGCGGTGGGAGGAATCGTATTGCTTCTCATGGGGACCTTGATTTTAGTGGAGCATTTGTGGGTGTGATGAAAGGAGAGCGATGGTAATCAGGTCGGCAAAGCTCTGCAATGGGTGGCGTGTTGCCGCTTCCAT
>CABUDN010000068.1 GCA_902490355.1 uncultured Oscillibacter sp.
CGAGATAAAGGAATGTGACTGGAGTTCAGACGTGTGCTCTTCCGATCTAGCCCTTCGGCTCTCCTTTTGCAATTTACACTTTCTGGTGCTTCCCACTTCATCCGGCAAATCAGTACCGTCCCGTCCAATCCGACAGGACCAGTGCCGGCAGAGTCCACAACAGCAAAAATGCCTCCAGCGTCAGCGGTGTAATCAGTTCATACGCGCTCATCCCCACCAGGTAATAGGCCAGCACCACGCCCGCCGCACTGCCCAGCAATCCCAGCACGGTGGACCGGCGCACCGCCTTGCACAGCCGGCGGCTGCCTGCCACGGTTTCCGCATAGGGAAGCAGGCCTTCCCGGAAAATCAGGGCTCTGGGCAGCCCCTGATCCATCTGTGCCTCACTGAGCGCTACCCGGGCCGTCAGATCCGGATACTGCACACGTACTTTCTTATAAAATTTGCGCTTGAGCAGCGCGGGGTTGATATTGGGGTCCCGGGACGCCAGAATGGGCGTAATATGGCTGCGGCGCATCATCCGCAGGGCAAAATCCACATTCTCCGAGGGATGGTACTTCACCGCAAACACCGCGCTCAGCTGCCGGTCCACCGCCAGAAACACGCCGGTTTTCAGGTTGATATTTCCCGGCAGCCGCACATCCATCTTGCGCATAAAGGAGGCCGTTCCCATCAGTACGGACTCGCCCTTGATGGTGGCACCCCAGCCGCCTTCCTCATAGAAGCTGAATTCCTCGGCGTGGAGGTAGTGGCCCCCTTCACTGCGCAGCAGACCGTCAAAGAGCCACTCCAAACCGCTGCCGGCCGCCCGGGCCATGGTGGCGGCATAGGAACGGACCTTGTTCAGCTCCTCGCCGAACACCTTGACACCGTTGAGCTGGATCGTGCCCGGCGGGAAGAGGTCCGCATCCGTCAGGATCATACTCCGGCGGCTGCTGATCTTCTCAGCGCCGGACCATCCCGCCACGGCGCTTCCGGTTTTTTGCAGGTGGGCCGCCAGCTTGGAAAACGGCAGGCTCCAGCAGAGGGGCAGCGCAAATCCTGCGCCCGCGGCCAAAATGGCCGACCAGTTGAGCCAAAAGTCCGCACCGCGCTCCTGTCCCAGGGAGCTCAGTCCGGCAAATACCAACGAGGCCACCAAAATCAGCGGCAGCAGTGCCGTCTGCCAGAGGGTTGTCACATCGTCCCGCACCGCCGCCGTATAAAATCCGGGAACACTCCCCTGCTGCTTGCAGGCGCCCTTTTCCGTTTCTGTTACCAGATAGGGCGGTTCGTCATCCACAGAAGCCGTGCGGAACGTATCATAATATCCCCGGCTCTCCCGGCTGTCTCCCCACAGGGCAAACACCAGAGCCAGACAACTCACCGATGCATAGACCGGCACCGGGGTACGGTCGGCCGATACCAGACGGGACACGCAGTCTGCCGCCGTTACAACGGCGGAGAGTGAAATCAGCAGTTCGCTGACGCAGCGCTTGCGCAGCAGTGTCCGCACACCCTTGACAAACACACTCCGGCAAAGCAGCGCCACCACTGCCAGGCACCCCAGCATGGCAGCCGTCTGCATCCGGGGATCTTCCGACCAATATGGAATCTGAATGCCCCGCTGCTGCAGCAGCAGCGGAATGGAGGGCAGCACCGCCACAACTGCTGCGGCCGTCAATCCGCCTCTGCGTCGGTGATACTCCGTCCGGCATACCTCCGCCGCATCATGCAGATCCGGCTCCGGCGGGATGGGCTCCGGTTCCGGTTCGGGTTCCGGCTCCGGCGGATCATACAGTGTCTCCGTGTCTTCCTCTTCCATCTTGCGCCGGGAAAACAAGCCGCGGCGCCGGGGCTTGAGCAGGGGTTCCTCCTGCTCCTCCATCACCGCATCCACTGTACTGCCCACCACTTCCTCCAGGGAAATGGGCCGGGGCTGCTCCGGCAGTTCCCGGCGCAGCTTTTCCAGATCCATCACTTCAATGGAAATCCGCTTTGCGGCGGGGGAATCAGGCTCTTTGTCGAGTGCCTGATCCGAAGTCTGCTCGGCAGGCTGCGGCGCCGGGTCCGCCTCCCCGGCAGGGGCAGGCGGTACACCCGCATCCGCGGGCGGCGTATGCCCCTGGGGTTCCCGCGGTGCCGGATCACCGGTTTCCCCGGCCGTTACTTTTTCCTCCACATCCCGCAGGATCTTCTGTTCCCTTCCCGCGCCATATTCCGCCAGGATTTCTTCCAGGAAATACTCCTCGTCCGACGGGGGGACATCCGTTCCGGTGGACAAGGATTCCAGGGTATCATACAGCGTTTTCTCGTCCTTGGGGGTCATTTGCCTGTCCTTTCTCAGTCAAGCCGCTGGCGTACCGCCTCATAGAGCAAAATCGCCGCCGCAGCGGAGGCGTTGAGGGAATTGAGCTTTCCCCGCATGGGAATACTCACCAGGAAATCGCAGTTTTCCATGGCCAGACGGGTCATACCGTCCCCCTCACTGCCGATCACGATGGCTGCCGGCCCCCTGAGATCCGCGCGGTAGAGCTCCGTGGTTCCCTCCGCCGCTGTGCCGAACACCCAAACGCCCTGTTTTTTCAGGTCCTTCAAAAGTGCCGGAATATTGGGCACCCGGGCCACCGGCATATGGGCCACCGCCCCGGCGGAGGTCTTGGCCACCACGGCCGTCAATCCCGCACTGCGCCGCTTGGGAATCACCACGCCATGGGCGCCGGCGCACTCCGCCGTACGGATAATGGCACCCAGATTGTGCGGATCGGAGATCTCGTCACACACCACGATCAGCGGAGCCTCTCCCCGGTCGGCAGCAGACTGGAGAATGCTTTCCACACTGACGTACTCCCGCACTGCCGCCAGAGCAATCACACCCTGATGGGCATGGGTCCGGCTCATGGCGTCCAGCTTGCGCTTATCCGCCTCCACCACAACCACGCCCGCTGCGCGGGCCTTGGAGGCAATGTGTCCCAGGGTCTTATCGGTATCGCCTTTTTGCAGATAGATCTTGTCAATGGCCTCTCCCGCCCGCAGCGCCTCAATGACGGCGTTGCGCCCTTCGATCACGCCGTCGGCTTCGGCGGCGGAAGCATTTTTCCTCTGTTCGTCCATAGCGTCTCCTTGCTGAAAAATTTTGTCGCATACATGAGGTAGTATATCATACACAGCGGACACAATAAAGTGTGAATTTACAGAAACTTCACGAAAAAAACGACCCGTATCCTTGAGGTTCCGCTGCCGGTGTGGTATACTGCTAATACTTTTATGACGGGTTTTCCTTGAAAGGAGTTTTCCAATACATGGATCAAAACGACAAAAAAAATACCCCCAACCGTCCCGGCGGCGGGAAAAACAGCAATGTACGCAGCATCATCTCTCTGGTAAGCTGGGCACTGCTGCTGACGATCCTCATCAGCTATGCCAGCACGTATATGTCCAGCGCCGGAAATCAGTCCTCTTCCATTACGGTGGAGTACAGTGAATTCAAGGACATGGTGGCCGACGGTCAGGTGGCCCAGGTGGAATTTGACACGTCGGAGAATATTCTCCACATCACACCGGCGGACGGCTACACCTACACCAGTGAGGACGGCACCGCCTACACCAAGTCCACCGATGAAAAGGGCGCCATCTATACCTATACCGATCAGACCGGGCGGGAGCAGACCGTCCGTCTGGACCTGTTCACCGTGCAGCTGGAATCCGACGATGCGGTGATCGCCTATCTGGATGCCAACGATGTAACGGAATACGGCATGGACTACCAGCCGCCCGTCAGCCCCCTGATGGCTGCTCTGGTCTCTTACGTTCTGCCCTTTGTCTTCTTCCTGCTCATGATCTCCCTGGCCATGCACTGGATGACGAAGAAGGGCGGCATGGGCGGCATCGGCGGCATCGGCGGCGTGGGCAAAGCCAACGCCAAGGTCTATATGGAAAAGTCCACCGGCGTCACCTTCCGGGATGTGGCCGGTCAGGACGAAGCCAAGGAGTCCCTCACCGAAATCATCGACTTCCTGCACAATCCCCAGAAATATACGGAGATCGGTGCAAAGCTGCCCAAGGGTGCGCTGCTGGTCGGCCCTCCGGGCACCGGCAAAACCCTGCTGGCCAAGGCCGTAGCCGGCGAAGCCAACGTTCCCTTCTTCTCCATTTCCGGTTCCGACTTCGTGGAGATGTTCGTGGGCGTGGGCGCCAGCCGTGTGCGCGACCTGTTCAAGGAAGCCAGCAAGGTCGCCCCCTGCATCGTCTTCATCGACGAGATCGACACCATCGGCAAATCCCGCGACAACCGCATGGGCGGCAACGACGAGCGGGAGCAGACCCTCAACCAGCTGCTGGCGGAAATGGACGGCTTCGATCCCACCAAGGGCATCATTCTGCTGGCCGCCACCAACCGTCCCGAAGTTCTGGACCAGGCCCTGCTGCGTCCCGGCCGTTTTGACCGGCGCATCATCATCGACCGGCCCAATCTGGCCGGCCGTCTGGCCACGCTCCAGGTCCACACCCGGAACATCCGTCTGGCCGAGGATGTCAACCTCAAAAAGGTTGCTCTGGCCACCGCCGGCTGCGTGGGCGCGGATCTGGCCAACCTGGTCAACGAAGCCGCTCTGCGGGCCGTGCGCAAGGGCCGCAAGCTGGTCACCCAGGAAGATCTGCTGGCCGCGTTCGAACTGGTCATCGCCGGTACCGAGAAAAAGGGCAGCGTCCTGACCGAGTTTGAAAAGAAGCTGGTGGCCTACCACGAAGTGGGACACGCCATGGTGGCTTACAAGCAGAAGAATTCCGAACCGGTGCAGAAAATCACCATCGTTCCCCATACCCAGGGCGCTCTGGGCTATACCCTGCTGATGCCCGAAGAGGACAAAACCGAGCTGCGTACAAGAGAAGAGCTCATGGCCAAGATCGCCGTCTCCATGGGCGGCCGTGCGGCCGAGGAAGTGGTGCTTCACACCATGACCAACGGTGCCTCCCAGGATATCCAGGAGGCCACCAACGTGGCCCGGAACATGGTGGCCATGTTCGGCATGAGCGACGAGTTCGGCATGATGGCCCTGGCCTCCCGCCGCAACCAGTATCTCGACGGCGGCTACGGCATGGACTGCGCCCAGGATACCGCCGCCCGGATGGACCTGGCCGTCAAGGAGATTCTGGATCAGTGCTACCGCTCCGCGGTGGACGTGATTGAAAACAACCGTGAGGACATGGACAAGGTCGTGGCCTACCTGCTGCAGAAGGAAACCATCACCGGTGCGGAAATGGTGGCCATCATCGAAGGCCGGGATCCCGAGCTGGTCGAGGACGCCTATGCCTCCACCCAGTCTCAGGAGGGCTTCCGCCCCTCTACGCCGGATGTCATCGAGCCTGCGGCCAAAAAGGTCCACATGATCTCTCAGAAGATCGAGGCACCGGAGCCGCAGACAGAAGACGCTTCCGACAGCCCGGAGGATGCTTCCGCCCCTGCGGAACAGTCTCAGGAATCCGGCAGTCAGCCGGCTGAGGCAGCTTCTCCGGAATCGGATGAATCCCAGCCTCCCCAGCAGCCCTGAACACAAAACAAAGCGCGGCATGGAATACTCCATGCCGCGCTGATTTTTTATAGCTCCCGCAGCTGTTTGCGGCAGATAAAGAAGAAATACGCAATCTCCGCCACAGCAGTAATGATCCAGGAGAAAATATAGAGCAGATACAAAGACGGTACCGTTTGGAAATATGCAAACACCGTGTAAATCCAGGCAATCCGAAACACGCACGAGCCCAAAATCACAATGATGGTGGGCACCAGGCTCTTTCCCAATCCCCGGGAAGCGGCAATGGTGCAGTCCATAAAGGCGGATGTCCCATAGGACAGACTCATGATGGGCAGCCGCTTCATACCCGCATCCACCACTGCCGGGTCCTCCGTAAACAAGGACAAGAAGGATGGGCCTACCGCCAGGATGGCCAATCCCATGATCGTGCCAATTCCAAAGGAATAAGCCATGGAGATGAGATAGCTTCTGCGCACCCGGTCTTTCCGCCGGGCGCCGTAGTTTTGTCCAATGAAGCTGCCGCAGGCCGTATAGAAGGCGGCCATCACGTCGTAAATCAGCGCATCCTCATTGGCCGCAGCGGAGTTGCCCGCCACCATGGTGGCATCAAAGGAGTTGACGCCCATCTGAATAAAGAGATTGGCCAAGGCAAAAATCCCGTATTGCATGCCTGCCGGCAGACCAATGGAGAGAATCGCCCGGCTGCGGCTGCGGTGCAGACGCAGCCGCAGGAAATGCAGGCCATACATTTCATCATGGCTGCGGAACAGCGCAGTCACCACCAGCCCGGCTGAGAGGTACTGGGCAATGACGCTGGCCGTGGCCACTCCCGCCACGTCCATGCCGCACACAATTACAAAAAACAGGTTCAGTACGATGTTCACCACACCGGCCAGAGACAAATACCGCAGCGGCCGCCGGGTATCACCCACAGCGCTGAACACCGCATTGCCGAAGTTGTAAAGCCCCAGGGCCGGCATGCCCAAAAAGTAAATCCGCAGATACAGGGCCGCGCCGTCAATCAGTTCTTCTTTGGTATTGAGCAGTTCCAAGATCGGGCGTGCAAAGCCCACGCCCACCACCATCAGAATCAATCCCGTCCCCAGGCAGATCAAAATGGCCGAGTGAATGGTATCTGACAGCTCCCGGCGGCTCTTGGCGCCAAAGTGCAGCGCGGTCAGGACATTGACACCGTTGGACATGCCGATGATAAACCCCGTGAAAAGCGTCACCAGCGTGGTTGTGGAGCCTACGGCGCCCAATGCCACAGAACCGGCGAAGCGTCCCACCACCGCCACGTCCGACATATTGAACAGCACCTGCAGCAGGTTGGACGCAATCAGCGGAAGACTGAACAGCAGAATCTGTTTGGCCAGGGGACCTTGCGTCAGGTCCCGCAGCTGCGCATGCATTCCCAATCCCTCCTAAATTTGATACTCCCCGCCCCACTTCTCATTGGGCAGACGCCCCACAGTCTAACACAGCTGCAGACGCTCCACAACCCCCATTTTGATAAAATTCCTCTGCTAACCGCAGGTTGACAAAACGAGTGGCGGCGGTTGGTGGTCATTCCCCCTCATTTTTGTTATACTCACCCTAGAAAAAGGAGGGCTGTGCATGACAACAGGACAGCGGATTGCGCAAAAGAGAAAGGAATTGGGCCTGTCCCAAGAGGCCCTGGGCGACCGGCTGGGCATCACCCGCCAGTCGATTTATAAATGGGAATCCGACTCCGCTCTGCCGGAGATCGAAAAGCTGGTGGCTTTGAGCCGTCTGTTCGGCGTATCCGTCGGGTGGCTGCTGGGTGTGGAGGAACCTGCTCCGGCAGCGGTTGGAAAATCCGTTCCCGATGGGAATCCTGCCGGCAACGAGCATTCTGGCGCCATGGGCTCCGGCGAGCCGCCCGCCGATGGGCCGCAGGAACTGACGCCGGCGCAGCTTCAAATGGTGGAGGCCATTGTGGAACGCTATACCGCCGCCCTGCCCAAACCCCTGTCCCGTCAAAAGCGCAGACTGGCAAAAGCAGGAATTACGCTGGGCATTTTGTGTCTGCTGGGCGGCCTGCTTGGTGTTTCCAGCCGTCTGGACGAACTGGATCTGCGTCAGGAGAGCATCTTTCAAAACATCTCCCGGGTGGAGTCCAGCGTGGACCGTCAGATCGGCTCCATCTCCAGTCAGGTGGAATCCATTCTCAAGGCGCAAAACAGTCTGGTGGCGGATTACGGCGCCGAAATTCTCTCGGCCGACCTGGCAAACAATACGGTCACCTTCTCCGTCCGGGCCGTGCCCAAGACGTATACAGACGGCTTGACCGTCTCCTTCCTGGCCGACACCGGCACCGAACCCACCCACAGCGTCCCCGGGACACAATCTCCCGACGGTACCTATACCGCGACTCTCACCTGCCCGCTGACCGACAGCATCACGCTCAGCGCCGTTCTCATACCTCCGGACGGAACCCGCTCCACCCAGCTGCTGGATCAGTTTTCCAATCTGTACAGCGCCTCGCTGCCCGCAGTGGAACTGCTGGGCTATTCCAGCGGCGAACTGCTAGACCTGGGAACAGACGCCAACGGCACGCTGACCCTGCCGGAGCTGTATATTACCGCACATCCGGGGGCATCCGTCTATGCCGTGAATCAAGCCATCGGCTGCTCGGATATTGCGGAAATCCGCGTGGGGCTGTTCCAAAACAAGACCCTTCTCACCTGGCTGGAGGGCTGCGCGCAGCCGGACCATTTTCACGGCGATTACGGCGACGCCGCCTTTTTCCATCTGCCCCAGGGGCAGACCGTCACCATGACGGACCCCAGTGACGCCCTGTGCGCCGCTGCCGTGATTACCGACACCTACGGACGGGAGGTCGTGTACAGCGACATTCCCTATGTGCTGCGGGACGGCGTTCTGACTTGGCCGGATGTCTCGGATATCAGTGACCACGATCCTGCCAACTGGAAGTACTGATCCTCCAGTTCTGCAAACAAAACCCCCGGTGCGGCAGACTGCCGCACCGGGGGTACATTGATTTTTGGGTCCAGATAACCCGCTCAGTCCAGTTCCGCCTGGCCGGTATAGAGCTGGTAGTACCGGCCGTGCTGGGTGATCAGATCATCGTGGTCACCCCGCTCGATGATCCGTCCCTGCTCCAGAACCATGATGGCCTTGGCATTGCGGACCGTGGAGAGACGATGCGCAATGACAAACACCGTACGTCCGGCCATCAGCCGGTCCATCCCCCGCTCAATGAGCTTTTCTGTCCGGGTATCGATGGAACTGGTCGCCTCATCCAAAATCAGCACCGGAGGATTGGCACACGCCGCCCGGGCAATGTTGAGCAGCTGCCGTTCGCCCTGGGAGAGGTTCCCGCCGTCTCCGGAGAGGACCGTGTTGTATCCGTGGGGCAGGTGCCGGATAAAGGTATCCGCACCGGCCAGCTGCGCGGCCGCCTCCACTTCCTCATCGGTGGCATCCAGCCGCCCGTAACGGATGTTGTCCGCCACGGTGCCGGTAAAGAGGTGGGTATCCTGCAGCACCACACCCAAAGACCGGCGCAGGGAGTCCTTCCGGATGTCCCGCACGTCGATGCCGTCATAGGTGATGGTTCCGCTCTGAATCTCATAGAAGCGGTTGATGAGGCTGGTGATGGTGGTTTTTCCCGCGCCGGTGGATCCCACAAAGGCAATCTTCTGACCCGGCTTTGCAAACAGGGAGATATCATGGAGAATCACCTTGCGGTCATCATAGCCAAAGACCACATGGTCAAACCGCACATCTCCCTGCAGAGGAACCAGGGTGCCGTCCGGTTTCTTCCAGGCCCAGGCGCCGGAATCAAAGGACGCTTCCGAAAGCGTTCCCTCCGCGTCCTGCTTGACCCGCACCAGTGTGACTTCACCCGCATCCGGCTCGGGCTGGGTTTCCATGACCTCGAAAACCCGTTCCGCACCGGCCACCGCGGAAAGAATCGTATTGACCTGCTGCGACATCTGCGTAATGGGCTGGCTGACCTGCCGGGTGCACTGCAGAAACAGCGCCAGATCGCCCAGTTGGAAGCTGCCGCCTCCAATGGCCAGCATAGCGCCCACGCAGCAAGTCAGGGCATAGTTGATATAGCTGAGGTTTCCCATGGCCGGCATCATCACACCGGCAAAAATCTGCGCGCGGGTCGCCGCCTGCTGGTAGGCCTCATTGCGGACATTGAAGCCCTCCCGGGCAGCCTGCTCGTGATTGAAGACCTTAATGACTTTCTGGCCTTCCATCATTTCCTCAATATAGCCGTTGACCTCGCCCACAGCCTTTTGCTGCAGGGCAAAATACCGCCGGGAACGGCTGCCCACAGCCTTCACCACCACCAGCATGACCACCAGCACGCCGATGGTCACCAAGGTCAGCAGCGGATTGATCACCAGCATCATCAGCAGCGTGCCGGAAAAGTTCAGCGCGCAGGAAATCAGGCTGGCGAAGCTGTTGTTCAGAGCCTCCGACACCGTTTCAATGTCGTTGGTATACCGGCTCATGAGTTCGCCGTGGGTATGGGTATCAAAGTATTTCAGCGGCAGGGACTGCATCTTGTCAAACAGATCTGCCCGGAGCTGCGCCACCGTGTTCTGGGAAACGTGAACCATCAGACGGGCATACCCAAACGAGCATCCCGCTCCCAAAATATACACCCCCGCCATGACTGCCAGCATGCGGGCCAGTCCCGGGAAATCACCCGGGAGAATATAGTCATTGATGAGGGGCTTGAGCAGATACGATCCGCCGATGGTACAGGCGGAGCTGGCAAACAGCAGCACGACTACCAGCACCAGATGTGACCGGTACCGTCCCAGATAGCGCATAAGCTTGCGCAGGGTACCCCGCATATCCTTGGGTTTTTGAAAACCATGCCGTCCGGGACCATGACCGCCCGGTCCCATGGGCCGTTCCTTTTTTTCAGCCACCAATGCTCACTCCTTCCTGCTGAGACTGATACACGTCCCGATAAATCTCGCAGCGTGCCATGAGTTCTGCATGGGTGCCCTGATCCACCACGCGTCCTGCATCCATCACCAGAATCCGGTCGGCCTGACAAATGGAGGTGACCCGCTGGGCAATGATGATCTTGGTGGTATTTTTAAGCTCATTGGCAAAGGCGCTGCGGATCTTGGCATCCGTTGCGGTATCCACCGCGCTGGTGGAATCGTCCAGGATCAGCACTTTCGGCTGCTTCAAAATGGCCCGGGCGATGCAAAGCCGCTGCTTTTGTCCGCCGGAAACATTGACGCCGCCCTGTCCCAGATCCGTATCCAGACCATCGGGCATCCGCTCCAGGAACTCGTCGGCGCAGGCAGCCCGGCAGGCCGCCCAGAGCTGTTCCTCCGTGGCATTGGGATCGCCCCAGAGGAGGTTTTCCCGAATGGTGCCGGAAAAGAGGGTGTTCTTTTGCAGCACCACGCTCACTGCATCCCGCAGATGCTCCATGGTATAGCTGTTCACCGGTCTGCCGCCCACCAGGACGGTTCCCTCCGTGGCTTCATACAGCCGGGGAATCAGCGACACCAACGTACTCTTGCCGCTGCCGGTTCCGCCCAGAATGCCCACTGTGGCGCCGGAGGGAATCTGCAGATCCACATCCCGCAAAATCCACTCCGGACTCTCAGGATCATACTTGAAGGAAACATGCCGGAACTCGATGGTCCCATCCTGAACCCGGGCACCTTCCTGCGCCTTCTCATTGTCAATGGACGGGCGCTCCTCCAATACTTCGGCAATCCGGCGTGCGCAGGCAACCGACCGGGTCAGCATCATAAAGACCATGGACACCATCATCAGCGACACCATAATCTGCGTGATATAGGTGAAGTAGGTCATCAGCTTGCCGGTATCCAGCGTGCCTGCAAACACCATCTGGCCGCCAAACCACATGACCGCGATGATGGTGCCGTAAATGATGAGCATCATGATGGGCATGTTGATGACCACCATACCGAATGCACGCTCCGAGGTGCGCTTGAGATCCAGATTGCGCCGGGCAAACTTCTCCCGCTCATGGTCTTCCCGCACAAAGGATTTGACCACCCGGATTCCCGTCAGGTTCTCCTGCACCACCAGGTTCAATGCGTCGGTCTTTTCCTGGAGGGAGCGGAACATCGGGCCCACCTTAATCAAGAGGCTTCCCACCAGGACCACCAGCAGCGGAAGCGCCACCAAAAAGACATTGCTCAGCTGATAGCTGATGCTCACCGACAGAACCAGAGCCGAAACCAGCATCACCGGCGCCCGTACCAGCAGCCGCATTCCCATCATCAAAGACAGCTGCATGCTGTTGACATCACTGGTCAGGCGGGTCACCAGAGAGGCGGTGGAAAACTTTTCAATGTTGGAAAATGCAAACTCCTGGATATGGTCGTACTCCGCCCGGCGCAGATTCGCGCCGAAGCCCTGACCTGCTATAGACGAGCAGGCTGCGCTGCCCAGGCCAAAGCACAATGACACCAGTGCCATGACCACCATCAGCCCACCCTTTTGCAGGATATAGGACTGATCGCCATTGGCAATGCCGATATCCACAATATCACTCATCACCAGCGGAATCAGCAGCTCAAACACCGCCTCCGCCGCCGAACAGAGGACGCCCGCCAAAATCCAGGGGGCATATGGTCTGGCCTGCGGCCAGAGTTTTTTGATCATCGTGTCTCATCCTCCTCGAGATTCCGAATCACCCGGGAAAGCAGCGTCCGCAGGATTTCCTGCTCCTCCGCCGTGAATCCCCGAACCATTTGCTGTTCCGCTTCCTGAAAGTGCCGCTGGAACAGCGCCTGCTGCTGGCTTCCCTTCTCCGTCAGGGTAATCAGACGGCGGCGGGCATCCGTTCCGCTGACGCTGCGCACCACCATCCCCTTTTCCTCCAGACGGTCCAGGATTCCATTGGCTGTAGGGGGCTTTACCCGCAAAAATCCGGTCAGTTCACACTGCGGCGCCTGTCCGCCATTGCGCCCCAGATAAAGCAGCACGTGCATCTGGGCCGGTGTCACATCGTATTGGGTCAGCCGGACATCCAGTCTGGTCCGGGCCAGATGCGCCGCCCGTCCCAACGTGGGCCCCAGTGCGTTGATCATTTGCATATCATGCACCCCTTATTTTAGCCTGCTAAAAATTAGCATGCTAAATACTAGCACACAGCGCATTTTCTGTCAACGTATATTTCGCCCCATTATTTGAACGTTTTATGAATAAAACGAGGAAAATCGCAACCTTTGTAAACAATTTGTGAAGCATCCTCCGCACCCGTTGACTTTCCGCAATTCACTCGGTATGATAAACCCATCAAGCGACAGCTTGAATTTGTACACCACTTTCCCTCTCCTTTCTCTATATCATATGACACGGCGGACGGTTCCCATGAATCGTCCGCCGTGTCATGTTTTTCGCCCTTCGATTTATCGAAAAACAATAAAAAACAATTGCACATTTGGCAACTCCCAGCAAGCAGCGTCAGGAAATAAAGGTTGTCGACAAC
>CABUDN010000069.1 GCA_902490355.1 uncultured Oscillibacter sp.
TCCACAAGCCGGAACGGCTGACGGATCTGCTGTGCGCGATGCGGGAAGCAGCCCTGGAACCCAAACGGCTGCGCTTCGTCTGTTCCAAACCCGGCGCGGCACCGTCATTGGTGCTGGCGGAGGGCTGCCGGGGCGGACGTCCCGGCCTCACCGTGGAACCCCCGCTGCTGCTGCGCCAGGCAGATGGTTCCCCCACAGCGGAGCTGGACGCCATCTATTTCAGAACACAGGAGGACACGCTATGAGCGGCACGCTATACCTGGTGGCAACTCCCATCGGGAACCTGGGAGACTTCTCTCCCCGGGCAGTGGAAACCCTGCAATCCGTAGATTTTATTGCGGCGGAGGATACCCGGGTATCCGTCAAGCTGCTCAATCATTTTGAAATTAAAAAGCCTCTGGTGAGCTACCATGCCCACAATCATGTCTCCGCCGGACAGGCCATTTTGGAGCGCCTGCTGTGCGGCGAGTCCTGTGCCCTGGTCACGGATGCCGGTACTCCCGCCATCTCCGATCCCGGTGAAGAGCTGGTGCGCCTGTGCGCCCAGCACGATGTGGAGGTGCTCTCCATCCCCGGCTGCTGCGCGGCGGTAAACGCGCTGGCGGTCAGCGGCCTTCCCACCGGCCGGTTTACCTTTGAAGGCTTCCTCACCGTCAACCGCAAAAGCCGGCGGGAACATCTGGAGTCCCTGAAAACCGAGGAGCGCACCATGATCTTCCACGAGGCTCCCCACAAGCTGCGCACCACCCTGGCCGATCTGCGGGATACCTTCGGTCCCGACCGGCAGATCGCCCTGTGCCGGGAGCTGACCAAACTGCATGAACAGACCCGCCGCTGCACCCTGGCCGAAGCCGTGGACTACTATGCGGAAAACGAACCCAAGGGAGAATTCGTCCTGGTGGTGGCAGGGGCGGAAAAGCAGGCGGAAACCACGATCTCTTTGGAAGAAGCCGTGGACCTGGTGCTGGAGCGCAAGGCCCAGGGCATGCGGCTTAAAGACGCGGTCCGGGATGTGGCCGCAGATACCGGCCTTTCCAAAAACGAACTGTACGCCGCCGCACTGGAGCGGTAACCCTAACAAAAACAAGAGCACTCCCGGACCGCGCATGCGGCTGGGAGTGCTTTTCGTTTGATGAGACTGCCCCAAAGCCTTACAGACCCTTGAGCTCTTTGAGGCATTTCGGACAGATGTTCTTCCCCCGAAAAACCGTAATGTCCTTGCTGCTGTCACAAAAAATACAGCTGGGCTTATATTTTTTCAGAATGACGGACGAGCCCTCCACATAGATTTCCAATGCGTCCTTTTCTGCAATGTCCAGAGTCCGGCGCATCTCAATGGGGAGCACAATTCTGCCCAATTCATCAACTTTTCTTACGATACCTGTCGATTTCACAGCGTCTCTCCTTTCTCTGTTCTAGAACATATTTGTTGTAATTTTGACAATATCACACCCTCCCCCGGAATGTCAATTCCTAACTAAAGAAGTTAAAACTAAATTAACAAATCTCCCTGAGCAAGGAAAAGGAGCTGGTTTGATGGCTATGGGATGGATCTGGACAGCCATGATTGTCCTGTCACTGGGATTCGGTCTTGCCACCGGAAATTTGGATGCTGTGGCCCAGGCAGCCATGTCAGGCGCCAATTCCGCAGTGGAACTGAGTCTTTCCATGGCGGGGGTCGTATGCCTGTGGAGCGGGGTCATGGAAATCATGAACACCTGCGGAATTTCCGACGGGCTTTCCCGTCTGTTCCGCCCGCTGCTGCGGCGTCTGCTCCCCAATGCCAGCCAAGACCCCCAAACACTGGCTGCCGTCTGCGCCAACGCCTCTGCCAACCTGCTGGGGCTGGGAAATGCCGCCACACCGCTGGGCATCCGGGCTGCCCGCCGCATGGCCCGGAATTGTGACGGCGTGGCCAGCAATGAACTGTGCCTGCTGGTGGTGCTCAATACCGCTTCCATCCAGCTGCTGCCCGCCACCATTGCCTCCGTCCGCTCCGCTGCAGGCTCCGCCACCCCCTTCGACATTCTGCCTGCGGTGTGGCTTTCCTCGGTTTTGTCGGTCAGCGCAGGACTTGCGGCGGCCTGGCTGCTCTCCCGCCGGGAAAGGAGCCGCCTGTGAATCCCAGTTCTCTGGTCATCCCCGTCCTTCTGGCAGCCGTCGCCGTCTACGGCACCGGCCGCAAGGTGGATGTTTACGGCACACTCAGCCGCGGCGCGGAAGAAGGCCTGGGCATGCTGGTGCGCATCGTACCGGCGCTGGTCGGTCTCCTGACGGCAGTTTCCATGTTCCGGGCCTCCGGCGCCATGGAGTGGTTTGCCGGACTCTGCAGCCCTGTTCTGGAATGGCTGGGCATCCCGCCGGAGACGGCGCCGCTGATGCTGATCCGTCCGGTCTCCGGCAGCGGCGCACTGGCAGTGGGCACGGACCTCATGGCGGCCTACGGCCCCGACAGCTATATCGGCCGGGTGGCGGCTGTAATGCTGGGCAGTACCGAAACCACATTCTATACCATTGCCGTCTATTACGGCTCTGCGGGCATCATCAAAACCCGCCACACCATTCCCGCTGCCCTGACGGCAGATTTTGTGGGCTTCATCGCCTCCGCTTTTGCCGTGCGGCTGTTCTTTGGTACATAAAAAACGACGGCCGGACAACTTGTCCGGCCGCCGTTTTCTTTTTCATCCTTCCGAATAGGGACGCGCAATGTTTACAGGGCCATAGCTTCTGGCAAATTCTCCGTCCACCAGGAACCGCACCTCCTGCACGGATTCCAGGGAACAAAGAGACCTCTGCAGAGACAGCAGTGCCGTGGAAAGGGCATCCGTCTCCGACAAATCCTCCAGCTGCGCGGAGGAGAGATTGACATAGCACACATCCTCTTCCTGCCACACGGAACGAACGCGGAAATTCTCCGGCATAACTGCCGACAGGGAATCCTCTTCCGGCCCGTTCTCCAATGCCCGGACGACCGCCCCCACCTGGGTATCTCCTTCATAGAGTTCCAGCGCCCGCTCCTCCGGCACCAGTTCTCCCGTTTCACCGGGGAAGTACAGCTGCACGGTAACCGTGCTCACCACGTCCCCTCGCGGAGAGAGCAGCACATCCCGGGCGGCAAAGATCTGCTTGTCCCGATAGGCAAGCTCCTGTCCCCGCACCGTGATTTTTACGGAAAAAATTTCCGGAAGCTGAGTCAGCGTCAAGGTAATGGCATAGTCCGCCATGGTCAATCGGATCCCGGAGAGATTTGCATAGGCGGATGAGAGATCCACCCGCGCCTGCCCTCCCTCCACATTCAGCAAAAGGAGCTGCGTTCCCGCGGGGATCGTGCTTTGCAGAGTCTCGTCCTGCGGGCCTTCCAGCAGCGCTTCCATCAGCTGCTGCGCCGTGCGGACGGTATTGCCGCCCTCCACCGAGACCGGCTGTGCCCGCAGCGCGTCACCTCCGGCGGATTTTGCCAGATCGGCTTCCCGAAAATACACGACATACTCCGGCTCCGGCTGGCTGACCACACCGCAGGCCACCGTGCCCACCAGAGCGATCACGCCGCATAAAAGCCCTGCCCAGATCCGCCTCATGCCGATCCCTCCTCCTGCCGGGGCCAGCACACCGTGAATACCGAGCCTCCGCCCGGGCGGTTGACGGCTTTTACGCTGCCTCCCCGCTTGCTGACCGTATCGCTGACAATGGACAAGCCCAGTCCCGTTCCGCCTGCTGCCCGGGAACGCGCTTTATCCACCCGGTAAAATCTTTGGAAAATCCGGGGCAAATCGGCCTCCGGTATCCCGGGGCCATTGTCGGTAACCGAGAGGATGACCTGCGCCTGCCTCTGCTCCAAATCCACCCGTACCCAGCCTCCCGGGGGCGTGTATTTGAGCGCGTTATCCGTCAGGTTATAGATCACCTGATAAATCTCATCCCGGGTGGCCAGCACCGTACAGCCCTGACCGGCTGTATCCGTCAGCTCCACCTGCCGTTCCTGCGCCACCAGGCGCATCATCCGCATCACCTGCTCCAGCACCGGGCGCACATCCACCACGGTGGGAACATCCATCACCCCGCTGTCCAGCCGGGTCAGCCGCAGCAGGTCTTCCGTAATCCGGCTCAGACGTTCCGCCTCGGCTCCGATATCCGCCACAAACTCCCGGGCGGTTTCGCGGTCAATGTCGTCGGTCTGCAGGATGGAATCGGTCAGCAGCCGGATGGCCGCCAGCGGCGTCTTCAGCTCATGAGACGCGTCCGAAACAAACCGTCTCCGAGCATCTTCCGTAGTCTGGAGCCGGTCTGCCAGGGAGTTAAACTCCTGGCCGATCTGGGCAATCTCATCCCGCCCCCGGATCTGTGCCCGGTGGCTGTACGACCCCTCCCGTACCTGCCGAATCGCCGTAAGCAGCTGACCGATTTTCTTGGCCAGGGCGACCGAGAGCACGCCGCTGAGCATCAGCGCCACTGTACCGATCATAATCGACAGCCGCAGCAAGGTCTCCTGCAGGCCGCCCAGCAAAGCCGCCTGCTCCGTATCGTACTCATAGGCGTATACCGCCCCGATAATCTGGTTTTGGTACAGCACCGGGGAAGAGGCATGGCTGCGGAAGGCGCCGTTTTGGTATTTGCAGGTAAAGGCATCGTTTCCCAGCAGAGCCTGCACGACCTCCGTATAAAAGATGTAATCTCCCACGGCGCTGCCGGTCTCCCGGGTATCATAGAGGACTTTTCCGCCCTCATCCGTCACCAAAATGCGGGAAAGCCCCGTCTCCTCCACCACCGCCATGGCCTCGGCCACATTCTGCTCATCCAGGCGGTCCAGCCCGGACAGGGAATAGACCATCACGGACACGGCAGACTGCAGCGTGGTCTCCTTAGACCGGAACACCAGATCCTCCGACACCAGCAGCGGATAGGTATTGAGCAGCAGCAAAACCGCCGCGATGATGACCAGGTAGCTCAGGCCGAACTTGGCCGGAAGGCTGCCGAAAATCTGTCGTTTACGGCTTGAAATAGTACCCCACTCCCCACTTGGTCATGATATGGTCCGGTTCCGCCGGATTCTTCTCCAGCTTTTCCCGCAGGCGGCGGATGTGGACATCCACCGTCCGGTAATCTCCGGCGTAGGAATACCCCCACACCACATTCATCAGATTCTCCCGGCTGTATACCCGCCTGGGATTGCGCATCAGCAGCTCAATGAGGTCATATTCCTTGGCGGTCAGGTCCACGGTCCGCCCGTCCCGCACTGCCACCCGTTCCTCCGTGTTGAGCACCATGTCTCCCACCGCGAGCACCGCTCCCTGGTCGCGCTGCACCCCTGCAGCCCGGCGCAGCAGCGCCCGGACCCGCGCCTTGAGCTCGAGAATATTGAAAGGCTTGGTGAGGTAATCGTCCGCGCCGCATTCAAATCCCATGAGCTTGTCCGCATCCTCACTCTTGGCCGTCAGCATGATGATGGGCACATTGGAAAACTCCCGAATCCGCATACACGCTTCCAGCCCATCTACCTCCGGCATCATCACATCCAGGATCAACAGGTCAAACCGGTTGTTGCGGGCCAGCTCCACAGCGGAGCTGCCGTCATAGGCGCACTCCACCTCGTAGCCCTCATTTTCCAGATTGAATTTGATCCCCTTGACCAGCGTCTTCTCATCATCCACTACCAAAATCTTCATTGCGCCGTTGTTTCCTCCACAATTACCAGGCCCTCCAGGGCCGCTAACTTTCCCTCTCCAATTCCCGGGACTTCCAATAGCTCCTCCACGCTGGAAAACCCGCCGTGCTCCGTCCGGTACTCCACAATCCGGCCGGCCAGTTCCTCTCCGATTCCCGGCAGTGCTTCCAGCTGTTCCGATGTGGCCGTATTCAGATCCGTCACCGGCGTGACTTCCTCCGCCGGAACAGAATGCTCCGGTTCCGCTGTCAGCGGCGCCGACCGCGCCGCCAGGCGGTCCTGCCGGGCCAGAACCAGCAATCCACACAAAAACAATGCCGCCAATCCCAGCAGAAGCCCTTCCGCTTTTGTGATCTTTCCCTCCGCTTTCACTGTTGAACTCCCGTTCTTTTTTTGATATACTCAATATGATGCAAAACTTGTCGAAAAGCGGCGCCTCCGGCTGCCGCAGTCTATATTGTCATTCATTATATCATACTTTTCGGGAGATCAATATGAAAACAAAACGCTTTTTCTCTCTTTTTTTATTGATGGTTCTTGTTCTGAGTCTTTGGACCGCTCCCCATGCCGCTGCACTGGATGATCCCGAGGTTCAGGCCAAGGCTGCCTTACTGGTGGATGCCAAAACCGGAAACATCGTGTATGCCAAAAACGAACACCAGGAGATGTATCCGGCCAGTACCACCAAGATCATGACCGCCCTGCTGGTGATGGAGGCCATCGACCAGGGAAAGCTGTCCCTGACCGATCAGCTGACCGCTTCCCATACGGCCATGACCACCGGTCTGGCGGAGGACGGCAGTACGGCCAACATCCAGGAAGGCGAAATCATGACGGTAGAACAGTACCTCACCTGCATGCTGGTGGTCTCCGCCAATGAGGCCTGCAATGTGCTGGCTGAAGCAGTCAGCGGCAGCGTGGAGGCCTTTGTGGATGCCATGAACGACAAAGCCGAGGAGCTGGGCTGCGAGAACACCCATTTCGTCAACCCCAGCGGACTCCATGATCCTCAGCACTATACTTCCGCCTGGGACCTGTACCTCATTACCAAAGAGGCCATGCAGTATGATGACTTCATGCGCATCTGCGACACGGCCACCGCCACCATTCCCGCCACCAACCTCTCCGAGGCCCGGACCCTGCATACCTCCAACTATCTGATCGGCGCCTGGTGGTCCCGGGGATATCTGTACTCCGATGCCCACGGCATCAAAACCGGCTCGACCTCTCAGGCGGGGCACTGCCTGGTCTCCTCCGCTACCCGGGGCAGCCTGAGCTTCATCAGCGTGGTGCTGGGCGCGGACCGGGTCACTTTGGACGACGGAGAAATCCGCACATACAGTTTCTATGATACCATCCA
This sequence comes from uncultured Oscillibacter sp., assembly GCA_902490355.1. GTDB lineage: Bacteria > Bacillota > Clostridia > Oscillospirales > Oscillospiraceae > Oscillibacter. The sequence continues at coordinate 7,023 of CABUDN010000069.1, forward strand.
GCTTTTCGACTGGGCATTGGACAACTTCTCCTACCAGAGCGTCCTGGACTCCGATGAGGTCATCGGGGAAGTTCCGGTGACATTGTCCAAAATCGACCACGTCACGGTCCATCCCGCCGAGGAAGTGGAAGTCCTGCTGCCCAATGATATCCATGCCGAGGATCTGGAGCGCAACGTCGTTCTGGAAGAGCCTGTGGAAGCTCCGGTGCAGGAGGGCGATGTGCTGGGCACGTTGGAGCTGCGCTATAACGACACGGTCTACGCCACCGTGGATCTGCTGGCCATGCACGATGTGGAAGCTTCCCGGCTGCTGACTTTCTGGCATAATGTGCAGCTGTTTTTCCAGAAAACCGCCGTGCGGGTAACCGCTGTGATTTTACTGGTGCTGCTGGCGGCAGTTCTGGTGTGGAAGCTGCTGCTGGGCCGCCGCCGTTATCGGTATGGCCGCAGCGTGGGCCGTGGCCGCAGCGGCGGTTACCGCGGCCGCCGCCGTCATTGAGGAATAAAAAAAGAGACTGCCTGCGGGCAGTCTCTTTTTTTGGATTACAGGGTCTGAACCATCTCTTCCAGGGGAATGCGGGTGGTGTGGAGCCGTGCGGGATGCGCCCCCTCCGCCGGATATCCGATGGGAATCAAGGCAATGGGCACCAGCCCCGCCATCTCCGGAAACGCCGCCAGCAGCTTGTCCGGATCAAACATCCCCACGTATGTAGTACCGAGTCCCAGGTCCGCCGCCTGGAGCATGATCTGGGCGCAGGCGATGGACGCATCAATCTCACCGTGGTTCTTGCCGTCCTGGGCACGCTTCCACGCCACTTCCGGATCATATGCCACCGCCAGAATCATAGGCGGAGCAAAATGAGAATCCATACAGGCGTCCGCCTTCTCCAGAGCCTCCCAGCTTTGAAGCACAAACACCCGCTGGGGTTGATTATTATGGGCCGTAGGGGCATTATGGGCCGCTTCCAGTACCACAGCCAGCTTTTCCGGCTCCACGGGCCGGTCACTGAACTTGCGCAGGGAATAGCGGGCCGCACTGAGGGTTGCAAAATCCATTGGGACGCGCTCCTTTTCCATTAAGATATCCGTATTGTAGCACAAGCCTCCCGCCGCCGCAATCCCTCTCTTCTCCCCGGCCTGTTTCCCATTGACAAGCAGAGCCGGCCGCCGCGTTCGGCGGCGGCCGGGCTTCCGTCAGGTACCGGACATGCCGTTCTGGGATTCCATCACAGCATTGCAGAAGGTACGGCGGCGGGTATCATAAAACTCGATGAACTTCAGGGAATAGTAGTCACTGACCACGTAGCGGTCCCGGTTCTCCTGGTAAATCGTCAGGTAATCGTTGCCCACGTCGTACAGGATTCCCTCCCAGGAAACCATATTCTGCGTTCCCACCAGGAACGTCGCGACGATGTAACTGCCCACATACCGGGCCAGCATGGCCTTGAGGGATCCCAGGCGGGCCTCCTCCAGCGTGGTGGGAGACTCAATCACATCCGCAGGCAAGCCATGGCGCAGGTCCATGGGTGCCGGCGCCGCGTTCTGAGACCAGGACAGAGGTCCCAGCTGACCGCTGGGCGTCGTCCGGGCATTGGCGGACGCATCCCGGATCGCTGCCGGATCATCATACACCACCACGGATGCACCCTGCGGCACGGGCGGGGGCGTGATCTCTCCGGACCAGTCCATCCCTGCCGCAGACATCCCCGGCGTCCGCCCCGGCATGGTGCCCTGTCCGGCCATGGGTGTGGAATACTGCGTTTGAAACTGCATGTTCATGACTCCTCTCAAGTCTTGTAGTACGCATCTGTTGGATTATAAAAGCAGTGGTCGCCGATGCGGGTCTGCCAGTATCCCACCTCAGGCGGAAAAAAAGAGCGGCACTTGGGCCCAAAGGGATTGTAAAACCAGAGCGACTCCGCCACATCCGGAAGACGGTTCCCGGCAATGGCCCAGTCCGCAATGTCATAGTGGATCTGTTCAGGCCGCATGTTGTAGATGTTCTGGGGATTGTATGCCCCGTTTTCCGTCTCACTGGCACAGACAAACTGGTAGGGCTGAAAAATGATGTTGCGGATGCTTCCCTGCCCTACCCGGGCATATTCTCCGCCCCTGGCATGGACCCGGTTCATCACCACCCCTGCCACCGCCTTCATCCCGTTTTCTCCCTCTCCGCCTGCTTCGCACTGGATCAGACGCGCCAGCAGCTCCCGGTCGGAATAAGCCATTGTCCATTCCTCCTTCGTTGCTGAGCCATTCTATGCACAAAAGGAGCCGCCGGTGTCAACCGGCGGCTCCTGTCCGCTCTTTTATCGCTGGTTTGTTTGTTCCTCGATGGCCTGCCGGAACATCTCCTCGGTTTTCCGGATGGACTCTGAGAGTGCATACTGCTTGGCATGATCGGCGTACCGATGCTCCATTTCCTCCCGCTCCTGGGGATGTTCAATCCACCAGTCAATCCGTTCGGCCAGGGCATCCGCATCCCCGGCAGGGAACAGGCTGCGCTCATCCAGGGCAAACTGCGGCGTGGCGGAACGGGGAGAATCCGCAATCACCGGCACCAGGCCGCAGGCAAAGGCCTCCATACAGCTCATGGCCTCGATCTCGGCATCAGACGTATGCACATACAGATCCGCCATGTGCAGAATCTTCAGCAGCCGTTCCGGCTCATAAAAGCCCATGACCACAGGATTGGGCAGCTTTTCGGCCAGGTGGCGGTACTTCTTCTCCAGGGGGCCCTTTCCCGCCAGAATCACCTGAATCTCATTGGCGTGACGGCACTTGGCGCACGCCTCAATCAGCACGTCCTGCCGCTTTTCCCCGGAATAGCGCCCCACCATCAGCACATTGAACACACCCTGCATCCATTCCTCCTTGGGCTCCTTGCCGTAGGTATACTGCGGGCTGATGCCGTTGGAAATGACATGGAGCTGGGCCGTATAGCCGTGCTGGCGCAGCTGATCGGCAATCATATTGCTGGGGCAGTGAATGTGGGTAAACCGGTTGAAGAAGGTATCCCGGAAGCGGTTGTAGACAAAGTCGTTGACCCGCTTGCTGTTGCCCATGTGCAGGCTGAAGGTGATGTTCTCCGGCTGACAGTGGAAGGCTGCCGTGTGGGGAATCCCCAGTTTTTCCACATGCCGCAGTCCCATCACCGCCAAGGGCGAGGGCATCATGAAATGCACCACATCCGCCCAGGCCGCCGCCTTTTCAAACACGTGCCGGTTCGGGATGGCCAGGCGCATGCCCTGACTGGTGATCAGGTGCTCTACAATGGGGAAAAACCGCATCTGCCGCACCGCATACTTATAATCCGCCGGTTTTCCGGTGGCAATGACCCGCACCTCGTTGCCATGCTCTTTCAAAGCGGCTGCAAAGCGCCGGGCACTGATGGTTGTGCCGTTGTTGGCGTCGTCAAACTGATCGATGACCAATACGATTTTCATAGCTTGTCCGCTCGTTCCTCTCTCGCTGCATTCCTTTTTGGAATCCATCGTATCAAATTCGCTAATATCACGGAAATATCTTATCATTTCAAAAACCGTTTGTCCACCGAAAATCACCGTCTCTTCTTTGTTTTCCCCAAACGCCAGAAAAAAGGACCGCATAGCGGTCCTTTTTTCTGGTACATTTTACGGTTACTGCTGCTGCAGAATCTTCTCCAGTCCCTGCGCCAGCTGATCCGGGCAGGACGTGGGCTTGAAGCCGCACCGGATGCCCCGCAGCCGGGCAATGGCCTCCTGCGCGGGCATGTCCCGCACCAGGGCGGAAATTCCCTGCAGGTTGCCGCTGCATCCGCCGACGACCTTCAGGTCCCGGATGATGCCCTGGTCGTCCAGCTCCACCCGCATTTCCTGAGAGCAAACCCCACTGGGCCGAAACGAATAGGTCATAGTCCATTCTCCTCTTTTCCTTCAAATTCAACGTTCACCTTAGCATATTCCCCGAAAAAACGCAAGTCTCTTCTCATTCTCTCTTGACATCATCGATATTCGATATTATACTGAAATTGCAAAATAACGATAATCGATATTTTAAAAAAGGAGGTGTGTTCATGGCCCGGGAAAAATTTCAAACCCTGACGGAGCAGATGTTCTATATCCTCCTGAGCTTGCAGGAGGAGCTGTGCGGTGCGGACGTGATGTCCCGGGTGGAAAGCCTCACTGATGGCCGGGTCACCGTGGGGCCGGGAACCCTCTACCACCTGCTGGATGAATTCCTCACCGCCGGGATGATTGAAGAGACAAAAGCGGAGGGCCGGCGGCGCAGCTACCGGATCACGCCCACCGGACAATCGGCCCTGGAGGCGGAATACCGCCGCCTGCGGGTCCTGGTCACCGACTATGAAGCCTGCATCCATCAAGGAGGGTCTGCGGAATGAAAAACACAAAACGAGAACTGGTGTTCTATTCCTTTTATGATTTCACGGGTCTTGCGTCCCATCTGGAAGCCATGGCGGCAAAGGGATGGCTGGCGGAGAAAATAGGAACCTTGAGCATCCGCTACCGCCGCATCCAGCCCCAGACCCTGCGCTTTGCGGTGACGTATTTCCCCGATGCCTCGGAATTTGACGCCGCACCCACCAGCGGCCAGGAGGTCTTTCGGGACTACTGTGCCCAGGCAGGCTGGGAATTTGCCTTCCAGTGGGCCCAGATGCAGGTATTCTATACCTCCCGCCCCGATGCCGTCCCCATTGAAACCGACCCTTCCATCCAGGTGGAAACCATCCACCGCTCCATGCGCCGCAACTTTCTGCCCGGCACGATCCTCATGCTCATTCTGAGCCTGTTCCAATTGGGCATGCTGTTCTGGCGCATCAACACCGACCCGGTGGATCTGCTCTCCAACGCCTCCTATCTGCTCTCTTTTTCCTGCTGGCTGCTGGTGCTGCTGGCCAACACCTGGTCGCTGGGACACTATGCGCTTTGGCACCGCCGCGCCGTACGGGAAGCTCAGATGGACCGCATGTACGCCATCCGTACCAGTCCGGTCGCAAATCTTTCACTGCTCTTCGTCGCTCTGCTGTTCATTGTGGCCGCGTTTCTCTTCTCCTCTTCCCGGCGCGAGATCGGCTATCTGGGCGTCGCCGTCGTCACCGTTGTGCTGACCTGCTGTTTGACCCAGGGCGTGAAGGCCTTCTGCCTCCATCGTGGTGCCTCCCGGAAAGTCACCCGGACCGCCACCATGGTCACCGCCTTCCTCTCCAGCTTCGGACTGCTGATGGCCGTAGGCGTTCTCTTTATCACAAACCGCTGGGGCGTGGATGACACAACCGCTGTGGAAACCTATTCCTGGCACAACATCACCTGGGAGGTCTACGCCGACCCCATTCCCCTGCGGATGGAAGATCTCACCGGCGCTGCCATCTACGGATCCGACACCTATTCCACCGGGTCCTGGGAACAATCCTCCTTGCTGGTATCCTGGCGAAGATACTCCCAGGATCTCCGGCATGACTGCCCGGAGGAGCTGCCGGAACTCAACTACTCCATTGTGGACGTGAAGATTCCGCTCTTCTATTCCACATGCAAAACGTACCTGCTGGAACAATACGTCCGCCGCGACGCGAACCTTCCTCCGGAATACCAGGAGCGCTACAAAGCCCTGGACACTCTGCCGCAGGGCACCACGGCAGCATATCAATGCTATATGGGAGAGGAACCGTTGAACCAGTACCTGCTCTGCTGGGACAGCCGGTTGATCGAGCTCTGGTTTGATGAGCCCCTCACCGCCGCCCAGCTGGACACCGCCGCCGCTATACTGGCAGATGCATAAACATGCAAAATAAAAGGAGAGGCGCAGGCCTCTCCTTTTGCAATATGGAACCGTTTAAACCGTCAGGGTCCAATCTCCCCGCATCTCCAGCACCAGCCGGTCGGCGATCATGGCGATAAACTCCGAATTCGTGGGCTTGCCCTTGGAATTGGAAACTGTGTAACCGAAGTACTTTTGCAGAGTCTCCA
>CABUDN010000070.1 GCA_902490355.1 uncultured Oscillibacter sp.
GTATAGCGTATTTCACCTCCCCGGATGAATAGAGCCGAATCATTCTGTCTGGGCGGGGCAGTTCCCGTCCAACACTGACCCACAGAGGCAGTGATGAAAAGGAGAGCAGTATGAAAAAGCACCTGATGGCGCTCCTTCTTCTGGTGAGCCTCCTGTGCACCGTACTCAGCGGATGCGGAGACGGCAGCGCGGAGCAGACCCCGGAGGATCGGGCCCAGGCCAACACCATCAATGTTGGCATCGCACAGGATCTGGACGAGAGTCTTGACCCTCACAAGACCGTGAAGGCAGGAACCCGCGAAGTCATGTTCAATGTATTTGAAGGGCTGATGAAGCCCACTTCCAACGGAGATCTGACCCCTGCCGTGGCGGAAAGCTACACGGTTTCCGACGACCATAGAACCTACACCTTTACCCTGCGGGAGGGTGTCAAGTTCCATAACGGAGACGCGGTGACGGCGGAGGATGTGATCTATTCCATTCAGCGCTGCATCGCCCCTGCCGAAACGGGAATCGTTCCGGTGGAGGCGTTTTCTATTATCACCGACATCCAGGCTCTCGATGAGCGCACGGTGGCCATCACGATTTCCGAACCCAGCAATGAGTTCATCTCCTATCTGACGACCGCCATTTTGCCGGCGGACTATGAGGAGCAGGATACCGCCCCCGTGGGCACCGGTCCGTTCCGGTTTGTCTCCCGGACCGCGCAGGACTCCATTGTGCTGGAGAAGTTCGACGAGTACTGGGGCACGCCGGCCAATCTGGATAAGGTTACCTTCAAGATCATCGAAAATGCCGACAGCCTGCTCATGAGCCTGCAGAGCGGCGCCATTGATCTGTGCGCCCATCTCACCAGCACCCAGGTTGCCCAGCTGGGCGAGGATTTCCAGATCGAGGAGGGGACCATGAACCTGGTCCAGGCGCTCTACCTCAACAACGCTGTGGAACCCTTTGACAATGAGCTGGTACGCCAGGCCCTGAGCTATGCAGTGGACAAGCAGGGCATCATCGATCTGGCCTTCGACGGCTACGGCAGCCCCATCGGCTCCAGCATGTATCCCGCCTTCGGCAAGTATTTCGATGAGAGCCTGACGGATTATTACACCTATGATGTGGAAAAGGCCAAGGAGCTGCTGGCCCAGGCTGGTTATCCCGACGGATTCGATATGACCATCACGGTTCCCAGCAACTATCAGCCCCACATGGATACGGCGGAGGTGCTGGTGCAGCAGCTGGCCGCCGTGGGTGTCCGGGCGACCATCCAGCCCATCGAGTGGGAGAGCTGGATCTCCGACGTGTACACCGGACGGCAGTTCCAGTCCACCGTGGTGGGCGTGGATGCCGCCAACATGACGGCCCGGGCCCTGCTGGAGCGTTTTACCTCCACGTACGGCTCCAACTTCATCAACTATAACAATGCGGAATACGACCAGCTGTTCCAGCAGGCGCTCGCCACCTATGACGACGCCGAGCAGACGGCTCTGTACAAGCAAATGGAGCGCAACCTCACCGAGCACGCCGCCAACGTCTATATTCAGGACCTGGCGGACCTGGTGGCGGTGCGCAGCGGACTGGAAGGCGTGACCTTCTATCCCATCTACGTACTGGACCTGTCCAGTATCCGATATACTGCCTGATATGAACGGCGGCATGCATGATGCCGCTGCGCTGAAAGGGAGGCGAAGACCATGAAATACGCGGCAAAGCGCATCGCCATGCTGCTGGTGACCATGGTCATCGTCTCTCTTTTGGCGTTTGTGGCCTTTGATTTGATCTCCGGTGACCCCGCCACCGCCATGCTGGGTACCGCCGCTACCCCGGAAAAGGTGGCGGCCCTGCGGGCGGAGCTGGGGCTGGACCGGCCGCTGCTGGTGCGCTATGGTGAGTGGCTGGCGGGATTCTTCACCGGGAATCTGGGTGTCTCCTACAGTTATGGCCAGCCGGTATGGGATCTGATTTCCTCCAAGGTGCTGGTCACTCTGGTGCTGAGCCTGATGAGCTTTGTGCTGATTGTGGCGGTGTCCATCCCTATGGGACTGCATTCTGCCATGGGCGGCGGAAAACTGGAGGGCGTGCGGGACGGCGTGCGTACCGTGGTCAACCAGCTGTGCATGGCGGTGCCGCCCTTCTTCACCGGAATTCTGCTTTCCTGGCTGTTCGGTACGGTGCTGCACTGGTTTATCCACGGCCAGTTCCCCGGCCTGAGCCAGGATCCGCTGGGATCTCTGGGATACCTGCTGTTTGCGGCCATTTCCCTGGCCATTCCCCGGATTGCCATGACGACCCGGATGCTCCGGGGCACGATCCGGGAGGAACTGCAAAAAGACTATGTCCGAACCGCCATATCCCGGGGCAATGACCGCAAAGGCGTGCTGCGGCGGCATGTTTTGAAAAATTCCCTGGTGGTCACGGTGACCTTCCTGGCCCAGACCATGGCGGAGATTGTGGCAGGCAGCATCGTGGTGGAGCAGGTCTTTGCCATTCCGGGTCTGGGACGGATGCTGGTGGCGTCCATTTCCAGCCGGGATTATCCCACCGTGCAGGCCATTGTGGTGATTCTGGCGTTTTGGGTGGTGCTGGCCGGGACCGTGGCGGATCTCATCAACCAGCGCATTGATCCCCGCCTGCGGTTAGGAGGGCGCCCGGTATGAAACGAAGACGGATGAACGGCTATCTGCTGGCCGGCGGAATTCTGGCCGGTTTTTTGGCGGTTGTGATTTTGCTGGGAATCTTTTGGACACCCTATGATCCTGCGGCCATGTCCGTGGGACCCAAGCTGGACGGGCCCTCCCTGCTTCATCCCATGGGGACGGACAACTTCGGCCGGGATATTCTCAGCCGTGTGATGCAGGGGGCAGGGACCACCTGCACCATTGCCTTGGCCACCGTGGCCATCGGCTCGGTGGCGGGCACCCTGATCGGCGCCCTGACGGGATACTTCGGCGGCCTGGTGGATGAAGTCCTCATGCGGGTGGGCGATGCCCTGACCGCCTTCCCCAGCATTTTGCTGGCTCTGGTGGTGATCTCCCTGCTGGGACCAGGCAAAAAATACAACGTGGTGGTGGCATTGGGATTGGTGTTTATCCCCAGTTTTGCCCGGGTGACCCGGACGGCCTTTGCCTCTTTGCGGGATGTCAATTATGTCAAGAGTGCCCGTTTGATGGGTGCTTCTCCGTGGCGGATTCTGGTGGTGCACATGCTGCCCAATACCACGTCCGTCCTGCTGCCGGCCCTGACCATCGGCTTCAACAACGCCGTGCTGGCGGAGGCATCCATGAGCTTTCTCGGGATCGGCGTCACGCCGCCGGATGCCTCTCTGGGATACATGCTTTCCGAGGCCCAAAGCATGCTCACCACGGCCCCGTGGTACGCGGTGGCCACCGGCGGAACCATTGTGCTGCTGGTGTTCAGCGTGGGCCTTCTGGGCGAGGGCCTGCAGCGCCGCGACAAGGGGGTGGCATGATGCTGGAAATTCAAGACCTGCATGTGCAGTTCCATACCCGGAACCGGGAGGCGGTCTCGGGCGTGTCCCTGACGATCCATGACGGGGAGATTCTGGGCCTGGTGGGCGAGTCCGGCTCCGGCAAAAGCGTGACGGCCATGGCGGTGGCGGGGCTGCTGCCCCGCAGACAGTGCCGCTATTCCGGCCGCATCCTGCTGGACGGCACGGAGCTGCTCCATGCCGACCGGGCACAGCTGCGCCGGGTGCAGGGCAAAGCCATTGGTGTGGTGTTTCAGGAGCCCATGAGCAGTATGGACCCCTTGATGAAGGTGGGGCGCCAGGTGGAAGAGGTACTGGAGCTTCACACGGATCTGGATCCGCAGCAGCGGCGGCAGGCAGCCCTGGAGGCCCTGGCGGCGGTGGAGCTGCCGGATCCGGAGGGCGTGTATGAGAAGTACCCCCATGAGCTCTCCGGCGGTATGCTGCAAAGGGCCATGATCGCCGCGGCCATCGTGATCCGGCCCCGGCTGCTGCTGTTGGACGAGCCTACTACGGCACTGGATGTGACGATCCAGGCGCAGATTCTGGCCCTTTTGAAAAAGCTCAATCAGGAGTCCGGGATCTCCATGCTCTTTATCTCCCATAACCTGGCGGTGGTGCGCAAGCTCTGCAGCCGGGTGGCCGTGATGCAGCGGGGTGTGCTGGTGGAGGAGGGGGAGACGGATCAGGTCTTCTACCACCCGCAGGATCCCTACACCCAGCGGCTGATTGCCGCCATTCCCACCCGCCGGAGAAAGGAGGAGCGCCATGAGTGAAGATCTGGTGCTGTCACTGCGCCATGTCACCAGCGGCTACCGCGACGGCGGACTGTTCCGCCGGGGAGCGGTGCAGGAGGTGCTCCACGACGTCTCCTTCGACGTGCGCCACGGCGAGATTCTGGGCCTGGTGGGCGAGTCCGGCACAGGCAAATCCACCCTGGCCCGGACGATTCTGGGCATGCTCCGCCCGGACAGCGGAGAAGTGATCCATTATACCAAACGGCCCCAGATGATCTTCCAGGACCCGTACAGTTCCCTGAACCCTGCGTACAGCGTGGAATGGACGCTGGAGGAGCCCCTTCGGATTTACGGCAAGTATGACCGGGCAGAGCGCAAGCGCCGGGTGCGGGAGATGCTCTCCCGCGTGGAGCTGCCGGAGGAGTGTCTGAAGGCCCGGCCCGGTGAGCTCTCCGGCGGCCAGCGCCAGCGGGTGAGCATTGCCGCGGCTTTGATCCGTCGCCCCCGCTTCCTGATTGCCGACGAACCGGTCAGCGCTCTGGATGTGACGATCCAGGCGCAGATTCTGGAACTGCTGCGGCAGCTGCGCCAGGAGCTGGATTTGAGCTATCTCTTCATTTCCCACGATCTCAATGTGGTCTATCAGCTCTGTGACCGGGTGCTGGTCATGAAGTCCGGCCGCATTGTGGAGCAGGGAACGGTGGAAGAGATTTTTGAGCATCCCCAGGATCCCTATACCCGGCAGCTTCTGGAGGCAGCCCAATGACGCGGCTGCGGAGGCTGCTGGGGCAGCATCCCCGGCTGTATGGATGGCTGGCTCTGGATCTGGTGGTGCTGGCGGCCTATGGCGTCTGCCGGGGAAACCGGGCATGGATGAATGCGTTTGCCTCCCAGGTCACGGGACCGTTGAAAGAAGCACTGGGACGCCTTTGCTACCGCACGGAGATTTCCGTGATGGAAGTGCTGGCGGCGGCGCTGGTGATTGGGACTGTACTCTACATCCTGGCCAGCGTGGTGATGGTGGTCCGGACCGCCCGGGGAGGCCGCGGCCGACGCGCCTGGGGCGCCGTTTTGGGAGCGGTGTGCACCGGCCTTTTGATCTGGGACGGATTTTGTCTGCTGTGGGGCGTCAATTACTGGACGGACAGCTTTCAGGATCTGTCGGGCATCTACGCCCAGCCGGTGCGCCAGGAAGATCTGACTGCCGTGACGGCGGAGTTTGCCCAGCAGCTCAGCCAGGCGGCAGGGGAGGTCCCGCGGGACGAAAACGGCCTGTTTGCCGTCTCCCGGGAGGAAATTCTGGCGGACAGTCCCTACGTCTATGACACGCTGGAGCAGCAGTTTCCCTTCCTGACCTTTGACGATACCGGGGTCAAGGGGATGTATTTTTCCCGGCTGATGAGCATCATCGACTTTACCGGCTTCTACTGTCCCTATACGGGGGAAGCCAATGTAAATGTGGACAGCCCGGCCTGTCTGCTGCCGTCCACGGCGGCCCATGAGATGGCCCATCAGAGGGGGATTGCCTCCGAGCAGGAGTGCAACTTCCTGGCGATTTTGGCATCCACGACCTCCGGGAACCCGGCGTATGTGTACTCCGGCTACCTGATGGGATTCATTCATCTGGGCAATGCCCTCTACCGGGTGGACCCGGAGACCTACTGGACCATCCGGGATCAGCTGCCGGAGTCTGTGGAGGCGGATCTGGCATACAACAATGCCTACTGGGACCAGTTCGAGGATTCGGTGGTGCAGCAGGCATCCAATCACATCTATGACGGCATGCTCAAGGCCTATGGTGATGAAAACGGGATTGCCTCGTATGGGACCGTGGTGGATTTGCTGGTGGCCTATTACGCTGCATAACGTCTACATAAAAGAAAAGTACCGCCCGGCGCATATATGCGCCGGGCGGTATGCTTTTATGCGTGGGGCAATCCGAAGAATGTAAGCGCTGTGCGGATGGCCTGGTCCCAGTAGTCAAAGTTGTGCATGCCGGGATCGATTTGGAAGGTGTGGTCCAGGTGCGGGCAGTGATCGGCAAAAAAGGCGGCCAGGTCCTCGTTGGCAGGCAGAAGCGGATCATCGTCTCCGCACAGCTGCAGCAGCCGGGGCTTGGGGCCGGGGGCATCGTTGAGCTGCCGGGCCAGAGCCTTTAGGCTGTACGGGGAGGACTCATAGGCATCCTCCAGACCGAAGACGCAGCGGAAATTCCGGTCCACTTCCTCCAGAGGCGGAATGGCCAGACCGCGCTCCGCGGCCCGGGGAAGATCCCGCATCTGGTCCAGCCGCACCGCGGCGGACAGTCCTGCGGCAGCGGCGTACCGGTCCGGGTGCGCCATGGCGGCCCGCAGGGCGCCGTATCCGCCCATGGACATGCCGGCAATGAAGGTGTCCTCCCGCCGGGGGGAGAGATGGAACCAGTTTCCCAGAGCCACGGGCAGTTCTTCCGTCAGATAGGTGCCGTAGCGATGGGACTGTTCGCCATCCACATAGCAGCCCCGTGCTCCATTGGGCATGACGACAATAACGTCTGTGTTTTGCAGATAGGACTCCAGCCGGGTCAGACGCAGCCAGCTGGTGTGGTCCTGTCCGTGTCCGTGCAGCAGGTAAAGAACCGGATAGGGCTGGCCCTGCCGGGAAGCGTGGGGAACACCCCGCCGCTCCGGAAGGAGCAGGGTAACCTGGGTGTTCATCGCCAGCTGATAGGAATAGAGATCCAACTGTACCACTGCCATGAAAAAACCTCCTTGGGAATCGGATGCGGGGGAAACGGGTCAGCCGTTTCCCTGCCAGGGCAGCAGGCGGCGGCTGTCGGATTCTCCGCTGCTGTGGGTCTTGGCATAGCTTTCCGGGCTGACGCCCATAATCCGGCGGAATGTGTTGTAAAATGTGCAGTAATTCTGAAAACCGACTTCCATGGCAATTTCGGTCAGAGGCGTGCCTTTGCCCATCAGAAGCGTGGCGGTATTGATGCGTTTTTCATCGATATAGAGCTTGAGCGTGCTGCGCGTGATGCTCTTGAACGTGCGGGAGAGATAGGTGGGGTTGTAATTGGTGACCCGGCCCAGGGTCTTGAGACTCAGGTCCTCACCAATATGGAGGTTGATGTAGTTGATCAGCTCGCACACCAGGTTGTCCTGCCGGGTCAGGGGTGCACCGCCGCTGTTGAAGCGCAGGAAATCGTCCTGCAGGTAGGCCAGCATCTGGTGGAGAATTCCCAGCTGGAAGACCATTTTTCCGTGTTCCAGCGTGCAGTCCTGAAAGGCGTTGATCAGGTCGATATACTTGTGGATATCCAGTGAGCCCAGATGCAGTACGGGATAGCTGTTGCCGTTGCGGCTGAAGATCTGAATGAGGTTATCACTCTTGGTGGAGCAGGACATGACGAAGTTGAACGTCAGGCCCACGCAAAACCGCATGTGCTGCTCATTGTCGCCTACCAGCCACATGTGCTCGTCCATCAGGTCACAGCGCACGATATCGCCGAAATTGATTTCGTATTCCTGATCCAGCAGCCGGTAGCGTGCCGGTTCCTTGCCCAGATAGATGGCAAATTCGTAGAAATCGTGAAAATGGAACAGGGGAGCCTTATTTTTTCCGCTCTGATGCAGTTCCGCGTCAAAGCCGAACTGGTCGGTATTATTGGAAAAATGAGCGGCGTTGGTCGAGACGGAAGCGGGTTTCATCTCATGTTGCATGGCAAGACACCTAATACGGCGGGGGACCGCCGTCCTTCCTTGAGATGTAAAAAACCGATTTTTTCCACAGGGAAAAGGACGGATTTATTGAAGTGCGCAAACGGTTTCGAAAAGTGATGAGAATTGCATTCTGCATTCAAGATTCTGGGTTTCCCGATGAAGAATGCGCGGAAATTCAAATCACTTGATCAAGAAAAAACGCTGCGAAAATCAAAAACTGATATCATTATAGCACCTTAGGAAAAGAATTTCAATCCCGGCTCGACAGACAAAAACACCCTCCCGCTTACACGGGAGGGTGTTTTTATGCAATTAGCGAATGCCTTCTTTGGCCAGCAGTTCCAGAATGCGGGCGTCATCCTCAATGGTGGCGTTGGGCATGGGGAAGGTACCGGCGCTGGAAGAAGCAATGCCGCGCAGCTTAATGGCCTCCTTCAGCACGGGGAGGAAGGGGCTGCGGATGGAATAGAGATCCATCAGGCGGTCAATCTTCTGCTGACCCAGAGCAATGCCCTCCAGATCGTTTTCACGGAAGGCTCTCACCCACGCGGAGGTGATCTCAGGCACCAGGTTGCTCAGGGCTGCAATGCAGCCGTTGCCGCCGGACATCACGTTGCGGGCGAAGTTGTCATCAAAGCCGGAGTAAATCTCGAAGGAGGGGACGCGGCTCTTGACAATCTTGATCAGCTCCCGGGTGTGATCCATGCCCATGATGGTGTCCTTCAGACCCACGATGTTGGGATGCATCAAAGCCAGCTGCAGCACCGTCTCGGGGGGGATGGTGTAGCCGGTGTTGTCCGGGAAGTTGTAGATGTAGATGGGACCGTGGATCTCCTTGGCCAGCCGGTCATAATACTGCAGCAGGGCCTCGGGACCAAAGTGGAAGTAGTAGGGAGGCAGGATCATGACGGCGTCGGCACCGGCGTCCAGGCAGTAGTTGGAGAAAGAAACGATCTCGTTGGCCACCATGCTGGAGGTACCGATGATCAGCTTGGTGCGGTGGGCAACCTTTTCGATGGCAAAGCGGGCCATCTCCCGGCGCTGCTCCATATCCATGGCGAAGAACTCACTGGAGCTACCCTCCACCAGGATGCCATCCACACCGTTTTCAATCAGATTGTTGTACAGCCGCTCCTGGCTGATGAGGTCCAGAGTGCCGTCCTCATTGAACAGGGTAATTGCGGGAACAAGATAAGCCGCATTCATAAAGTGCTTCCCTTTCTTAATCGTATTCTGTTTTGTGTCGGAATGTTGTTTCGTACCGGTCCGCTTGGGCCGGGATCCTTTTTTGGATGTATTGTTGGCCATGGGGGGCGGTGGATTATTCCAGACCGCCGCCCTGCATGGCGGAACGGGCATGCTCGGTGTACATGCGGTAGAAGCCCTTGCGAGGCTCGCGGGGGATGATGCCCTTTTCAGCGCGCTTGGCCAGCTCGGCAGTGGCCTCCTCCACCGTGCAGGGAACACCGTGGATACCGGTCATGTTGATGGTACGGTTGGCCACGCTGTAGGAGACCAGGTCGCCCTCCTCCAGGAACGCGATGGGACCGCCGGCAGCAGCCTCGGGGCTGACGTGGCCGATGGCGGCACCGCGGGTGGCGCCGGAGAAGCGGCCGTCGGTGATCAGAGCCACAGAGCCGTTGATCCGCTCGTCGCAGCAGATGGCCTCGGTCGTGGCGACCATCTCGGGCATACCGCAGCCGCGGGGGCCCTCATAACGGACGATGATGACCTCGTTGGGATTGATCTTGCCCTTGGCCACAGCATCATAGGCGTCATCCTCGGAGTTGAAGACGCGGGCCTTGGCATTGACGACCTCACGCTGATCCTCAGCGCAGGCGGCATACTTGACCACGGAGCCGTCGGGGGCGATGTTGCCCTTGAGGATAGCAACGGAGCCCTTCTCGTGTGCCTTCTCCACGGGGAAGATGACCTGATCGCGGGTCAGGCCGTAGTTGGCCAGGTAGCCCAGGTTGCGGTCGAACCAGTTGTCCTTCTGCAGGTCTTCCAGGTTCTCGCCCAGGGTCTTGCCGGTGACGGTCAGCACGTCCAGATCCAGCATATCCCGCAGCATCCACTGCACCATGGGAACGCCGCCGGCGAACCAGAAGGACTCGGTCAGCTGCGTGCCGGAGGGATAGATGTTGCCGATGTGAGGCACCTGGTGGTTGATCTCATCGAACAGCTCGATGGGCAGCTCATAGCCCATCTCACGGGCGATGGAGGGCAGGTGCAGAGTTGCATTGGTAGAACCG
Organism: uncultured Oscillibacter sp.; assembly: GCA_902490355.1. Lineage (GTDB taxonomy): Bacteria > Bacillota > Clostridia > Oscillospirales > Oscillospiraceae > Oscillibacter. The sequence continues at coordinate 10,175 of CABUDN010000070.1, forward strand.
CCGATGGCGCTGTGGATGATGATGGCGTTGCGGAAAGCGGCGGGGGTCATGATCTTGCTGGGGGTGATGCCCTTTTCGGCCAGATCCATGATCTGACGGCCGGCCTGACGGGAATACTGCAGCAGATCCCGCATGGTGGCAGGCACCAGGGCGGCGCCGGGCAGAGTCAGGCCCAGGGCCTCAGCCAGGCACTGCATGGTGGAAGCGGTGCCCAGGAAGGTGCAGGCGCCGACAGAGGGGCAGCCGGTGAGCTTATAGTCCCGGACTTCCTGCGGGGTAATGGCGCCGTCGCGCTTTTCACGCAGGGAGATGTCGCCGGCCACGATGGAAGTGGTCATGTTGGGGCCGGGACGCATGGAGCCGCCGGGCATGAAGATGGTGGGGATGTCCAGACGGGCAGCGGCCTTGAGGTGAGCGGGGATGGACTTGTCGCAGCTGGAGGCCAGGATCATGCCGTCCCAGGGCACTGCGCAGCCGTGGATTTCCACCATGTTGGCGATGGCTTCCCGGGAGGCCAGGACGAAGTTCATGCCGTCGTGGCCCTGGGTGCAGCCGTCGCAGATATCGGTGGCATAGTACTTGGCAGGCTTGCCGCCTTTTTCATACACGCCGTAGACAGCCTGCTCCACCATCTGATTGAGGTGATAGCTGCCGGGGTGGGAGTCGCCGTATACGCTCTCCACCATGATCTGGGGCTTGGTAATATCAGACTCGTCCCAGCCGGTACCCATTTCCAGCGCATCAAACTGCGCCCAGAAGCGTCTTTCATTCAAGCTCTTCTGAATCATAGATAATCTCCTCTTTATAAAAATGTATATCAACACAACGGCAGTGCCGAAAACAGCGCCCGGATGCCGTTGGTTTTTCCGGTGTGAAAAGGAACAAAGGGAAAGCTCGTCCGCCGGAGAGGGGGACTCTGCGGAAAAGCGCTCAGAAAATATGTGTTCGGGATGCCTTGGGGAAAGACGACCACCGCCGCCGCCATGCAGGCAGGGCGGCGGTGGTCATTGAATGCGGAAGGGCTTGCTCGCAAACCAAATGATAGGATTAAAGAATGCGCTGCCGGATGAGACGGCTGTTGGCCGCCTCATCCAGACACGGGAACATTACATCACACCGAGCATGATGAACACGACACCGGCGATACCGGCGAAGACACCGGCAACACCGCCGACCAGGGTGTTGTACTTGAAGGTACGAGGAGCATCCATGTTGAACATGGACATGCTGACCCACCAGCCGGAGTCGTTGACGTGAGAGACGATCATGGTACCGGCACCGATCATGACGGCGCAGGCAACGGGGGTGATGCCCAGGGAGCTGAGCATGGGCAGGCACAGACCGGCGGCGGTCATGCCGGCGGTGGTACGGGAGCCCACAGCGCACTCCATCGCGGCGCCGATGACGAAGGGAACCAGCATGCCGGGGAAGCCGGTAGCGGCCACGACGTCACCGAGCTGGGTGGCGGCGGGAGCGTCCTTGATGATCTGAGCGAAACCGCCGCCGAAGCCGGTGACGATCAGGGGGATCAGAGCGACTTCCAGAGCCTCGCTGACCCAGCCGTTGAACATCATCTGGAACAGGCTCTTCTCGCTCTTACCGCTGGTCTGGTTGTAGTTGGCCAGGGTCTTATCCTTGTGGGAAACAGCCAGCAGCCAGCCGCAGACCACGCCGATGAACATAGCGATGTTCCGGGCACCGATGATGTCCAGGAAGGTGCGGACGGGATCGCCCTCGGCCATGGTCATGTCGGCGAAGGAAGCCAGAGCAATCAGAATGACGGGCAGCAGGATGGGGGACATGGCGGCCAGAACGTTGGGCAGACCCTCTTCCTGGATCAGCAGGTCGCGGTAGTCGTTGCTCTTGGCCTCTTCCACACCCTCGATGTACTCGGGCTTGGGAGGATAGTAATCCTTGGCAGCCCAGCCGCGCATCAGGAACCAGGTGATCAGATACGCAATCAGGGAGCAGATAATACCCCACAGAATGACCAGGCCCAGGTCAGCGCCCAGCAGGACGGACACGGCCAGGATGCCGGGGGTGGGGGGAACCATGGAGTGAGTCAGGTTCAGGGGCAGAATGGTCATGGAAGCCATCAGGCCCATGGGCTTGTTCTGACGCTTGGAGATGATGGCGCACAGGGGGCTGATCAGAACCATGGTCACATCACCGAAAACGGGAATGGACATGATGTAGGCAGCCATACCGGTGGACAGCTCCAGGTTCTTGCCGCGGAACAGCTTGATGAAGAAGTTGACCATGGACTTGGCGGCGCCGGAGTCACGGATGGAGCAGGCGATGATAGAACCAAAGATGATGGTCATACCGATGCTGCCCAGAGTGGAACCGAAGCCGTTGGCAATGGTGGTGATGGTCGTCAGCGGGCTGTTGCCCAGAATGGAGCCGCACAGCATGCCGCCGACAAACAGGGAGATGACGGGGTGGACGTTCAGCTTGACGATGAGGAACACCAGCACCGCAATGGAGATGATGATCGCCAAAACGAATTGCGTCATGATTGTAGTACCTCCTAAACTTTTAACATGGCCACTGGGGATGCCTGCGGCTGTTCGCCATGGCCGGAGCGACAGCCGCCCGGGGAATGGGGTGGAAATACCACGCCATTCCGGACTGATGGATGGCGTGCCACATAGCACGTCATACGTCCGCCGGAGGATCAAAATCCCGTGTTGCCACGGGATCATCTTCCCATACCACCGTGCGGACCTGTTACACTTCCCTCCCTTTTCTCACATTCTCTCTTCTCTTTGGTGCAAGCCGATTGGTTGGTATTC
>CABUDN010000071.1 GCA_902490355.1 uncultured Oscillibacter sp.
GAGATAAAGGAATGTGACTGGAGTTCAGACGTGTGCTCTTCCGATCTGGCAGTGTCTTTTTCTCAAATATGCGGTTACCGGCGGACGCTCAGCCGGGTTACCAGCTCCTCCTCCGGTGTGACGTTCACCGTGCGGCAGGTGGAATAGATCACCATGCCGGGCCGGGCACCGGAGGGCTTTTTCACGTTCTTGACCTGGGTGTAATCCACGGGCACATTGCCGCTTTCCCGGGCCTGGGAGTACCACGCGGCAATTTTGGCAGCCTCCACGATGGTTTCGTCATCCACTTCCTGCCCCTGCGTACATAAAATCACGTGGGAGCCATGGATCTTCTGGGTATGGAACCAAAGATCCCGGTGATCGGCGGTTTTGGTGGTCAGTTGGTCATTTTGCCGGTTGTTCCGGCCCACCAGGACACGGAATCCGCTGCTGGTACAAAATTCCCGGGGCTTGGCCGGGCGGTTGATTCCCTTTTTCCCCTGGGTACGCAGGAAGCCCGCATCCCGCAGTTCCCCGCGAATATCCGTGAAGTCCTGTTCCGTCTCTGCCTCGGCAATCTCCTCCAGCACGCTCTCCAGATACTCCAGATCCCGCCGGGCGATGGCCATCTGCTCCTGCAGATACCGCTCCGCCGTCTTGGCCTTGCTGTATCGCTTATAGTACTTGGCCGCGTTCTGCTGCGGGGTGAGCAGCGGGTCCAGAGGCACTGTCACCTGGGGGCAGTCCGCCTCGTAAAAATTCTCACACGTCAGCGTCCGGGCACCCCGCTCCATCCGGTAGAGATTGGCGGTAATCAAATCCCCGCAAATCCGCAGCTGATCCCGGTCCTGGGTCTGAGCATAGTCCTTTTCCTGCAATGCCAGCTTGCGCCGCAGACGATCCCGGGCCGTGGTAGCCGTGCGGATCAGATCCGCTCCCTTCTGCCGCACCCGCTCCTGCCGCTCCCGGACCTCATAGAACCGGTCCAGCATCTGAGAAAAGCTCTCGCAGCGCACACACTCCATCCCGGAGCCGTACTGCCGGATGGCAAAGGCCGAAAATTCCACCGGCCGGCCATCCTTCCACAGGCAATATGGTGCGAAGCGATTTTCCTTTACAGATTCGATCAAATCAGACAATTCCCGCCAGAAGCGGTCCTCTCCCGCCGGACCCAGACCGAACAGGTGGCTGTCCGTCTCTCCGGTAGTGCGGAAAGCCAGCTCCCGGGCCGTCAGAGGGGAGAGGCCGAAATACTGATCCAGCAAAAACGCATCCAGCTGCCGCTCGGGATTTGCCGCAGCCAGACGGGCCCGGAATCCCTCCTCCGTCTCCTGTATCACCGGCAGCCGGTCCCCGGAGGCCGGGGCCTGATAGAACAGCCCCGGCAGTACCTGACGGGCAGCGGACAGGTCTGCGTCCACCCGGCGCATGCACTCAATGATCCGCCCGTCCCCATCCAGCAAAATCAGGTTGGACCGGCGGCCCATGGCCTCCAGCACCAGCGTCCGGCGGCCCGGACGGCCAAACTCATCCGTGATATCCAGTTCGATGCGGACCAGCCGCTCCATAGGCGGCTGGGTCATGTCCGCCACCCGGGCTCCCACCAGATGCTTGCGCAGCAGCATGCAGAACATGGGCGGCTCGGCCGGATTGTCCCGCAGCAGCTCCGTCAGCTGAAGCCGGGGCGCATTGGCTCCGGCGTTGAGCAGCAGCCGCCGGTTCCCGCGCAGCAGCAAAATCACCTGGTCCCGGGCAGGCTGCTGGACCTTATCAATCCGCAGACCCACCAGCTGGGGCCGCAGCTCCGCAACCAGCGCCTGCAGTGTGATCGCGTCCAATGGCATGATTCATTCCTCCATCATCGTGCAAAACAGTTCATTGATCCGCTCTTTTTGCCCCCGCAGGTACAGCCAGCCCAGCAGCGCCTCCAAAGCGGTGGCCTCGGCATATTGGGCACGGCTGGCGTGGGACGGCACGGAGTGCACCTGGGCATTGCGTCCCCGCTTGAAAACAGCCAGCTCCTCCGCCGTCAAAAGCGGCAGGATGCGCTGGGCCTTCTGGGCCTGACTCTCGGCACACACCAACCGGATGGTGGCCTGATGGAGCCCCTTGCCGGTGGCTTTGCCATGGGCGCACAGCCAGCCCCGCACCAAAATCTCAAACACCGCGTCCCCCATATGGGCAAGGCCCACGGAGCTGATGGCCCGAAGCTGATCGTCCGTCAGGCGGATATCAAAATACTGTTCCATTCCCTGTTCTCCTTGTCCGTCGAAACTCTCCGTGCACGGGATCCCCTGCCGGGACCCGGCGCCGCATGGATCATATCAGATCCCGCGCCCCCGTCCTCACGTGGCAAACACCGACGGCACGATAAAATGCAACGGATCTTCCCCGTTGTGCGGTCATTATACCATGTTCCACTCATTTTGTCATCCGTCGGATCAAACCGGACACTTTTTCTTCTTGTGTCTAAAAACATTCTGTGATACGATCAGGAAAACAACCTCGGGAGGCTGTTATGACGAATCGGATTTTCCCCCGGATTCAGAGAGGCTTTCTCTATTTTCTGCTCTATTCCTTTGTCGGCTGGGTATACGAAATATTTCTGGAGGTCGTGGTCTACCGCTGGGGATACTCCGACCGCGGCGTTCTCTTTGGTCCCTACTGCCCGGTCTACGGCGTAGGTGCCCTGGTATTTCTCCTCTGCTTCGGCCGTCTGATGGCCCGTTCCGGCTCTCCGGCTTTCCGGGCAGTCCGGGTTCTGCTGGTGTTTTTGGGCTGCATGCTCACCGCCACCGCACTGGAATTGGCCACCAGCTATTTTCTTGAAGCGCTCACCGGCAGCTGGCCCTGGCAGACCTACGTCAACTACGGCATTCACTTCCAGGGGCGCATCGCCCTCTCTCCCTCCATCCGGTTCGGACTGGGCGGGCTGCTGTTCCTCTACATCCTCCAGCCCCTGTTCCGGCGTCTGGTGGGCGCCCTGCCCGACCGGGCCCGCAGCATCGTCTTCTGGGTACTGCTGACGGCATTTCTTCTGGACAATCTTCTGACGATTCTCACACGCCTTTAATGCAGCAGGCCGTCTCCCATGGGAGACGGCCTGTTTTGATGATTGGGGTGGTTTGCTGCGTTACTTCTGGGTGGGGTCTTCTTCCGTGGGGCTGGGAATGGGGTGTTCCTTGTGGGCCACCATGGTCTGAATCAGCTCCACCGTGCCGCCCAGGCCCAGATAGTTGGAGTCCAGGCAGAAGTCATAGCTCTCCACCGCGCCCCACTTCTGGGAGGAGTAATACTCATAGTAAGAAGCACGGCGCTTGTCGGTCTTGAGAATCAGCTGCCGGGCCTTCTCCGGGGTCAGGTTCTGCCGCTTGGCCACCCGGGCAATCCGCACATCCATAGGCGCGTGGATAAAGATGCTCAGAAGATTGGGATTGTCCGCCAGGGCATAGTCGGCGCAGCGGCCGATAATGACGCAGGGCCCCTGCTCGGCCAGATGCCGAATGGTATTGAAGGTAGCCAGATATACCTGCTGCTCCAGCGAGTCCCCGGCGCCGGCGCCGGGCAGGGCAAACATGTACGAATCCATGGCGATGGAGTAGAGCAGGCTCTTGGGCCGCTCGTCAAAGTTCTCAAAAATCTTCTCGCACAGGCCGCTCTTCTTTGCCGCCTCCTGCAGCAGCTCCTTATCGTAAAACGGAATGCCCAGCTCCTTGGCCACGCGGATGCCCACTTCCTTGCCTCCGCTGCCGAACTGCCGGCCGATGGTAATAATGGTTTTCATGGGAATTCCCCCTTTGCTTTGATTGGAAATATTATACCACACCCCATTCCCATCGTCAAACGAAAGCAGTTGGGGGATGACAGGAATTCCATTTTATGCTAAAATACCCTCCATACCGCCTAGTTTCCGCAAAGGAGAGATCAAGTATGACGCAATTGGAGCAGGCCCTGGCCTACTTGGACCAGTGCCGTGAGGAAATGCTGTTTTTATGGGAGACTCTGGTCCGGATGGAATCCCCCAGTGCCGATCCCACCGCCATTGACCGCCTGGCCAGCCACCTGGATACCTACTGCCGCGCTCTGGGCATGGAGACGGAGAAGTTCCGTCCCGAGGGGGCCGGAACCTGCCTGGCCGCCGCCACCCCGGCCCGGGCACTGCCGCCCATCCTGCTGCTGGGCCACATGGATACCGTTCACCCCGTAGGTTCCTTCCCCGGCGGTCCCTTCACCCGGCGGGATGGCTGTGTCTACGGTCCCGGCGTTCACGACTGCAAGGGCGGATTGGTCATGGCATTGTATGTGATCCGGGCCCTGCAACACATCGGCTACGACCGCCGCCAGCTGCGGTTGGCCCTGGTCAGCGATGAGGAAACCGGCCACTCCCTGTCCCAGATGGCCTCCGTGGAGTTTCTCGAGCGCCACGCGCAGGGCTGCGGCGCCGCCTTCACCTTTGAAAGCGGCCTCATGAACGGCGACATCGTCACCGGCCGCAAGGGCGGCGGCGTGATCCGTCTGACGGTGGAGGGCATCGCCAGCCACTGCGGCACCGCTCCGGAAAAGGGCGCCAGCGCCGTGCGGGAAGCCGCCCGGAAGGTGGTGGCCATCGAGGACCTGACGGACTTCAGCCGCGTCACCTTCAACTGCGGCCTTATCCGGGGCGGCTCCAGCGTCAATACCATCCCCGCCCACTGCGAGGTGGATATCTGCATCCGCTTCCACTCCAACCAGGAGCGGGACGAGGCCCTGAGCAAGGCCCGGGCCATCTGTGAGCGGGTGGAGACGCCGAACACCCACTGCACCTTGGGGCCCCTCATGGGCTTCCCCGCCATGGAGAAGACGCCCAAGACGGACGCCCTGGTCTCCCTCTATCAGGATGTCAGCGAGGCACTGGGCATGGGCCGTCCCGGCACTGCCTCCACCGCGGGCTGCTCCGACAGCGCCTTCACCACCTCCATGGGCATTCCCACGCTGTGCGCCGTGGGCGTACTGGGTGAGGGCCAGCACTCCCCCCATGAGCACGCCCTGGAGGGAAGCCTTCTGACCCAGGCCAAGCGGCTCACCGCCGCGATCTTGTCCATGCCCGACGACTTTTGAGAGGAGGCTCCCCCATGCAAGTCGACTGTTCCCAGGTCCTGGCCTATCTGGACGGCTGCCGCGACGAGATGCTGCGCCTGTGGGAGACCATCGTCCGGCTGGAGACCCCCAGCACCAACCCCGAGGCCGTGAACCGGCTGGCCAGCCATCTGGACACCTTCTGCGGCGCTCTGGGCATGGACACCGCCTTCTTCCACCCCCAGGGCGCGGGCACGTGCCTCTCCGCCCGGACCCGGGTGGGCACCGCCTCCCCTGTGCTGCTGCTGGGCCACATGGACACCGTCCATCCCGTGGGCTCCTTTCCCGGCGGCCCCTGGCGTCTGGAGGGCGGCAGCGTCTACGGCCCCGGTGCCCACGACTGTAAGGGCGGACTGGTCATCGCCCTGTACGTAATCCGGGCGCTGCAGCACGCAGGCTATGACCGCCGCCAGCTGCGGTTGGCCCTGGTCAGCGATGAAGAGACCGCCCATACCCTCTCCCAGGGGCAGACTGTGGACTTCCTTCGCCGGGAGGCCCAGGGCTGCGGCGCGGCGTTCACCTTTGAAAGCGGCCTGCCCGACGGCAGCGTGGTCACCCGGCGCAAGGGCGGCGGCATCGTGCAGCTCCAGGTCCGGGGTATCGCCAGCCACGCCGGGACCGCCCCGGAACAGGGCGCCAGCGCCGTGCTGGAAGCCGCCCGGAAAATCGTGGCCATCCAGGCATTGTCCGATCCCGCCCACACCACCTTTAACTGCGGCATCATCCACGGCGGCACCAGCGCCAACGTGGTGCCGGACCGCTGCGAGGTCTCCGTGGCTCTGCGCTTCCACACCAACCGGGACCGGGACGAGGCGCTCTCCGCCCTTCAGTCCATCTGCGGACAGGTGGAGACGCCGGGCACCCAGTGCACTCTGTCCCCGCTGGCGGGCTTCCCCGCCATGGAGGAGACGGACCGCACCGCCGCACTCTTCGCCCTCTACCGGGATACCAGCACCGCCCTGGGTCTGGGCACGCCGGAATCCGTGTACAGCGCGGGCTGCTCCGACAGCGCCTACACCACCGCTCTGGGCATTCCCACCCTGTGCGCCCTGGGCGTACTGGGCCAGGGACAGCACTCCCCCGACGAACACGCTTTTGCCGACAGTCTCCTGCCCCAGGCCAAGCGATTGGCAGCCGCCATTTTGGCCCTGCCGGATGATTTTTGACACCGGGGAGATCCGAAGGAACCATCTTCCCGCAAGCTTTTTAAAGATAAAGAAAGACGGGACGCCCGCCGGGGCGTCCCGTCTTTTACCCTGTATATCGGTTTTGATCTTCTGTCGCCGTTACTGCTCCGGCATGGGCTTGCCCAGCCGGCGGTACATGGTCTTCTTCACCGCCCGGAGGATGTTCTCGTAGCCCGTGCACCGGCACAGGTGGCCGGAGAGGAGCTTGCGCAGCTCGTCATCGGTATACTCCTTGCCGCTTTCCAGAATCTCCACTGCCGTGAGGATGAAGCCCGGCGTGCAGAAGCCGCACTGGATGGCCGCCTCGTCCACAAAGGCCTGCTGGATATCGCTCAGCTCTCCGTTGGGACCCAAGAGCCCTTCCAGGGTGCGGACGTGCTTGCCGTTGGCCCAGACCGCCAGATAGATGCAGGAGTTGAAGGCCTCGCCGTCAATGAGGACGTTGCACGCGCCGCACTCGCCCACCTCACAGCCTTTTTTCACGCTGGTCATACGGAAATCATTGCGCAGCATGTCCGTCAGGCTGGCCCGGACGTCCACCGTCCGCTCCACGTCTTTGCCGTTGAGATTGAACCGCACTGTCTCATACTGAATCACATGCTTTTCCATTACAGCGCACCTCCCGCCCGATTCACTGCCTCGATAAACGCCCGCCGGGCGCTCTCGACAGCGATGTGCATCCGGAAGTCCCGGGCCGCCCGCCAGGAGTCCCGGGGATTGATGTCCTCCTTCACCGCCTGGGCGAAGGCCTCCGCCGTCTCTTCCGAGACCGGCTTACCCTCCGCCAGACGTTCTGCCGTCGCCGCCCGCAGGGGCACGGGGCCCGCCACACCGAAGGCCACCCGGGCCCGCTCCACGGTCTTGCCGTCGGGGCTCAGGCGCACGTTGACGGAGGTGCCCAGAGTGGCAATGTCCATGGCGTTGCGCATGGCGTATTTGATATAGTGGCCGAAGGTCCGCTCATAGCTTTCCCGGGAAATCCGGATGGCCGTCTGGATCTCCCCTTCCCGGATGTCCACCTTGCCCGCCCGGATGTAAAAGTCCTGGATGGGAACACGGCGCACGCCCTCCGGGCCGGTGAGCTCGATGACGGCGTCATAGGCAAAGAGCGTGGACGCCGAGTCCGCCGACGTCACACCGTTGCAGGTGTTGCCGCCGATGGTACCGATGTTGCGGATCTGGGGTCCGCCCACCTGGTCCACCGCCTCTCCCAGGACCGGGATGTGCTGCTGGATCAGGGGGTCACGGGTAATATGGGAGAAGCTGGTGAGGCTGCCGATGCACAGCGTGCCGTCATCCTCCAGGGTGACGCCCCGGAGCTCATCCAGGCCATAGATGGAGATCAGCTCCACACCGGCCCGCTTGCCCTCCCGCATCTGCACCAGCACGTCGGAGCCGCCGGCAATGATCTGCGCCTCGGGATGGGCCAGCCGCAGCGCCACGGCATCCGCCACGCTTTTGGCCTGGTAAAGTGCTTTCATATCATACATGGTTCAATTCCCTCCCTCAGTCGGTAATCAGCCCGGCCTCTTTGAACTTGCGGTAGAGGACATGGGGCGTAATGGGACAGCAGTCAATTGCCACGCCGGTGGCATTCAAAATGGCATTGCGGATGGCCGGAGCGCCGGAACAGGCCGGCGGCTCACCCAGAGCCTTGGTGCCGTAAGGCGAGGTGGGCTCGGCATTCTCCACGAAGGCCGCCTGGAGTGTCGGATGGTCCATAAAGGTGGAGAGCTTATAGTCCAGGAGGTTGTTGTTCAGGGGCTTGCCGGTCTTTTCGTCAAACTTGAGCTCTTCGGAGAGGCCGTAACCGATGGCCATGGACATGCCGCCGTGGACCTGGGCCTCCGCCAGGGCGGGATTGATCAGCGTGCCGCAGTCATGGACGTTGACGATGTTCAGAAGCTTCACCTTGCACATGGGGATATCCACCTCCACCTCGGCAAAGGAGCAGCCGAAGGAGTAGGCGTTGGATTTGATCTGGGCCGTGGTCTCGGCGGTGATGTGCTGGCTGTGCTCCAGGGAGTAGAGGCTCTCCATGGCCAGATCTCCCAGGGACTTGAGCACCCGCCCGTCGGACTTGCGGATAATCTGTCCGTCCACCAGATCCAGATTGCTCACCGGCATCCGGGTCTGCTCATGGGCGATCGCCAGAATCCGCTCACGCAGGGCAATAGCGGTCTGCATAATGGAAAAACCGCCGATGTACGTCTGCCGGGAGGCATAGGCGCCGGTGCCGTAAGGCGTGACGTCGGTATCCTGAGTGGAGACCACGTGCACGTCGGAGAGCGGCACACCTACGGCGTCGGCCACCATCTGGGAATAGGCAGTATCGCAGCCCTGGCCGATCTCCGTCTCGCCGGTCTGGAACTGGAGGGAACCGTCCTGGTTGACCACCATCCGGCAGGAGGAGGACTCCAGGGAGATGGGCCACACGGCGGTATTGTACCAGAACACCGCCAGGCCCACGCCCCGGCGGATGGGGCCGGTCTGGTTGCGGTAAGCCTCGAACTTACGCTGGTAGTCGATAGCCGCCATGCCCTTGTCCATGCACTGGTTAAAGGTGTCGCTGTAGAGCTCATTCTTGGAAAAGCCGTCCGTATAGCCCACCGGCATCAGATTCTTGCGCCGGAATTCCATGGGCGTCATGCCGATGGCCTTGCAGATATCGTCAATATGGCTCTCCCCGGCGAACATGGCCTGGGGAATGCCGTAACCCCGCATGGCGCCTGCCGCAGGGCGGTTGGTGAACACGCTCCAGCAGTCGCACTCCAGATTGTCGCAGGGATAGAGCTGCGGGAAAGCTCCCATGCCCTTGGCCACCACGCCGTGACCGTGGGAGGCATAGGCGCCCTGGTTGGAAAAGGCCTCAAACTTCCGGGCAACCAGCGTACCGTCAGGCCGGACCCAGGAGATGATATGGGTGCGGATGGCGTGACGGACACGATTGGAGACAAACGTCTCTTCCCGGGTGCACTCCAGCTTTACCAGCCGGCCGCCCACCATGGTGGAGCACCACGCGCACAGGGGCTCATAGAGGGCGTCCTGCTTGTTGCCGAAGCCGCCGCCGATGTAGGGCTTGATGAGCCGCACCTTGCCCCAGGGAATTCCCAGGGCCTGGCCCACCACCCGGCGGACGATGTGGGGAATCTGGGTGGAGGAGACCACCACGACCCGGCCCGCCTCCATGTAGGCAAAGCAGCCGTGGTTTTCAATGTGGCAGTGCTGCACGGTAGGCGTATCGTACCAGCCCTCCACCTTCACAAGACCCGGCTCCTGACAGGCCTTGGCATAGTCGCCCCGGCGGATATCCGTATGCGCCAGGATATTCTGGGGATACTCTTCATGGATCTGAGGTGCGCCATCCTCCATGGCCTTCTGGACATCCAGCACGAAGGGCAGTTCCTCATACTCCACCTTCAGCGCCCGGACGCCCTGCACTGCCGCCACCTCGTCTTCGGCAATGACCACGGCCACCTCGTCGCCGTAGTAACGGACATGGCGGTTGAGAAGCATCCGGTCCGCCACATCCTGATGATGGGGGTCCGTGGACCAGGGATGGCCCGCCGTGGGGAAGGGATGATCCGGCACGTCGAAGCACGTCAGCACCCGCACCACGCCGGGAATGGCCTCGGCCTGGGTGGTATCGATGGACTTGACAAAGCCGTGCGCAATGGTGGAATGGCAGATCTTCACCACCAGGGCGCTGCGGTCGCACAGATCGTCTGTATACTTGGCCCGTCCGGTCGCCTTTTCGTAGGCGTCCACCCGGACTACGCTTTTGCCGACGCTTTTGCCGACGCTTTTGCTCATAGGGCAGCCCTCCTTGTTGTGTTCGGGTTCCGCCCCGGTTGACGAATTGGGGCGAAAGCGGATATACTCATAAAAAATGCAATGAAATGGAAGTGTACCATGGAAAAACTGGGATGTGTCGTCCTGGCCGCGGGGAATGCCCGGCGGTTCGGGGAAAACAAGCTGGCCTCCGCTCTGCGGGGACGAAGTCTGATCCTGCGGGCACTGGAGGCCATTCCGGCAGAATGCTTTGATACCGTGGTCGTTGTGACGCAGTACCCTGAAATCATGCACCTTGCAAAGGAATTTCACTTTGCAGCAGTCTGCAATCAGGACCCGCAGCTGGGGCTCAGTCACTCCATTGCGCTGGGGCTGACCGGCCTGCGGGACTGCGATGGGGCGGCATTCGTCGTGGCGGACCAGCCGCTGCTGCGCCGGGAGAGCGTGGCCGCTTTGACCCAGCTGTGGCGGGCCCATCCGGACAAGATCGCGGCTCTCGGCCATGCCGGTGTCCGGGGCAACCCCTGCCTCTTCCCCGCCCGGCTGTTTGGAGAACTCATGGCCCTCACTGGGGACCGGGGCGGCAGCAGTGTGATCCGATGCCACGAAGAGGATCTGATCCTCCTGGACGTCCCGGCGGAGGAACTGACGGACGTGGACACTCCGCAGGCATTGGAAGCTTTGAAACAATCTGATTGATCTCGGCACGGGAGCGGATAAACCGCTCCCGTTTTGTTATCCGCCGATGGCAAACAATGTACCCAGCAAAGCCGGGAGACTGCCCAGCACCATAGGCGCCGCAGTCAGCAGGGCAGCAAGATTCCATATTCCCAGCAGCCACTCCCACCGGCAAGCACACCGCCAATGATGGAACAGGCCCGCCAACCAGACCACACAGGCGACACTTCCGCCATACATCAGCGGCACTACCACCGCTGCCAGATATCCCATCCCCTCTCCATCTGATGCGGCCTGACCGCACAGCACAAAGAACAGCACCCATGCCAATGGGATCACACATCCGGCGGCGAGCCTCCATACCAGCCGCTTCCTGTCTTCCACGGCACACGCCCCCTCACTTACGGGTATACGGGGTATTCTCCAGGGGCAGCGACGTGCGCAGACGGCCGTCATAGCGGTAGTAGGCATCGGCGATGGCTGGAGCCGTGGGAATGGCCGTGATCTCCCCGATGCCGATGGCACCGCAGGCGACGTTGAGCCCCTCCTTCTCCACGATGATGGGCGTGATCTCCGGGATCTGATTGGCCCGGAACAGCCCCAGGGTGCCAAATTTTGCCGTGGGCTTGCAGTCGGTGAGCGGATAGCGCTCCGTCAGGGCATAGCCCATGCTCATGACCACGCCGCCTTCGATCTGCCCCTCCACGGACAGGGGATTGACCGCCTTGCCCACGTCGTGGGCAGCCACCATCCGCTCAATCTTTCCTTCCTCATTGAGGATGCAGATCTGCGTGGCGTAGCCGTAGGCGATATGGCTGACGGGATTGGGCACCGGCGCTCCCAAGGGGTCCGTCTTGCCCAGGTATTCTCCGTAAAACTCTTCATTTTCCAGTTCTGTCAAGGACTTATCCTTGATTGCTTCCCGGAGGGATTCACAGGCCCGGCGGCAGGCCTCGCCGGTAAAGAGCGTCTGCCGGGAGCCGGAAGTCGTACCGGAATCCGGCGCAAAATAGGTGTTGGAGCGCTCGTAGACCACCGCCTCCGGCGGCAGGCCCGTCTGGGTGCAGACCATCTGCGTGAGGACTGTGCCCAAGCCCTGGCCAATGCAGGAGGCACCGGCAAAAATGTGGACCTTCCCCTCCTGAATCACCAGCCGCACCCGGCCGGTATCCGGAATGCCCACGCCTACGCCCGCATTCTTCATAGCGCAGGCGATGCCCACGTATTTGGCCTGGTCGTAATAGGGCTTGACGGCCTCCAGCGTCTCTACGAGACCCGTGGAATTGTCCACGATCTGGCCATTGGGCAGCTCCTGCCCCGGCCGGATGGCGTTGCGGTAGCGGATCTCCCAGGGGCTGATGCCCACGATATCCGCCATCTGGTTGAGCAGCGTCTCAATGCAAAAGCACGTCTGGGTCACGCCGAAGCCCCGGAAGGCACCGGCAGGAGGATTGTTGGTATAGTACGCCCAGCCGTCAATCTCGAAATTCTGATAGTTATACGGTCCGGCGGCGTGGGTGCAGGCCCGCTCCAGCACGGGGCCGCCCAGAGAAGCGTAGGCGCCGGTATCGGCAATGACCTCCGCCGCCACGCCCTGAATGATGCCGTTTTCGTCGCAGCCGATGGAGAACTCCATCTCCATGGGGTGGCGCTTGGGGTGAATCAGCAGACTCTCCGCCCGGGTGAGCTTCACCTTCACGGGACGCTTTGTCAGATACGCCACCAGAGCGGCGTGGTGCTGGACCGTTACGTCCTCCTTGCCGCCAAAGCCCCCGCCCACCAGGCAGTTGCGTACTTTCACCTTTTCCGCCGGCAGGCCCAGCATCCCCATGGTTTCATGCTGGGTGTCATAGGCACCCTGGTCCGTGGAGAGAATCATGACCCCGTCTCCGTCGGGATAGGCCACGGCGCACTCCGGCTCCAGGAAGGCGTGCTCCGTCCAGGGTGTGGTGAACCGCTGGGTCAGAACGTGCTTGGACTTGGCAATGGCCTCGGCGGGGTTGCCCCGCTGGATGTGCTTGTGGGCCAGGAGATTGCCGTCCCGGTGGACCAGAGGCGCATCGGGCAGCATAGCCTCCCGGGGACTGCGGACCATGGGCAGTTCCTCATAGTCCACCCGGACCAGGTCCTTGGCCCGGGCCAGTGTCTCCGGGTCCTCGGCGGC
>CABUDN010000072.1 GCA_902490355.1 uncultured Oscillibacter sp.
TCATTTTTTTGCGCCATTCGGCGCAAACTCTGCGAGGCTTTTTCGACAAGCAAAAGGTCCGCGCTTTGAAAAGCGCGGACCTTTTGCTTGTTACTGGGTCAGCATGACCAGATCCCGGTCTGTCAGGAAGTTCTGGGCGCTGTACACCACACAGATTTCATCAATGTCATTGTCCGCCACGTACTGGGCCAGCGGCAGCCGGTAATACCGCAGGTCCACCAGATGGACCTGGGAAAACCTCTGGGCCAGGAAGGGTGCCAGTGCGTCGGAGTAGGAATCCCGCACCAGCAAAATCCGATCCCCGTCGGGCAGATTCTCGTTTTCGATGACACACAGGGGCTGGTTTCCTCCCAGGAAGGAGGAGTACTGGTCCTTGTGCTCCAGGTAGCTGCGGTCATACAGCATCCCCGGCGCCGCCTCTCCCGTGCGCCAGGAGGTGACGGTGAGACCGTCCTCCGGCACCCAGTATTCGATGGTGTCCGGCGTCAGCCAGTGGATGCCGGAGGTGGAGTACAAGGTCCCGTTGAAGGACTCGCTGACCACCTGGGGCGTGTAGTCCGCCGCATCCAGGGGCTCCATCCCCAGGCTCTCCAGCAGGGCGTTGGCCCCGTAGAAGGCTCCCAGGGTGGTCCAGTGGTGATCCGTACGGTAGAAGATGGGCTCCTGGGCGTGGAGCGTCAGGGCCGTATGGAAATCAATGGTGGGAAGCCCCGTCTGCTCCGCCGCCTCCAGAAGCTGCGTTTGATCCCAGCTCTGGGCTCCCGCAGGAAGCTTGTCCTTCCAGACCTCCGCCGCCGAGGGGATGATCCCCAGATACACCGGTACGGATACCTTTTCCGTCAGGCGCTGGATATAGGAGAGGTTTTTCTCCATCTGCCCGTTTTCCGGCGCGGGCACCTGGGAGATCAGGGTATCTCCGCACAAAAACACACCGTTGAACAGCGTCTTGCCCAAAAGCTGCTCCGTCCGGGCCTTCAGGCCCGTCCACTCATCCCGCAGGGGAAACTGATCGGCAAAATACTCCTCTACCGCAGCGGTATAGCTGCCGTCCTTGAGCGATTCCCAGGAAAACTCCGGCAGCTGGGTCAACGTCCGGTTCTCCACCTCGGAGCGGTCCCGGTCCGGCAGCAGCACATGCCACACCAGAAGTCCCCCCAGAAACAGGCAGAACAGAGCCGTCAAAAAGCGGCTGTATGCTTTACTCATCTCCTGTCCTCCCTTCTTTTAAAACCGGAAATACAAGAACGGATTATAGCTTCCGTCCACCAGATACGCCGTGGAGAGCACCAGGCTCAGCACCATCAAAACCGGCGTGAGCACCTGCTGCGCCCGCTTGGGCAGCCGCTGCCAGCCGTCCCGGCCCAGGGTGGTGGACGCCAGGATCAGCACGATAAACAGCACGCCATAGTTGCGCAGACGGAACCAGTCCGCCCCATTCCAGAGCGCCGCGCCGCCAAAGCACGCCTTCAAATACGCGCCGCACACGCCCAGATCCTCCATGGCGAAGATGCCCCAGCCCACAAACACCACAATCACAGTGTAAAGGTGTTTCACTGCACTGGGCGTATGCTCCAGGACATTGCGCAACAGATACTTCTCCAGCATCAGCCAGCAGAAGAAGTACAGGCCCCAAATCACAAAGTTCCAGCTGGCGCCGTGCCAAAAGCCGGTGCAAAACCAAACGATGAAGATGTTGCGCACCGTTTTGACCGTACCGCACCGATTGCCGCCCAGAGGAATATAGAGGTAATCCCGGAACCAGCCCGTCAGGGACATGTGCCAGCGCCGCCAGAACTCGGACACCGAGGAGGCCAGATACGGATACCGGAAGTTCTCCAAAAACCGGAAGCCGAAGATCTGTCCCAAGCCAATGGCCATATCGGAATAGCCGGAGAAGTCGAAGTAGATCTGGAAGCCGTAGGCGAACAAGCCCAGCCAGCCGCTGACCACACTCAGCGTTCCGGCGCTCTGGGCCGCCAGACACTCCTCCCACAGCGCGCCGATGGCGTTGGCCAGCAGCACCTTCTTGGCAAGGCCCACGGTAAAGCGCCGGGCGCCCAGGGCAAAGTCCTCCGTGGTGTTCACCCGGTGATCCAGCTCCTTGGCCACCGTCTTATACTGCACGATGGGACCGGCAATGAGCTGTGGGAACATGGTGACAAACGTACCGAACTTCACGATGCTGCGCTGCACCGGTGCGTCATTGCGGTAGACGTCAATGGTGTAGCTCATGGTTTGGAAGGTGAAAAAGGAAATGCCGATGGGCAGCGGGATATTCAGCAACGGAATCGTGAAGCCCTCCCAGAGGGTCACCTGCTCGGGAATGGAGATTCCCGTGAGCAGATACAGGTTCTCAGCGAAGAACGTCCCGTACTTGAAAAAGCCCAGCAGCAGCAAATTGAATACAATGCTCTGCCCCACAAACCACCGGGCCTTGCGGTCATTGGACCGGTACTTCTCCACCAGCAGGCCGTGGGTATAGTCGATGAAGATGGAGACGAACATGATGACGATATACACCGGCTCGCCCCAGCCATAGAAAAACAGGCTCACCAGCAGCAGCACCAGATTCCGCCACCGCAGCGGTGCCAGAAAATAGGCCGCCAGCGTCACCGGCAGGTACGCAAACAAAAACGTCAGACTGCTGAATACCATCTCTCATCCCCTCCTTTCCAGAACAAGAGCAGCCGCAGCGTGGCCGCGGCTGCTCCCGGTTGATTGCTTGCGCTGCTTACTTCGCAAACTGCGCATTGAATGCTTCTTCGATCTCGCTCTGATACTCCGAAGAGGCGATCATGGCCACGTACGTGCCCTGCTGGATCACGCTGCCCTTGCTCCAGGCCTCCATGGACTCGGGATACCACGCGCCGCCTTCGGCCTGGCTGTCCACCCGGGACTGCAGAATGGAAGCAACCTCCGTGGCGTCCTCCTCGCTCTCGCACTGAACCAGCACGATCTCATTGACCACGGAGCTCATCATGGGCATTTTGGCAACGAGCTGCTTGGTCGCAATGTCGCCCAGGCCGGGATAGTAGGACTCCAGCATCTCCCCTTCCACCGTGCTCATGAGGAGATCGCCCTCCTCACTGGTTTCGGGGTCTTCGCTCCAGTGATATTCCTCGGCAAGGCCGTTGTAGAAAGCCGTGAGATCCACATCCGCCGTCTCGGCATCGCTGCCGCCGTCCTTACTGCCGCCGCAGGCAGTCAGCAAGCTCATCAGCATCAGGGCCGCCAGGGCCATTGTCATCCATTTCTTCATTGTTGTGTTTCCTTTCTTTGCTGTGTTGTTCAAGTATACAGACGCACCGCGGAGAAAAAAGTTCCCCGGTATTTGCCAGTATTCCCCCGTCGAGCGCGTTTCTTTCCTCCGCTTGCATTTATACCGGATACGCGGTATGATTGCAACATCAATTTTATTACAGTTTTTCCTCGATTTTGTTACTTTTAGAAAGCGGGTTGGTTTTTCATGAAATACAGCTTCCGAAACGATTACAGCGAGGGCGCTCATCCTCAGGTTCTTCAGGCCCTGACGGATACCAACACCCTCCAGACCTGCGGCTACGGACTGGATGACTTCTGCACGCAGGCCGCCGCGCAGATCCGCGCCCTGTGCGCCGCGCCGGAGGCCGCCGTTCACTTCCTCATCGGCGGCACCCAGGCCAATCTGGTGGTCATTGACGCTCTGCTTTTCTCCTACGAGGCTGTCATCGCTGCCCACACCGGTCATGTCAACGTCCATGAGACCGGCGCCATTGAGGCCACCGGCCATAAGGTCTGCACCGCGCCTTCTCCCGACGGCAAAGTCTCCGTGGAGATGGTGGAAGCCATCGTTGCTTCCCACAGCTCCGAACATATGGTCCATCCCCGGCTGGTCTACATCTCCGATACCACGGAGACCGGCACCGTCTACACCAAGGCCGAGCTCACCGCCCTGCGCCGGTGCTGTGACCGCCACGGCCTGCTGCTCTATCTCGACGGTGCCCGCCTGGGCTGCGCCCTGACCATTCCCGGCGCCGATGTGACCCTCTCCGATCTGGCCGCACTCACGGATGTGTTTACCATCGGCGGCACCAAAAACGGCGCCCTCTTCGGCGAGGCGGTGGTGCTGAACACCCCCTGCCCCCGGTTCCGCTGGCATATGAAGCAGCGGGGTGCTGTGCTTGCCAAGGGACGGCTGCTGGGTGTGCAGTTCCAGGCCCTGCTCAAGGACGGACTGTACTTTGAAATGGCCCGCCATGCCAACGCTCTGGCCAGCCGCCTGCGGGAGGGCATCGCCGCCCTGGGCTACGAGTTCGGCTCCGACTCCCCCTCCAACCAGCAATTCCCCATCCTGCCCAACCATGTGGTAGAGGCCCTGGAGAAACTGGGCTATGAATTTGAAGTGGACCACCCCGTGGACCCGCAGCACACCTGCATCCGCCTGGTCACCAGCTGGGCAACCCCGTCCGAAGCCGTGGAGGGCTTTTTGCAGGATCTATCTGCCTGCCGGGCATAAACATTTGTTCGATACTGGTTTTCACCGGATCGCATCCCACCGGATGCGGTCCGGTTTTTTTCTGTCGATTTTACTCCCTTTCTCTTGACACGAACGATTGTTCGAGTTATAGTATGGTTAGAACATAAGTTCGATATAGGAGGGAACCCATATGACTGGTTGGACATTTTTCTTTTTGCTCATTGGCGTGGCCGCGGTGACGTGGCAGCTGTTCCGCCTCATCGATCTGATCGAGCGGCCCTCCCGCCGCTCCCACCGGCGCCATGCCGTCCGGTAACGGGCCATGGACGTTCTGGAGAAGCTGACCATCCTCACGGACGCAGCCAAATACGATGCGGCCTGCACCTCCAGCGGCGGTGACCGGGCTTCCCGTAAGGGGCATATCGGCAACACCTCGTCCTCCGTGGCGGGGTGCTGCCATTCCTTTTCCGCCGACGGCCGGTGCATCTCGCTGCTCAAGGTATTGCTGACCAACCGGTGCGTCTACGACTGCAAGTACTGCGTCAACCGCCGCAGCAATGATACGCCCCGCGCCGCCTTCACCCCGGAGGAGCTGGCAGACCTGACCATCCAGTTCTACCGGCGCAACTACATTGAGGGCCTGTTCCTCTCCTCCGGTGTATTCCGCAGTCCGGACTACACCACGGAGCTGATGATCCGCTGCCTGCGGCTATTGCGGGAGGAGTACCGCTTCAACGGGTATATCCACGCCAAGGCCATCCCCGGCACCGCGCCGGAACTGGTGGAACAGCTGGGCTTTCTGGCGGACCGGCTGAGCGTGAACATCGAGCTACCCTCTGAGACCGCCCTGCGGACTCTGGCTCCGGACAAAACCAAAGGCGCCATCCTGGCCCCCATGCGGCAGATCCAGACCCGGGGTCATCAGTGCCGGGAGGAACTGGCCAAATACCGCCACGCTCCCCGCTTTGCTCCTGCCGGACAGAGCACCCAGCTGATTGTGGGCGCCACGCCGGAAAGCGATCTGCACATCCTGCGCCTGACCCAGGGACTGTATGATCGCTACCAACTCAAACGTGTGTTCTATTCCGCCTATGTCCCGGTGGTGGAGCACGCCCTGCTTCCGGCCAAAACCGTCAAGCCGCCCCTGCTGCGGGAACACCGGCTCTATCAGGCGGACTGGCTGCTGCGGTTTTACGGCTTCCGGGCCGAGGAACTGCTGGATGAGGCGCATCCCGACTTCGATCCCCGGGTGGACCCCAAGTGCAGCTGGGCCCTGGCCCATCCGGAGTTTTTCCCGGTGGAGGTCAACACCGCCGACTATGAAGCCCTGCTCCGGGTCCCCGGGGTAGGCGTCCTCTCCGCCCGCCGGATTCTCTCCGCCCGCCGGACCGGCAAACTGCGCACCGAGAACCTGCGCCGTCTGGGGGTGGTGATGAAGCGGGCCCAGTACTTCCTGACCGTGAATGGGAAAATGCCCGAAGGGCTTCGCTTTTCCCAGGACAGCCTCCTGCGCTACCTGGTTGCCGCGGAGCGCCCGCAGCTGCCTCCCATGGAGCAGCTTTCCCTGTTCGATCCCGTTGGATAAAGGAGACACCATGAGTGAAGTGGTCTATACCTATGACGGCAGCTTTGACGGATTCCTCAGCTGCGTCTTTGCCCGCTATGCCAATAAGGAAGTCCCCATCGCGATCTGCCGCGATGAGGACTTCCCTCCCACACTCTTTCCCTGCCGCTTCATTCCCACCGATCCGGCCCACGCCCGGCGGGTTCTGCGCAAGGTCCTGACCCTGTCTCCCTATGGAGCCCGGCTGCTGCAGCGGGGCTTTTTAACGTGCCTGCCCGACCGGGAGCTGGCTCTTTTAAACCTGGTGACCACGCTTTTAGAGGAAGGCCCGGGCTTTTTGCGGGATCGTTCCCATCCGGCCGTCTATCCGGTGTTCCGGGCTGTGCGCCACCTGGAGGGCGAGGTCCACGTTCTCAAAGGCTTTGTGCGCTTTTCCGATCTGGGCGGCGTCCTGGGCGGGGAAATCGAACCGAAAAACCGTGTCCTGCCCCTGCTGCGCAGCCACTTCTGCGCCCGCTATCCCCAGGAGGCCTTTTTCCTCTACGACCGGACCCACCACGAGGCCCTCCTGCACGCCGCCGGACAGGCGGTAATCCGCCCTCTGGCAGACTTTCAAATGGCGCCGCCGGATGAGGCCGAGGCCCGCTACCGTACGCTGTGGAAGCGGTTTTACGACACCATTGCCATCCGGGAGCGGGACAACCCCCGCTGCCGCATGACCCACATGCCCAAGCGCTACTGGTCCACCATGACGGAGTTTCAGGACGCCAGCTTCTTCACACCTCAAAGCTCTCCCGCAGGTGTCCCAGCCCCCGGCGCTCCAGCCGCGAAACCTGCACCTGGGATACCCCCAGCACCCGGGCGGTCTGTTCCTGGGTCATCCCTTTGAAATAGCGCAGCAGAATCGTCATCCGTTCCTTTTCCGGCAGATGGTCGATGGCCTCCCGCAGGGCGATCCGCTCCACCAGCCCCTCCTCCGGGGCCTCGGTGCCCAGAGTCCCCTCCAGCGTCAGACCGTCGGCCATCTCCTGCTGCAAAGACTCCGGCGCGTTGGTGGCCAGTTCCGTCCGGGCAATCTCCTCCGGCGCCAGGCCCGTGGCCTCCGAGAGCTCGGAGAGCACCGGCTCCCGGCCCAGCGTCTGGCGCAGACGTTCCCGAACAGTGTAAAGGGTTTGCGCCTGCTCCCGCATGCTACGTCCCACTTTCACGGCACCATCGTCCCGCAGGAAGCGGCGAATCTCCCCGGCGATCTTGGGCACGGCATAGGTGGAAAAACAGGTGCCGTAGGAGAAGTCGAACCCCTGTACCGCCTTCAAAAAGCCCAGGCATCCCAGCTGGTACAGATCATCCGGGTCCACGCCCCGGCCGTAGTACCGCCGCACAATGCTCCAGATCAGGCCGTTATTCTCCAGCACCGCCTGTTCGCAGGCCTCCCGGTCCCCTTGCTGGGCCGCCCGCAGCACCTCCAGCGCCGCGCTCATTTTCCTTGCTTCATGCGGGGGGCCAGCCGCTTGCGCATCACCACGCTGGTCCCCTTCCCCGGTACGGAACGCACCGTCAGCTGGTCCATGAAGCTCTCCATAATCGTAAAGCCCATGCCGCTGCGCTCTTCCCCGCCGGTGGTGTACATGGGCTGCCGGGCCTTGTCCACGTCGGGAATTCCCCGGCCGTGGTCCTTCACCGTCAGCTCCAGCACATTGCCCGGGCAGATCCGCAGCTTGAGCACCACCTTGCCGATGGAGTCCGGATAGGCATGAACAATGGCGTTGGTCACCGCCTCGCTGACGGCGGTTTTGATGTCCTCCAGCTCGTTGAGAGTGGGGTCCATCTGGGAGGCGAAGCAGGCGGCCGCCGCCCGGGCAAAGCCCTCATTGCTGCTGCGGCTGGGAAACTCCACAACCGCCTCATTAGATGCTCTTGTTCTCATTATGTAATCCTCTCTTTCACCGTATTGTCACCAGCCGGCCAATGCCTGCCGCATCCAGAACCCGCCGGGCCTGGGAAGGCACATTGCACACCAGCATGCTTCCATCCAGCAGCTGCATTTTCTGCTGTGTGCGCAGAATCAGCGCGATTCCTGAGCTGTCCATAAACGTCACGCCGCTCAGATCCATCACCAGCTTCTTGGGCAGAGCCGCGTCGATGGCCTGCTCCACCTCCCGCAGAGCATTGCGGGCGCCGTGATGGTCCAGCTCCCCGCTGATTTCCAGCAGCAGATTCCGGTCCGCACTTTTCACCTGTAATTCCATGGAAGTCCCCTCTTTCGTATCGTTCTCCCTGCAGGCGAAAAAAATCACCGCAAGGTCTTTTCCCTTACGGTGATGATGATATCATGTCCAATTTCTGGATTTTGTCGAAACGGTTTTCCTTTCCCGGGAAACTTTTCCGGCCTTTTCCAAGCAAAAAGCGCCCCTGCTCGGCAGGGGCGCTTTTCAATTGCAATGGCTTACAGCTCCATCGCCCGGGCGGATTCCTCCAGCTTGGCAATGAGCTCGCGGTATTTGGCAGCCTTTTCCTTCTCGGCGTTGACCACGGCTTCCGGCGCCTTGGAGACAAACTTCTCATTGGAGAGCTTCTGCTCCACAATACGCAGGCCGTTTTCCGCCTTCTCCTTTTCCTTGGCTATGCGCTCCCGCTCCGCGGCCAGATCCACCAGCTCCGCCAGAGGCATATAGGCCGTGGCGTTGGCCGTGACCACGCTGACCTGACCGGAAACATCGGCCGGGGCGGTCTGGGAGAAGGTCACACTGCTGGCATAGGCCAGACGCTCCAGGAAGTGCAGGCCCTGGGTGTAGATCTCCGGTGTGGCTGTGACCAGCAGCACCTCCGCCTTCTTGGAGGGGGGCACGTTCATTTCGGCGCGCCGGGTCCGGATGGCCTTGATGGTGTCCATCACGGCCTCCATAGCGCTCTCCTCCTCGGGGAAGGACAGCTCCGGACGGTACTCCGGCCACTGGGAAGTCATGATGAAGTCGCCTTCATGGGGCAGAGCCTGGAAAATCTCCTCCGTGATGAAAGGCATGAAGGGATGGAGCAGCTTCAAAAGCTGGGTGAGCACGTAGCAGAGCACGTTCTGCGCCGTCAGCTTGGCCTGCTCGTCCTCGCCGTTGAGGCGGGTCTTGGTCAGCTCGATATACCAGTCGCAGTAGGTATCCCAGATGAAGTCATAGACCTTGGCGGAGGCCACGCCGATCTCGTAGCTGTCCAGATTCTCCGTGACTTCCTTAATGAGGGTGTTGAGCTTGGAGAGCACCCACTTGTCCTCCGCGGCCAGCTGATCCCGACCGGGCAGAGTGCAGCGGTCGATGGTGAGGTTCATCATCACAAACCGGCTGGCGTTCCAGATCTTGTTGGCGAAGTTGCGCATGGCCTCGCACTTTTCCGTATAGAACCGGGTGTCGTTGCCCGGGGAGTTGCCGGTGATGAGGTTGAAGCGCAGAGCGTCGGCGCCGTACTTCTCGGCCATCTCCAGAGGATCGATGCCGTTGCCCAGAGACTTGGACATCTTGCGGCCCTTGTCGTCCCGGACCAGGCCGTGAATCAGCACGGTGTGGAAGGGGATCTTCTTCATCTGCTCGCAGCCGGAGAAAATCATCCGGGCCACCCAGAAGAAGATGATGTCATAGCCGGTGACCATGACGGAGGTGGGATAGTAATAGTCCAGATCCGCGGTCTTTTCCGGCCAACCCAGAGTGGAGAAGGGCCACAGAGCGCTGGAGAACCAGGTGTCCAGCACGTCGGGGTCCCGGGTCAGATGGGTGCAGCCGCACTTTTCGCACTGGGTGGGATCCTCCCGGGAGACGTTGATGTGGCCGCACTCGTCGCAGTACCACGCGGGAATCTGGTGGCCCCACCAGAGCTGGCGGGAGATGCACCAGTCATGCACGTTCTCCATCCAGTTGACATAGGTCTTGGAGAAGCGCTCGGGAACGAACTTCACCTCGCCGTCCTTCACCACGCGCAAAGCCTCCTGGGCCAGGGGCTCCATCTTCACGAACCACTGCGCGGAGATCAGAGGCTCCACGTCGTTGTGGCAGCGGTAGCAGGTGCCCACGTTGTGGCTGTAAGGCTCGGTCTTGACGAGATACCCCTGCTCCTCCAGATCCTTGACGATCTGCTTGCGGCATTCATACCGGTCCATGCCCTGGTAGGGGTCGCCGTTTTCATTGATCTTGCCGTCGTCGCCGATGCAGCGGATGACCTCCAGATTGTGGCGCAGGCCCACCTCAAAGTCGTTGGGGTCGTGAGCGGGAGTCATCTTCACCGCGCCGGTGCCGAAGCCCAGCTCCACGTACTCGTCGGCCACAATGGGAATCTCCCGGTTCATGATGGGCAGAATGCAGGTCTTGCCCACCAGATCCTTGAACCGCTCATCCTCGGGGTTCACGGCCACGCCGGTATCGCCCATCATGGTCTCGGGACGGGTGGTGGCCACCACCAGATCGCCGGAACCGTCGGAGAGCGGATAGCGGATGTGCCACAGGTGGCCGGGCTTGTCCTGATACTCCACCTCGGCATCAGAAAGAGCCGTGATGCAGTGGGGGCACCAGTTGATGATCCGGCTGCCCTTGTAAATGAGGCCCTTTTCATACAGGTCGCAGAAGGTCTCCCGCACGGCCTTGGAGCAGCCCTCATCCATGGTGAAGCGGGAGCGGCTCCAATCGCAGGAGACGCCCAGTTTCTTCTGCTGCTCCACGATGCGGCCGCCGTACTTTTCCTTCCACTGCCACACCCGCTGGAGGAACTTCTCACGGCCCAGGTCATACCGGGTCTTGCCCTCCTTGACCCGCAGCTCCTCTTCCACCTTGATCTGGGTGGCGATGCCGGCGTGGTCCGTGCCGGGCAGCCACAGAGCGGAATAGCCCTGCATGCGCTTGAAGCGGGTGAGGATATCCTGGAGCGTGGAGTCCAGGGCATGGCCCATGTGCAGCTGGCCGGTGACGTTGGGCGGGGGCATCACAATGGAAAAGGGCTTCTTGTCGGGGTCCGGCTCACCCCGGAAGCAGCCGGCGTTTTCCCACATCGCATAGATGCGGGACTCCACCTGCTGAGGTTCATACACCTTGGGTAGTTCTTTGTTCATGGGGATTCTCCTTTTTGATAGACTCCATCAGACACGCTGATACGGTTTGTTGCATTGTTCGGACAAAAAGCGCCGCAGCTCCTCCGGGTCCCGGCCGGGAACTTCATCCAGCCGTACTACCAGACTGGCCAGAGGATCCAGGAAAATAAAATCATAGCCCCGGTAATACACCAGCGCATAGACCTTGTCATAGTTGTGACGGATCTTCTGGTCGCCGATCACCTCATACAGGCAGCTTCCCTCGAAGAGGATTTTGCCCGTATAGATGGCCCGCATCCGGGCGAAGGCCGCGCTGACCAGATTGGGAATCAGGCCCGCGATCAAAAACAAAATACCGATCATCAGGTAACTGACCCGCCGGAAGGACATGCCGTCCGCCGTCACCTGTTCCCAGGCCGTCCAGGTCCGCCAGACACCGATGGCCAAAAACAGCAACCGGAACAGCAGCATCTGCTTGCGCCGGAACAGCTTTTCCGACACGGTGTACAGAGCCAGCAGCTGGCGGTAGGTCAATTTCATCTCCGCTTCAAATTTCATCTCGTCTCTCCCTTGTTTGGTTGGTGTTTTCCGCGTTCCCAGGCCGAAACCCATAAAAAAACGCCCTGAGCCGCATCGGCTCAGGGCGAACAAAAAGTCCGTGGTACCACCTGGATTCGGGAATTCCCGCGCTCTTGGGGCGCATGGCGCCGCCGCCCGGTAACGGTGGGATCCGCCGCGGCTTACTGGTGTTTCAGCCGCGATGCTCCGGGACGACTTCCCCGCCGCGGTCACGGAAACTTCCACCCTCCGTTTCCTCTCTTGGCTTCCCGCCGGCCGGTACTGCTCCCCTTCTTCGCAGTTCCAATATACCGTTTTAGTATAATATACCCCACAACGCTTGTCAAGGTCAGCTCAGGCGCAAAATTTCCTTTTTCAACCGGGAAATGATGCGCTTTTCCAGCCGGGAGATGTAGGACTGGGAGATGCCCAGCTGGTCCGCCACTTCCTTTTGCGTCTGCTCCCGGGTGCCGCCCAGGCCGAAACGCATGGTGATAATCTGCTTTTCCCGGGGAGAGAGGGACGCGATGGCCGCTGAGAGCAGGCTCCGGTCCACGTCCTCCTCGATGGGCCGCATCACCGTGTCGGCATCGGTGCCCAGCACATCGGAGAGCAGCAGCTCATTGCCGTCCCAGTCGGTGTTGAGGGGCTCGTCAAAGGAGACCTCTCCCTTCCGGTTGGCGTTTTTGCGCAGGTGCATGAGAATCTCGTTTTCGATGCACCGGGAGGCATACGTGGCCAGCTTGATGTTCTTGTCCGTGCGGTATGTCCCCACGGCCTTGATCAGGCCAATGGTCCCGATGGAGATCAGATCCTCAATCCCCACGCCGGTATTTTCAAACCGCCGGGCGATGTAGACTACCAGCCGCAGATTGTGCTCAATCAGCGCTTTGCGGGCGTCCTCATCTTCCAGCCGTTCCAGCAGAGCCGCCTCTTCCTCCCGGGTCAGGGGCGGGGGCAGAGTGTCGCTGCCGCCGATGTAGTGAATGCCCTCATCCGGCAGCAGGCCCAGCCATCTGACAAGACGTCTCAGCAGTGTTTTGATGTTCATGTCGTCCTCCCATTCTCACCTCGCCGCCCCACAAGGCAGCATATCCGTCTCCCAGCGCTGTGGGCGAAAGTGCCAGCCGCAGTCCCGGATGCCTCTGCGTACCGATCTGGG